>CAZAQY010000038.1:17458-45346 GCA_964486845.1 uncultured Pirellulaceae bacterium
GCTATCCTCTCGCCCTCTTGCTCCGCCACATGACAAGCTATCCTCTCGCGGAGCGAGAGGGCTACGATGGCTGCTGCCGATCGTCGCGCTGGCCGCCGCGCCGGCCGCTGGATTCGAGGCGTACCGGCAACCGGTTTACGTCGGCGCCAAGGTCTGCGGCCAATGCCACGACGGGGCGGCGATGGGCGATCAGTTGACGCGCTGGCTGCACTCGCGGCACGCCAAGGCGTACACGAGCCTGGCCAAGCCGGAGGCGAAGCAAATCGCCAAATGGAGCGGCATTCCGATGGAGCCGCAGGAGTCGGCCATGTGCCTGGGCTGCCACGCCACGGCGGCGGAGGCGGAGCCGTGGGAACGCGACGAGACGTTTTCCATCCAGCAGGGCGTGCAGTGCGAGATGTGCCACGGGCCGGGCAGCGAGTACATGGCCGAAGATGTGATGATGGACCGCGAGGCCGCGATGAACGCCGGCTTGAGGATGCCTGCCAAGGAACACTGCCTGAACTGTCACGCCGAAAAAGGCTCCCACCGCATGGTGCTGGGCCCCAGAACGTTCGACTTGGACCGGGCCTGGCAGGACATCGCCCACCCCACGCCGCCGAATTGGGACTGCCAGAAGTTGCAACCGCCCGCTCCACCCGTCACCCAGGAACCGGGCCATGCCTACACGGGCGTCGCCGTCTGTGCCGAATGCCACGCCGGCGTGGCTTTTGGCTACCAGTATAGCAAATGGCAGGCCAGCAGGCACGCGGACGCCTATGCCAGCCTGGGCACCGCCAAGGCGCGCCAGATGGCGGCCGCCGCGGGCGTCAGGGGCGACCCGCGAACGAGCGTGCAGTGCCTGAAGTGCCATGCCACCGCGTACCACAAACCGGCCGCCGAAGTCCTGGATACGTATGCCGTTCACGAGGGCGTCAGCTGCGAGGCGTGCCACGGCGCCGGCAGCGGCCACGCGGACGAGGCGGCCACGAAGCAGGGCTCCGAGACGCTGGCCGTCCACCTGCCGAAAACCACGGAACAGACCTGCGCAGGTTGCCACGCCGACGCGCATGGCAAGCCGTTTAACTACGCCACGGCTCTTGCGGCCATCGCCCACCCCAAGGTCCCGCCGGAGATCACGGTCGAACCGCGCTACAAGAAGCCGCTTAACCTGGCGCTCAGTCTCGACGGCCGCGAATTGTACACCACCTGCGAAAGCGCCTATTCGGTGATCGTCGTGGATACCGCCACGCGCCGCAAGGTGGCGGAAATCCCGGTGGGCGGCCAGCCGATGGACGTGACGTTCAGCCCCGATGGACGGCGGGCCTTCGTCAGCAACCGCCTGGACGATTCGCTGTCGGTAATCGACGCCGCCCAGCGCCACGTCGTGGCCACGATCCCCGTAGGTGACGAACCTCACGGCGTGCTGACCGACCGGACGGGCAAGCACCTGTACGTGCTGAACACCGCCACCGAAGACATTTCCGTGATCGACACGGCCGCGCTGAAGGAGGTCAAGCGGTTGGCCGCCGGCCGCGGGCCTTGGTCGCTGGCCCTGTCGCCGGACGGGGCGCGCATCTGCGTCACGAACATGTACTCGCGGTTCGTGGCGCCGCGCATGCCGTCGATTTCGGAGGTGACGATCATCGACACCGAGCGGGCCTTGGTCGACGACCGTCCGACCCTGCCGGCGGCGAATCTTTTGCAGGGCGTCGCTTGGCATCCCAGCGGCCGGTTCGCGCTGGTCACGCTGCTGCGGACCAAGAACGTCGTCCCTATGACGCGGATCTCTCAGGGCTGGACGATCACCAACGGCCTGGGCATCGTCTGGCCGGACGGCCGCACGGATCAGGTGCTGCTGGACGAACCCGGCCTGTATTTCCCCGATCCGACCGCTGTGGCCATCACGCCCGACGGCCGGCTGGCGCTGGTGACCAGCGCCACCGGCGACCGCGTGGCCGTGGTGGACGTCGCCAAGCTGATCGGCCTGGTAGAATCGGCCTCGGAGGACGACCGCCGGCAAGTCCTACCGAACCATTTGGGCAAGGCGTCCGAGTTCGTCGTGGCGCACATCCCCACGTTGCGCAGCCCCCGCGACATCGTCATCACGCCCGACAGCAAGACGGCTTACCTGGCCAACGCCCTGGACGATTCGATCTCGGTGATCGACGTGGCCGGGTTGAAGTTGGGCGAGCGGATCGACTTGGGCGGCCCGCAGGAACTCACCCAGGTCCGTCGCGGCGAACTGCTGTTCCACGACGCCAAGATCACCTTCCGCCGCCAGTTCTCCTGCCACTCGTGCCATCCCGACGGGCACGTGGACGGCATCACCTACAACACCGAGCCGGACGGGATCGGCGTCGACCCCGTGGACAACCGGACGCTGCGCGGCATTCTGGACACGGCCCCGTTCAAGTGGAACGGCAAGAATCCGAGCTTCTCACGGCAGTGCGGTCCGCGGCTGTCGGCGTTCTTCACGCGGTTGGCGCCCTTCACGCCGGAGGAACTCGCAGCCCTGGATCTGTACATCTGCACGATCCCGCGGCCGCCCAACCGGTACCGGCCGGTCGGGGCGCCGTTGACCGAAGCCCAGCGTCGCGGCAAAGCCATTTTCGGGAGGACGCGCGCCAACGACGGCCAGATGATCCCCGTCGAAAACCGCTGCGTGACGTGTCACTTTCCGCCGCTGTACACCGATCGCCGCAAGCACGACGTGGGCACGAAAATGAAGTACGACACGATTTCGGAGTTCGACGTGCCGCACCTGAACAATATCTACGACTCGGCGCCCTACCTGCACAACGGCGCTGCTCCAACGCTGGAAGAAATCTGGACCGTGTTCAACCCCGATGATACGCACGGCGTGACCAACGACATGACCAAAGACCAGTTGAACGACCTGATCGAGTACCTGAAGACGTTGTAGGGATCGGGGTCAGACATGCGGCGGCACTTCGGGCGATGTTTGCGTTGGCTGCTGGGACTCGCCCTGGTCGCGGCGTGCGGGACCGCGGTCGGCGCCGCTGCGCCGCCGATCGCTGCCCCGCCTCCTTTCTTCGACCGCCGCGAGCTGCCCTTGGAGTACGCCGGTCCGGGCCGCGAGGCTCCCGAACCCGAAGACGTGACCGAAGTGCGCATTGGCTACTTCGGCCCCGGCGATCCGGCCCATCCGGAAGGCGGCGATCTGTGGTGTGCCGCGTCTCTGGCCGTCGAGCAGGCCAACCAGCAGGGCGGCTATCGGGGCCGGCCGTTCCGGCTTGTGGCCCGCTGGTCCGACGATCCGTGGACCGGCGGCGCGGCGCACCTGACGCGGATGGTGTACACGGACCGGGTCTGGGCGATCCTCGGCGGGATCGACAGCGCCAGCACGCACCTGGCCGAACAGGTCACCACCAAAGCCCGCCTGCCGCTCCTCTGCGCAGCCAGCAGCGACCGCACGGCCAACTCGGCGATCGTGCCGTGGATTTTCTCGCTCTTGCCCGGGAACCAGTTGCAGGCCCCGGTCCTGGCGGCGGAATTGGCCCGCTGCCTTGGCCGAAAACCGTTTGTCGTCATCGCGGGCGAAGACCACGAGTCGCGCAGTTTCATGACGGAGTTGAATCACAGCCTGGTCAAGCACCGGCTCGCTCCCCAGTTTCAATTCGTTTGCCGGCCAGCGGAGGCAGACACCTCGGATCTGGTTCGCCGTGCGCTGCAATCGAAACCGGCAGCCGTATTGGTGGTGGCCGGCGCCCGAGGCAGTGCCCGGCTCGTGCGCGACGTGCGCGCCGCAGGCTTTCAGGGCCAAATCTTCGGCGGCCCGGCGATGGGGCGCCGCCACTTCCTGGAAGCAGCCGGCGGGGCTGCGGAAGGAGCCATCCTGCCGTTGCTCGTCGAGCCGGACGAGAAGTGGCAGGCGTTTGAAGACACATACCGGAAGCGGTTTCAGCGGAGTCCGGACTTTGCCGCCGCCGGCACGTATGACGCCGTGCAACTGCTCATTACGGCCATCCGCAAGTCAGGCCTAAACCGCGCCCGGATCGGCGACGCTTTGCGGGCGATTTCTCCGTGGAACGGCGTCACCGGGCCCGTCCGCTGGGACACGTTGGGCGGCAACACGCGCGCCGTCCATCTCGGTACGGTTTCCGCCGGCCGCCTGGTAACACTCAGTTGGTCTTACGCTCGCATTTTCCCGGCAACCCGGCTGGCATCGAAGTTCCGAAACGCTAGAATGGGGCAGAATCCCATCACGGTCTGGTTCGCGTTCTCACGTCGAGCGAACTGCCTTTCACAGGCGCGAGGGGGAGGAGGGCCCATGCGAATCATCGAGAAGATTCTGGTGGCCACGGATTTTGGCTCGGCTGCAAACGAAGCATTGAAGACCGCCGGTTGGATTGCCGGGAAGTTCGCAGCGGAGGTCTGCTTGCTGCACGTGATGCCGGACGATGTGGAGTCTTCGCCCGAGGAGCGGTCTCGCGTGGAGAAGAAGGTGGCGGACCTGTTGGTGTCCGCTGCCGATTGCCTGCGCGCCGAGGGAGCGGAGAAGGCGGAGACCGTGCTCCGGCAGGGCACCGCTTTCGAACAGATCGACCGGGAGGCGAATCAGCGCAACGTGAACCTGATCCTGATCGGGGCGGGCGAGACGACCGCCGGCGGCCACTTCTACCTCGGCACGACGGCAGGGCGACTGCGGCGGAGAGCGGCCAAGCCGGTTTGGATTGTCAAGCCCGGGGCGGCGCCCAAGGTCCGGAAGGTTCTTTGCCCAGTCGATTTCTCCGACGCATCCCGCCGTGCCTTGAAGAGCGCCATTCATCTGGCGCGGGGACTGCGGGCGGAACTTCACGTGCTGTCCGTGATCCACTCGCTGTCCACTTACTACGATGAGTCGCTGGCGGCGGAGGCGGTCATGGATCCGGACGATTTGGCGATGAAGACGCAGCAGCGGGAGTGCAAGAGATTCCTGCGCGATCTGGACCTGCACGACGTCACGTTGCACCAACGGATACGCCGCGGAAAGCCCCATCGCGAAATCCTGCGCGTCGCCCGCGAGATCCAGGCGGACCTGCTGGTCATGGGCTCCGTGGGGCGAACGGGCGTCGCCCGACTGTTCGTCGGCGGGGTCGCCCGCAAGGTGGCCCAGCAGATGCCTTGTTCCATCATCACGGTCAGATCGGAAGATCCCATCCGGTTGCAGATCGAGGAAGAAATCGCCAAAGTCGACGCCAACGTCTGTGCGGCCAAGGCGCTGGAATCCCCTTGCGAACGGCTTGAACAAGGAAAGGAACTCTTGGAGCGGGGGTTCGCGGAAGAAGCCCTGGCGCATTTCGAAGAGTGTGTCGAAGAGTACGACCTGTGCCCGCGAGCCTGGGACTGCCTGGCTACCGCGCATCAGCGGATGGGGCACCGGATGCAAGCAGAGAAATGCGAAGAACGTTCCAAGCAGCTTGCCCAGGTCCTCTGGGGCGCCCCGATCGTCTCCGACGTGCGCGAGAACCATCCGCTTTTCCGCTCGATCTTCGGTATCAAGGAAAAATAGGCCGGGCTGTCGAAGACTGTTCCCTCTCCTGCTCAACCTGACGGACGATCGGCGTCCGCCCACAGTCCGGGCTTGGTCTCACGGAGAATCTCCAAGATCGCTTGGCGATCCTAACGAAATGCTCTTTTGCCACAGTGTGCGACGAAGCCGGTGAGCAACCCGAAGCTGGCATGCCCGCGAACACAACGCGTATCAAGCGCGCAGAACGAGGCCGTGCCAAGAGCGCGCGGTGCTGTGTTCCTGCCGTTGCAGGCGGAAGCAGCGGGCGGTGGTAGAATACGGGCTGAATTCTTCGTGAAGGAGTTCTTGAGATGCTTGTCGAGCAAACCAAGCCGTGAAATGGGGCGATAATTTGCCAGCCATCTGCGGAACGAGCCGTCTCGGCTTGATGTCGCTCAGGCGGAGTTGCGATCGCGTCGCAGGCGACGTAAATTGCTCCTTGTTGGCGGAGGGCGGAGTTTCGGGCTGAAGCGGCTCTGTCGAATCGCAAGTATCGCTGCTGCAAGCTGGCACAGAAGGGTGATCCGTGGGTCCGCATGTTTGTCCCTGGTGGGGTGGGTACTTTATCGACAACCGCCTGCGCCGCTGGCTGCACAATCCGGAGCGGATTCTGACGCCCTACCTGGAACCGGGAATGACTGCCCTCGATTTCGGCTGTGGGATGGGACTGTTTTCGATCGCGATGGCGAAACTGGTCGGCGAGCAGGGCCGAGTCATTGCTGCGGACCTTCAGCCGCAGATGCTGGACGTCGTGGGGCGGCGCGCGCAGCGGGCCGGAGTCGCGGATCGCATCCGCACCCATCGCTGCCAGCCCGACTCGATCGCGCTCGACGAACCGGTTGACTTTGCCCTGGCTTTCTACTCGGCCCACGAGGCGCCGGACCTGCGGCGTTTGTTTGCAGAGATTCACAACGGCCTGAGTCCCGGCAGGCGATTCTTGATCGTCGAGCCCATTGGGCACGTGACGGCCAACGGCTTTGCGAATATGATGGAACTCGCCGGACGGATGGGATTCCGGGAACAAGAACGGCCCCACGTCCGGCTCAGCCGGGCGGCAGTGCTGGTGAAGAGTAGTGCAGAAGCCGCTTACCCCGGCAAGCGGGGTAGCGAAAGTTGGCAATTTGAGCCCCAAGGAGATTCCCTCTATGTTTTGTGTTGACCGTTGCTTGCGGCGTCCGTGGGAGCGGACCCTTCCTCGTCTCGTCCCCATTCTGTTGCTCGCCGTGCCCGTGTTCATGCTCTTGACGGCAACCGTTCCGCCGGACAACGCCGGTCAAACCTGGGCGGCCGAAGCCAAGGACGCCGCGGCAAGCCCGTCGCCGGAGCGTCCCAAAGACCGGCCCGCGTCGATTCGCGCACTGGCCGCCCGGCTGAACATCGGCGCCGGGGCCACCGTGGCGGATATCGGCGCGGGCAGAGGCGGGGACACGTGGGTTTTTGCGGAGATCGCCGGGCCGTCGGGCACCGTGTACGCCGAGGAGATCACGGAAAACCAGGTCAAGTCCCTGCGGGCGGAGGCCGAGAAGCGGAAGCTGGCGCAAGTTCGTCCCGTGCTGGGGCGCGACGATAGTCCCGGGCTGCCGGCGGCAAGCGTCGATTTGGCTTACATGCGATTGGTGTACCACCACATTTCCAAGCCGCGCGAAATGCTGCGGGAAATCAGGCGGGCCTTGAAGCCGGGCGGCTATTTCGTCGTGGTCGACCGCCTGCCCGGCACGCTGCGCGACTGGGTGCCCCGCGAGCAACGCGCCAGCAAACACTTCTGGGTCGCCGAAACGACCGTCGTCCGCGAGGCCCGCGAGGAGGGCTTTCTGTATGTCGCCTGCGCCGACGAATTGTGCGAAGCCAAGGACAATCCGTTCGTCCTGATCTTCCAACGCCCGACCGAGCCATCCGAGGCCGGCCGGGACCCCGATCCTTTCCTGCCGCTGGCGACCAGCGAAGTCTGCGAACAGCTCCTGCCCCCCGGCAAGCAGTTACACCGTCCCGTGATCATCGCGCTGGGACAGGCACGCGAGTTGATCCCGCCGATCTTGGCGCGGTCGTCCGGCGCGGGCCTGGAGATCGTCTTGGAGGAGTGGGCGACGCAGAAGGACGAGCGGCCGCCGTTGCCCGCCGGCGTGTCGCTGCCCTCGGTGCTGACCGACCTGGGCGATCCGCATCTGGGACCAGAACCGATCGACGCCGTGTTCTTCCTGGATACGTACCACTTGCTGTTCCACGGCAAGACGCTGCTGGCCAAGCTGCACGAGCGACTGACGGCCGACGGTTGCGTCTACGTCTTGGACCGGGCGGGGAAAGAGCCGTTGTCACGGCGCGACGCCAGTCATCGACGGCAGATCGATCCGGCGGCCGTGAAACAGGAACTGGCGGACGCCGGATTCGTCCTGCAGTCAGCAGGCCGGCCGCCGGCCGCGGACCGATTCCTGCTCGTGTTTGGCAAGGCCAAGCCCCTTGCCGATCCGCCTCGATAACGTGGGGAGCCTCGCACAGACGTGGAAGGGATTTGCGTGTACGAGTACGAGAAGAAGTCAGACGGAGAAGGGCTCCCACGTACTCGTACTCTTACACGTACTCGTACACTCCTTTCTTTCTGCCGAGCCTAATCCTTCAGCAGCTTGATCAGCGCCTCGCGCAGGGACTTGATCTTCAACGGCATGGGCAACAGCAGGCGGTGGTCGTCGGGCTTTGCGGCCTTGGTCAGTTCTTTATCTCGCTTGTCGACCAGCAGCACGGCCGGGATGTCGGACGTCGTTGTCCCTTCGCCCAGATGGTTGAACGCTTCGACGGCCCGCATGCCCAGATCCTGGGCCGAGAAGATCGCGCAATGGGCCGTGCGGATCTCGTCCTCGAACCGCTGAATGGCGCGGGCCGGGTCGTTGGTGATCAGCACGCGATAGCCGCGTTTTTTCAGCTGTTCGCGGAGCAGGTTTTGCACCTCGTGGTTCGACTCGACCACCAGCACGGTCTTGCCGAGCCCCTCCGCCTCGTCGTCGATTCGCACCTTTTCGACGCGTTTTCCCTCCGCTCCGGCATCTGCCGTCTCCGCTTCGCCCTTGTCCATCACGAACTTGACTCGCTTCAGGTCCGCCAGGAACACCTCCGGCTCCTGGTAACGGTCTTCCGGCTTGAAGCACAGAGCGTGATTCAGGACGGTCAAAACGGGGATAGGGATATCGGGGATGATCTCGTTGGCCGGCTTGATCTCCCCGAATCGCGAGACGCTCATCCGCACCAACCGGTCGCGCGTTTCCACCAGCGGGGGGACGCCCGTCATCATGTGATAGAACACGCAGCCGGCGAAATAGATGTCGCTGCGATGGTCGTTCTTCCTCACGTTCGTGCCGCGTTCCAGGGCGACGTAGTCGATAGAGCGGGCGTTGGGTGCGGCCAGCAGCTTGTCGTCGCTGGCCTCCGACATGGTGGCCAGACCGAAGTCTACCAGTTTCGCCTTGCCGTTGGAGGCCACCATCACGTTGGACAGCTTCATGTCGCGGTGCGTGATCCCGATTTTCCGGGCATAATCCAAGGCGCTGGCGATGTCGATCATCAAGTTGACCGAGGTGGGGACATCCAGCCGCTTGCGGACCTTGAGAAACTCCCGTAGCGTCTGGCCCTCGACGAATTCCATCACCATGTACGGCGCGTGGATGTTATTGCTGACGTCGAAGATCCGCACGATGTTGGGATGCACGAGCTTCTCGCCCATGTGCGCTTCGCGGAGGAACAGATCGACCTGGTCCGGCTCGGTGCGGTAGCGGCGGCGCAGCACCTTAAGGGCGACCACTTTCTTGGTTTTCGTATGCACCGAGCGAAACACGCGCGCGAACGTGCCGGCTCCGACCATGTACAGCACACGGTAGTTGCCGTAGAAAAAGCCCTCGCGATCGCCTTTGAGGACCTTGTCCAACTGGAAATTGGTCAGCACCCCTTTGTTCAGCAGGCGGCTGCAGAAACCGTCCACGTCGACTTCCCGCGAGCCGATCTCGCCCCACACGCTTTCCAGTTGCCGTTGATCCAGCAAGCGGAGATCGAAGATCCGTTGCGAAAGGTCCTCCGCGTTCCATTTCATAAGCGAAACCCCTCCCATAACGCAGCCTGCGGCCGCAGCTCCGAACTCGTCGTGCCGGCTTCCGCCGGTTCCGACCGCCTCAAGGGCCTGACAGCCCGCCGGTCGGACGTCGCGATACGGCTCATCGACAACGCCCCATGGTATTCGACTTTGGCCGCCAAGGCAACTCGCGTCGCCACGCCGGCATAGAAGCTTGGGCTTTTTCCGAAAAGCCGGGCTTCTGGCGGGCTTTTTCAGCCGGCATCGGCCAATTCCAGTGCCTGGCCGTAGCGCCGATTGACCATCTGCCGCAGTCGGGCGAATTCAGGTTGGGCCAACTGCGCGCCGTCGAAAACCAACGCCTGGGCGTCCCGCCGTGCCTCGGCCAAAACGTCCGCGTCGCGCACCAGGTCGGCGATGCGAAACGGGGCCAGGCCGTGTTGTTGGAAGCTGAACAGGCTGCCGGGACCGCGCAGCCGGAAGTCGGTTTCCGCCAGTTCGAAACCGTCGTTCGAGCGGGAAAACGCCTCCAGCCGCTGCCGTGCCTGCTCGGTCTTCAACTCGGCGAACACGCACACGAATCCCGGATGCACGCCGCGGCTGACGCGGCCGCGCATCTGGTGCAACTGGGCCAGGCCGAAGCGTTCGCCGTCCTCGATGGTCATCAACGTCGCGTTGGGCACGTCGATGCCGACTTCCACGACCGAGGTGGCCACCAGCACCTGGGTCTGGCCGCGATGGAAGTCCCCCATCACGGATTCCTTCTCGTCGGCGCTCAACCGGCCGTGCATCAGGGCCAAGCGGAAATCGGCCAATTCGCCGCTGGTCAAGGTCGCGAACGTCTGCCGGACGCTCGCCACGGACTCGTCCTCCGACGCTTCGACGTGCGGCGCGATCACGTAGCCCTGCCGGCCCTCGCGCAGCTTCTTGCGAAAGAACTCCCACCAGCGGCCGCGCTGGGACTCGGTGCCCAAGTACGTGTGTACCACCGCGCGTCCCGGCGGGCCTTCCCGCAGCAGCGAAACGTCCAAATCGCCGAACAGCGTCATCGAGATGGTGCGCGGAATCGGCGTGGCCGTCATGACCAGATAGTGCGGGTCGGCGCCCACGCGCCGCAGCGCCGCCCGCTGGTTCACGCCGAACTTGTGCTGCTCGTCGATCACCACCAGCGCAAGTTTGGCCAGGTCGATGTTCTCCTGCAGCAAGGCGTGCGTGCCGACGATCAGGTCCGCCTCGCCCGCCGCGATCTGCGCCAGCGTCTGCCGCCGCTGGGCGGCGGACAGCGAGCCGGTCAGCAGCCGGATTCGCACTCGACTTTCGCGCAGGTCCCGCTGCAATGTCGCCGCGTGCTGCCGAGCCAGGATCTCCGTAGGGGCCATCATCGCCGCTTGAAAGCCGTGGGCCACCGCTAGCAGCATCGAGTACTCGGCCACCACCGTCTTGCCGCTGCCCACGTCGCCCTGCAACAGGCGATTCATGGGCGTCGGCCGGGCCATGTCGGCCGTGATTTCCTGCAGCGCCTGCTGCTGGGCCGGCGTGAGTTCGAAGGGGAACAAGCGGCGAATCCGCGCGTCGATCTTCGCGTTGATCGGCAGCGGCGGCGTCTGGCTCCGCGTCCCCCGCTGCTGTTTGCGGAGCGCCAGCGCCAATTGCAGCACCAGCAACTCCTGGTAGATGAACCGGCGGCGCGCCTGCGCCAGGCTTGCCGTGTCGCGCGGGGCGTGGATTTGCTGCACCGCCGCTTGAATCGGCAACAAACCGTGGGCATCCAGGTAGGCGGCCGGGAAGACCTCTTCCAGACAAGAAGCGTAGCTGTCCACCGCCAAACCAATGACCCGCCGCAAATGCGACTGCTTCAAGCCCTCCGTCAGTGGATACAGCGGCAGGATGCTGCCCGACGTAGGTTGACGGTCGCCTTCCAACAGTTCCACGCGCGGATGCACCATTTCCCAGCGGCCGCCGTTGAACCGCGGCGTGCCCGACAGCAACACGCGATGGCCACGCCGGAAACGCTCCCGCATGTAAGGCTGATTGAACCACAGGGCGCGCAGGTACCAGCGGTCCTGGCGGATCAGCACTCCCAGCAACGTCTTTCCCGTGCCCGTGTTCTGCATGTCGATCTCTTCCACCACACCGCACACACTGGCAGGCTCGTCCTCCTGCAAGTCGGGGATGGCCAGCAGCCGGCTGGCATCGTGATAATCGCGGGGGAAACAGAACAACAAGTCGCTGGCGGTGCGCAGCTCCAGTCGCTCCAGCAACGAGGCCAACTGCGGACCGACCCCTTTGACAAACTGGATCGGTGTCGTCAGGCGTTGCAGAGCGTCCTGTGGAGGCATGGTGGTCATGCGAGCATTTTAGCGAATGCCAATGCGAAACGCATGTCTACGTATCGTTGGCTTGGCAGAGAAAACTTCCTACAATCGTCTCGAAAGAACTCAAAACACTCGAAAACAGAGGAGCCTCGTCATGGCAATGCGACTGGAAGTTATCGACTTTTTTGATGCCTCGAACCGCGAGATCGTACACCGCGTCCCCCCTGAAGGCTCGACCGATATCAAGCTAGGGGCGCAACTGATCGTGCAGGAGAGTCAGGAGGCGGTGTTTTTCAAGGACGGCAAGGCGATGGATACGTTCGGTCCCGGCCGCCACACGCTGACGACCTTGAACGTGCCGCTGATCACGCGGATACTGACGATTCCGTGGGAGAAATCCCCCTTCCAGGCCCAGGTCTACTTCGTGGGCAAGCAGACGTTCCTGGACCAGAAATGGGGCACGCGCCAGCCGATCACGGTCCGCGACAAGGACTTTGGGATCGTCCGGTTGCGAAGCTTCGGAAAGTATTCGCTGCGCGTCGTCGATTCGGCGCTGCTGATCAATACATTGGTCGGGACGCAAGGCAAGTACACGACGGAGGAAATTGCGTCGTACCTGCGAGACCTGATCGTGTCGCGGCTCACGGATCTGCTGGGCACGATGCAGGTCGGCATGCTGGACCTGCCGGCCCGGTTCGACGAAATCGCTGCCGCCACGCGGGCCAAGCTGGGCGACGACTTCGGCAAGTACGGACTGGAATTGGCCGATTTCTTCATCAACGCCATTAGCCCGCCGGAAGAAGTCCAGAAGGCGATCGACGCCCGCAGCAGCATGGGGGCCATCGGCGACCTGCAAGCGTTCACCATGTACCAAGCCGCCAACAGCATGGCCAAAATGGCGGAGCAAGGCGGCGGGGGCACCGGCGGCAACGCCATGGGCATGGGCATGGGCGCCGGGTTCGGCATGATGATGCCGGCCATGATCCAGCAGGCGATGGCAGCCGCTCAGCGTCCGGCGGCCTCGCCCGGCCCGGCCCCGGCCCCCACAGCCGCCCCGCCCCTCGCCGCTGTCCCCGCCGCCGGCGGAGGCTTGGATTTCGGCGATCTAGCCCCGGCCACCATCGATCCGAAGTCTCTGATGCGGTCCGTCGCCAGCGCCGCCGGTTGGCAGGCTCAAGAGACGGGCGACGCCTGGCAGATCGTGGTCCCCATCGGAGCGTTGCGCAAGCAAACGGTGATCGTCCAGTTCGGGATCAAGGACGACGAGGGACACGACTTGATCTCGATCACGTCCGTCTGCGGCCCGGCATCCGACAAGAACGCGATGGCGCTCCTGCGGTACAACACGAAAATGGTTCACGGCGCGTTTGCCGTCCAAGCCACGCCGTCCGGCGAAATGATCGTGGTTCAAGCCAACCGGTTGGCCGAGACGGCCGATCCGCTGGCCCTCACCCGCGTGATGACCGCCGTCGCCTGGCAAGCCGACAAAGTGGAAGAAAAACTGGGCGGCTCCGACCGCTTCTAGCCGATGACTCGCTCGGCGCAGGTCTCCCGACCTCGCCGAAACCGACGACCGCAGGTCTCTCGGATCTTCGACAATTCTCCGGCGCGTGCCCGCCAGGAAACGAAAAACCGCCGAGCGGTTGCAGCCGCTCGGCGGCGAGATCGGAATGGACGAAACCAGGGCGACGATTACCACATGTATTCGGCACCGATCGTGAAACCGTCATAGAACAACGATCCGCCGTCGGCCATCCAGGGAACCCGCTCGGTGATCGTGGGATCGAAGTTGTCCAGCGCGGTCGCGACGCCCTCGACAAACATCATCTGGTAGCCGCCCCGCAAAGTGAAGTTGTGGCTGAGCTGATAAGTCAGCATGAACTGCAGTTCGCCGATGAAGGAGACCTTGTCGTTGCCCTGCGCTTCGGGCCCGATGAAGACGCGGTAGCGATCGTCCGGGTCCGGGTCGTACGGATCTTCGCCCGCCATGAAGGTACTGACCTTGACATTGTTGCCGTAGATGCCCGCCTTGACGTCCATTCCCGCCCGCAGACCCGGCAACAGGCACACCCAAATATCACCGCCCAGTTGGGCACCCGTCATGAAGTTTCTGGTTCTCAGGTTGTACCAGGCCTCGCCGCCAGTCTCCTCCTGGCCCTCCCCCAGCGGATCGTCGAGATCTCGATTGGCGTACGAGTAGAACCGCAACTGGTCCTCCAGTTCAAAGTACCGCACGCCGATCACCCACGATCCTTGAACCAGGCACGTCGGCCCCATCCAGCGACGGCGGAAGTTCAACTCCAGGCTGTCGAAGTCGCTGTCCAGGTTGACGCGTTGGAATTGCGCCTGATGGACCTGCTCGATCTCGGCCTCGGGGACCGGAAAGCCGTTGTCGTCAATCGAGAAATTGTCGAACGCCGCGTACAGCAGGTCGGCCGCCGAACTGGCACTGGCCACCCTCGAGGACTCGTTCAGTCCGAAGTAGGTGAACTCCAGATTGCTCCCCGGACCGGTCTGATAGACGCCCGTAATCCGCAAGCTGGGATCCATTGTGCTGAACTCCAGGTCTGCGGATGTAATCACGGCGTCGCCCAGTGGTCCGAGCCGAGTGAACTCCCGAAACGGGGCGTCATCATCGCGTCGCAGAAACACCGCTTCGGCGTGGACGTCGAACCAATGGGGGGCACAGCAACTGGTCTCGCTGTAAGGCGCCAGCCATCTCAGCGCGCCAGCCAAGGAACCGCACCCCCGACCGCCTTCAAGGAAGTACTCACCTCCCCCCTCGCACGCCGCCTCGCCGCATTCCGCCGAGGGCTCGAAATCGGAGGTCGACTCCATCTCCTGCGGTTGGGTTTCGTAGTAACTTGCCGGAACGGCGTACGGCCACGCCACGGCCGCCGGGGCAGCGCCGCAGACGTACGCCGCGCCCGAAGGATCGTAAACCATCTGCGGCGATACCCCGTAAGGCCGCCCGTAGTAAACCTGCCCTCGCGACTCGGCCTGCAAAACGACCAGCGCCAAGACGGCAAGCACACTCGCCCGCCAAGCCCACTGAATCTTCATCGATGTGCCTCCGCGGCAGAGAAGAACAAAAAAGCCGCTGTGCGACGTTTTCCCAAACCTCCCAGAACCCTTAAACACCGGTCTCTCGACAGGCTGCAAGCTGTACTTGGCCGTCAAATGCCGAAAACCCGTGTGTTCTCGACACACTCTATCGGTACGGAATAACAGCCAGAATCAACACTTTCCGTACAGCTGGCAAAATCGACCAGAACCTCCCATCTTGACAGACGTCCGCTCCCGAGCCCTTCATTTTTCTGTCACCTCAATCTTTCTGTCAGCCTCTTCCAGCATCTTCCATTTCTTGCCTTTAATTTTCTGGCGGCTGACCTTGGCAACCTTACCAACGAGGCCGACAGGGTTGCTTCATTTCGCGGCCAGCCTTCATCCGCTTTGCACGCCCCTCTTTGCGACTCGTCTTCGCGCCGCAACAATCAGTGCCTGCGTTGGCCTTAAGCATCGTTCGAGAAATAACTGTCCAGTGTTTATTGCTGATCATCCCACGGAGTGTGATGGCTACTTTGACGAGGCGACAGTTATTTCTCGAACGATGCTAAGCCGTTGCCCTGCTGACTGCTGGAGAGAAATCCGATGGAATACGTCGTGGCGCTTGTCGCCCTGTCGGCGATGGAGATCGTGTTAGGGATTGACAACATCGTCTTCATTGCCGTCTTGGTGGGTCGTTTGCCGGAGTCACAACGTGCGAAGGCCCGACAGTTAGGCCTGCTGCTGGCCCTGGTCACGCGCATTTTGCTGTTGCTCACGATCTCCTGGATCGTTCGCCTGGTGGATCCCGTGTTTCACCTGGCGTCGCTTGGTCTTCCGGACGAATGGTTGAGCGAGGAGATCAACGCGGTGTCGTGGAAGGACATCATCCTGGCGGGCGGCGGCCTGTTTCTGATCTGGAAAAGCGTCCACGAGATCCACAACAAGGTCGAGGGCGTCGAAGAGGGGCATGTGGTTCCGGCTCACGCCGACTTCACCACCGTCCTGATCGAAATCGCGCTGTTCGATATCCTGTTTTCCTTGGACTCGGTCATCACTGCCGTAGGGATGGTCAGGCCCACCAAGACCGGCCTGATGGTGATGATCGCGGCCGTGGTGCTGGCCATGATCGTGATGCTGGTGTTTGTGGGCAAAGTCAGCGAGTTCATCGAACGTCATCCAACGTTGAAAATGCTCGCCTTGAGTTTCTTGATCCTCATCGGCGTAATGTTGCTGGCCGAGGGCGTCGGCACGCACATCGATCGGAAGTACATCTACTTCGCGATGGCTTTCTCGCTGATGGTAGAACTGCTGAATCTGCGGATGAGGACCAAATTACGGCCGACCCCGGGGGCACAAGCCTGACGCGGCCCGAACATCATGGCACCGATTCGTCGGAAACGGTCCACGCCCGCGCGGCCAGTCGCTCCAGCACGCTGGCCTGCCAAGCCAACACCAAGACCATCGCCACGGCTGCCGCGATCGCCAAGTTGCCGGCAGCATCGCTCGGCCAGAAAGCCAAAGCGTTCAGCCAACGCCACAGACAGATGTGAACGAAGGTCGCCGGGCAGACGTAGCCCAGCAGTGACACGGGGCGACGACGCGGCGAGACGCCCAGCGTCAGCGCCCCGAACAGCCTCGCGGCGGATGCCAGCAAGCCGGCGGACACCGCCGCCGGCCAGCCCAGACTGGCGCCGACCAGTCCCAAGCCGGCCAAGGCATCGGCCTCTCGCCCCCCCCGTCTCAATTGGCTTCTCCTTTCCGCCAAGGCAGTTCCGCATGGTTCGTCTTCCCTGTGCAGTTCCCGCGCCGTGCTGTCACGCCCCGCCAAGCGACATCCAGCGGCAACGATCATCCCCAGCAGCAGTCCGCCCAAGAGCCCAACGGGGCCTTTGCCGCCAGACGCCCAATCTGTCAGCCGTGCTTGCCACGCCTGGCCGTCAGGTGGCCGGACATTCGGACCCGCCGCCGGTGTCAAGGCGGTCAGCAGCAGGGCGACGCCGAAGGCAAAGGCCACATACCGTGGCGGCAGAGAGCACCCGTCGCTCCGAATCAGGGCCCAACTCAACAACACCCCGACGAGGCCGCTGTGCAAAATGCAGGTGCCGATCAGGTCCCAGCGAGGATGGCCGACCAGCCAACTGACGCTCAACCCCGCGAACCCCCGCTCGCCGAAACCGGGCAGGTTGACACCGGCCAGCAGGATTTCCAGCATCCCCAGAATCAAAATCACCAGCCCCACGGCGAGTTCGACCAACGGATAACGCGGAGAAATCGGCAGGCGGCACGTGCTGCAGCGGCCCCGCAGCATCAGCCAGCCAAACACCGGGATGTTGTCCCGGGCCGGGATGCGAACGCGGCAGAAGGGACAGTGGGACGAGCCCCACAGGGAGAAGCCACGGGGCACGCGGTAGATGACGACGTTCAGAAAACTGCCCAGACACGACCCGAATACGAACAGCCAGGCGAAGATCAAGAACTCGAACAACCGGATGGGAACCTGGTCGACGAAGGGGACCAGAAACGAACGAGGACGTTTGGCAAGACCTTGCGCCGGCGCCAGCAGGGCCGAAACCAACGGCCAACCCACGGCGTAGACCAACAGCAAGACAGCCACGGCCAGCATGGCGATCCGCAGGGGCCAGTTACGTCGTTTTCGTCGAGGCATGCCGACATTTTGATCGCCCCGCGGCATTCCGGCAAGGCACGCTGCGCGGCTTTGCCATCCGCGCCCGTCACCTAGCCAGTTGCCAACTTGCCCGCCGGCGGCCAGCCCGCGTGGCTACGGCTGGCCCAGTGGTTTGGCGGCCGGCTTGGCCAGTTTTTCCACGTGCCGCCCGCGCAGGCGGGCTTCCGGCGTTTGCCAATCGTGTTCGTCCTCGATCTCGCCGACGATTTCCTCGATGATGTCTTCCAGCGTGATCAGCCCCAGCACGTGCCCCTCCGGATCGCGGACCACGGCCATGTGACGGTGGTTCGAGCGGAAGCACTTGAGCCCTTCGGCCACCTCGTCGTCCGGGTCCAGGAACAAGGCGGGATACATGGCGTCTTCCAGGACGACGATCCCCCGCAGGCTGAACAGGTAGAACAGGTCCTTGGTGTTGACGATCCCCACGATGTTGTCGGCGTCTTTATCGTAAATCGGCATGCGGGTGTGCGCTCCCGCACGCGTTGCCTCCAGCACTTTTTCCGGAGGCGTGCTCAGTTCCAGACTGGCCATCTTGTCGCGCGGCACCATGCAATCCCGCACTCGTTTGGCCGATAGGCGAAACACCTTCTGCACCACTTCGGCCTGTGTTTCGCTGAGGATCCCCGCCTCTTCCGTGTCCTCGATCAACAAGGCCAGTTCCTCCACCGAATGCACCATTTCGCGGCCGCTGGCCGACTGGAAGCCGATCAGGCGCAGGATGGTGTTGCCGGTGCCGTTCATCAAGAAGATCAGGGGCCAAGCGACGCGGGCGAACACGACCAGAGGTGCGGTGATCCACAGCGCCGTGCGGTCCGGGATCTGCAAGGCCACCGTCTTGGGGATCAGTTCGCCGAAGACCACGTGCAAGAAGGTAATCATCAGGAAGCCAAACCCGAAGGCGATGGAGTGCGACGTGACACCGCGCCACGTGTCCGGGATCAGGGCGAAAACGGGATCCAGCAGTTGCGCCACCGCCGGCTCGCCGATCCAGCCCAGCGCGATGCTGGCCAGCGTGATGCCCAACTGGGTAGCCGCGATCGAGCGGTCCAGGTTGTTGACGCCGATTTCGACGGCTTTGGCGCCGGCCTGGCCGTGCTGCAGCATTTCCTCCACGCGCGTCTTGCGGACCGCCACCAAAGCGAATTCGGCGGCTACGAAAAAGCCGTTGATGGCCACGAACAGCGGAATGGTCAGTAAACCGAGCCAGGCCCAGACTTCCATCGGTGGATCTCCTCGTTCAACCGCTCATGGACGCTGAGGAACGCTAACCAGTATACTTACCGCTGGCCGGTGCGCGGCATCCGGCGACGAGGAAAGCGAGACAATCCGGCGGTTGAGAACCGAGAAGGTTTAACATGATCTTGCCTTATTTGGCGTACTTGAGCGTCGGCGCGATCGCCGGGGTGCTGGCCGGCCTGCTGGGGGTCGGCGGCGGGCTGGTGATCGTCCCGATGCTCGTGTTCTGCTTCACTCGCCTGGGCCTGCCCGAGGCGTCCATCATGCACCTGGCGCTGGGGACGTCGATGGCCAGCATCATGTTCACGTCCGTGTCCAGTTTCTGGTCCCACCACAAGCGCGGCGCCGTGGATTGGATCGTAGTCCGGCGTCTGGCACCGGGCAGTTTCGCCGGCACGTTCTGCGGTACGTTTGCCGTGTCGGGTCTGTCGACCGATTGGCTAAAAGGCTTCTTCGCGGTGTTTCTGGCTTACGTGGCAGTGCAGATGATGCGAGACAAGAAGCCCAAGCCTTCTCGCGAGCTTCCTGGCGTGCCGGGCATGCTCGGCGTGGGCGGACTGATCGGCTTGGTGTCCAGTCTGGTGGGCATCGGCGGTGGTACGCTGTCGGTACCGTTCCTGATGTGGTGCAATCTTCCCGGCCGTCGCGCGATCGGCACGTCGGCCGCGATCGGTTTTTCGATCGGTTTGGGCGGCTTCCTCGGATACTCGGTGAACGGCTGGAACACCGCCGCCCCGCTGCCGCCCCAGACCGTGGGATACATCTACTGGCCCGCGCTGGTCTGCATCGTGGCGGCCAGCGTCCTGACCGCGCCACGGGGAGTGCGATTGGCCCATCGACTGCCGGTGGCCCGTCTGAAACGCGTGTTTGCCGTCCTGCTGATCGTCGTCGGCGTGCGAATGATTTGGAGCCTGTGGACCGTGGGGGCTTGAACGACGGCTCAATGCTTTGTCTTCTGTACCTCGTGGGTGTCTTTTTCGAGGCACCGTCTACGTCTCCTCGTTTGCCAGCGACCTTCACCGTCTTCACGTTCCTCCCGCCCTCAACGAACACCACCGCCTTGTAGTCATCTTTGGGCACGGACACGATCAGCGGGCAGGCGAAGGTCGTGTCTGGTGTGGCCTTGGACGTGACTGCGTACCGCAACTGGACCACACCTTGCTCGACCGTCACATCCTCGACCTTGTACTCCGACAGGGCATGTCCCCGCTTGATGGCTGTCAGCGGTTGAAGGTTCTCATTACGAGGCCTTTCATGCGGAGGTACAAGAGGATGCTTGCCAGCGGACACATCGGTGTCATCCGCCGAGTTCCGCCAACTGAGCCCGCCGCCGTTCGATAGCTTTCAAGCGGTTCTTGATCTTCCTGGCTTCCTTGTCGAGGTCGGCCAATTCCTTCTGGAGTTTCTTCTTGCGCAGATGATCCGGCCGATTGTTCTGATGCCGGTCACCACCCGCCTACGACGGATACCCCTTCGCCACCGTCTCCGTGTTGCGGGCCAAGTCGAGCGACCGCCAACAGTACCAGCTTGCCACCGAGGCGTAGGGCCGCCACGGGGCAGCGATGACGTGGCTCGTTTCCTTGTCCGGCAACTCGTCGAGGCCGTAGCGATCACGGATCGCCGTGCGCACGCCCAGATCGTCATGGGGAAACACGTCCGGTCGGCCCAGAGAGAAAATCAGGAACATCTGCGCCGTCCACCGGCCAATCCCCTTGACCTGGGTAAGCGTCTGCACCACGTCTTCGTCCGGTAGCCGCCCAATCCGCCGCAGGTCCACGGTGCCGTCGTTCACTTTGCACGCCAGGTCGGCCACGTAGGAGGCCTTCTGCGGCGACAGGCCGACCGAACGCAGGTCTCCCATGCCGAATCGGGCAAGGTTCTCCGCCGTCAGTCCCTGTGGCCCGGCGAGTTCCTGTAACCGCCTGCGAATCGCACGGGCTGCACTGGTCGAAATCTGCTGGGACACGATGGACCGGACGAGCATGGCGAACCGGTCCCGCTCGAACCGCAGCGTGTACGGCCCCACGGCGTCGATGATGGCCTTCATCACCGGGTCTGCGGCCCGCAGATGGCGGCGGGCGGATTGAATGTGGTCGGGGGTTAGTTTCATGTAGTTGATCGGAGTCACTCGTATTCACGCTCTCGCAATGCGTTGAAGCACTGTTCGGCGTTCGGGATGATTTCCAAGGTAAAGTCCCAGTCCTGGCCCTCTCGTGCTTCCACAGGAAGAATCAGGCGGCGGGGACGGGAAGACGTCACCACTGGCAACCGACCTTACCCCCGCTCGCCTGCATTCTCTGGTTCGGGCCAGGTGCTGGTGCAGCTCAAGCACTCCGCTTGCGAGCGATCAGCGCTCGGACCTCGGGCGCCAGTTCCGTAGGCACCGCCATCAAGGTGGTACCCTCGGCCTCGCGGGCGGCCTCAATTTCCGCGAACTGCTCGTCTTCGGTTTGGCTCTCGTAGTGCGCAAGCACTTCGCGCACTCGCTCTTCGTCCCAGCCCGGTGGAAACTTGTGGGTGGTCATCGCGGCTTTCTCCGTTGTCGGCGGCGGTAAGCGGTTTTCGCCTTGCCACGCAGTTCGTAGGCGCTGATCACAAACACGCTGTGGGGGTCTTCGTCGGGGACGTAGATGACCTGCAAATACCGTCCCGCCGCAGTCTGGCCTAGCTTAATCCTGGAATTCCTTGTCCCCGGGAGATCCTCTCCGCGAGAACGCAGAACCTCCCATACCTCGTCTTCGGTAACGTCATGGCCGTAGATATGTGGCAGGCCCGTGTCCGGATCTTCGTAGAATCGAATTTCCATCGCGGACGCCTCCCAGTCAAAACGCCGTGACCTTACCTGGTCTTCAGGCCAAAGCTGCCATCAGGCCACAGGTCACCTTTCGTGTATGCTACGGCGGGACGGCGGCTGGGGCAAGGCCAGGCAAGCCACACCGTGGAACGCCCGCCGTTACGGCCGGCCAGGGTTCACGACATTGACCACGCAGAACGGCCAACGATCGGGAGCCTCGGCGATGGCAGCGAGCGCTCGCTCAACGGCTTCCTCAAACCCGTCTGCCGCGCGTTCGCTTCGGGCACGATACCAATCGAAGGCATCTTCGTAATCCTTGGTCGCACCGGGCAGGAATCTTGGCCTACTCATGCGACGCTCGCCTTTGTCGAGCCCGCTTTTTGACTTCAGCCCATGATAGGGTCTGGACGCCACCGGCATCAAACTCGTCCGAACGCCGATTGATTTCCGCCAGCCATGCGTCGTCAAGCGGCGCAGCGTCTTCCGGCGCAAACGTTGAAATAAGAGTAAGGGATTAGGCTAAGAGCGGCGAGGATCAGTATTGCGACATCCCAACGACCTGTTCCCAATTTGTTGTTCTGCCCAGCAATGCAATTACAGACGGCGAATCCGATAGCAACGAGAAACAGGCCGAAGAAGTACGAGAAGCCGAACGTGAACAGTCCCAAGACAAAGATGGCGATCAGGGTGATTTGGAAGGGCAGGTAGCACTTCTCAAGAAGACTCCTGGGCGGGGGCGTGGAGATGCCTGCTTTGGCGACGGGCGCTGCGGCTGCGGCATGGCGCTCTGTCGGCAAGGGTGGCGGTTCGTCTTGAGCAGGAAGCGGTGGCGGCTCGTTGTCGGTCGGAAGTGGCGGCGGTTCATCTTCCGCGCGAGCAGGAAGCAATCCCCGCACCGCGTATGCTGGTCCCCACGAAGCGTTATCGTTTCTGGATACCAGAGCCGTTGGCTTCAAGGTGCCAGACGCAAGGAGACGCTTCACTTCGTCCTCGGATACTGGCCCCTTCCGTTCACCTTGTTGGGTATAGTACCACTGGTCGGCCATTGACTGGCTCCTAACAAACGCAACCCCGCCACGGGCTGTACCCGCTTCGCGGCCCCGTAACAGTCCAATCGCACTGCCGCGTCACCGATTCCTTCCCGTGAACTGTCCTTGCCGTACCTCGGCGGTAAAGTTCTTGCGGCAATTGTTGCAGGGGATGACCTGCCCACCCTGCTGCATCGTGATTTTGTACGTCCCAATGGCCCCGCAATGCGGGCACTGTGTGGCTCCAGTTCCGTAGGCCATGTTGAGTCTCCTTTTGGTCTTTCCTGAACTGCGCGGGAAATCATTCGAGGCGACCAAAATCAACACACCAAAACGTCTGTCTTTTTTCCCCTACGGCGACTCCCACACCAATGTGTGTAAAAGTGTCGAGGATGTTCCCCTTATGGCCTGGTGATTTCATCCAGGCGTTCATGACTTCGGTAACACTAGCTCCGATTGCGCAATTCTCCCCCATACCGTTGAATTCGTCCGAACTGAGTTCTTGGTGACTCATAACGCCTGTCTTAGCCATATGATTTGCCCATTCCTGAGCCGTTTTCATTAAATGGGGATTTCTCTTCAGACTGTTCTTCCCGTGAGACTTCCTTATTCTGTTGTGCGCGTCAATTAACAGTTGTTTTTTCTCATTTTTTGGCTTCGGTTTTGATTTCGTTTGCGGTTTGTTGGCTGGCTTCGGCTGCGGCTGCGGCTGCGGACACAGCGGGCACACCTGCGGGCACTGCTGCGGGCACACCACGATAATTTGCTTGCCGTCTGCCGCCCAAGTTGAACAGCAATGGAAACAGACCCCCCCCACCACAGTGACAATCGCTGCCCATCGAATTGCAGCGTGAACTTGGTCCAGCATGGTTACTCCTTGGGATAGCCTGCGGGCGTGAACTATTGGTGAAGCATGGATGAGCTGTTGTTGAATCATGGTTGCTCCTGGGCGAAAACCTTGAAGCCGACCCTACATCCCCTTGCGCTTGCCGAGCCTACAAGCGGCCAATGATTTTGCAGAAAGAGGGGTCACCAATTGGGATTTTAGCTGGGCAAAGAACCGCAAACAACCAAGTCAAGGGGGTTCGGCAAGAAAATTGGCCGCTGGCCCCACCGCCGTGCGCAAAGGGCTGTAGGGGCGGGAAGTTGTTGCTGGTTTGCGGGCGAAGTACGATGGTGGCGTTTCCGCCATCAACTTGGTCCCCCAGCCATGACGCAACCGACCGACACAACACGAGTTTGGCTCGACCTGATGCGTGCGGGTGACCAGCAGGCCCGCACTCGGCTGATCGAACATGCGTGCGACCGACTGCGGCTCATCACGCGGAAAATGCTGCGGGATTTCCCGAAAGTCCACCGCTGGGAGGAAACCGACGACGTGTTCACGGAGGCCGTCAGCAGGCTGCACCAGTGCCTGGAAACGGTGCAGCCCGAATCGCCACGGCACTTTTACAATTTGGCGGCGACCCACGTTCGGCGGGTGCTGATCGGGATGACTCGTCGGTACTACGGGCCGCTGGACCTGGGGGCCAACCACGACACGAACGCGGTCAAAGACCGACTTGCGGACGGCCAGGGCGAGCCGTCGAACTTGACCGAGTGGACCGAGTTCCATGAACAGGTCGAGTCATTGCCCGATCAGGAACGCGAAGTGTTCAACCTGCTGTGGTACGAAGGCTTGAGCCAGGAAGAAGCCGCCGTGGTGCTGGGCATCTCGGAACGGACACTGCGGCGGCGCTGGCAGGATGCCCGTGTTCGGCTGTGCCAAGCCAGGATGGGCGAAGGCCTGCCATGAACGACGAGGAACAGTTCCGACAACTCGTGGATCGCTGGGAAGAACTGCATCAGCAGGGCCGCGATCCCAGCGTCGAGAAACTGTGCCGCGAGCAACCCCAGCTTGCGGATCGGCTGCGGAAGTGGGTGGCGATGCCCCAAGCCACGGATTGGCTGTGCCAGCCGCTGGTGAGCGGGGATGGCCCGACAGTCGGGTTCAACGAGGAGACCAAGGAGCAGGACGCAGGCCCAATATCGGTCGATGACTTTCTGAAAAACTTGGCCGACAGCCGCCTGCTGCCTATGGCTGAAACGGAAGCCCTGCAAATCACAGCCCATGACGGCAACGCGCTGGCTGCTCAACTCGTGGAGCAGGGGAAACTCACCGCGTATCAGGCCGACTGCATTTGTCGTGGCAAGGTCACGCACCTGGTGCTGGGCGATTACCTGATCCTGGACGTGCTGGGAAACTGCTGCATGACCGCCTGCGGGTCGTCGAACGTCAGCGTCTCGTCGCGGGTGAAGCCACTGACCTGAAGGGCCTCGGCGATCCACTTTTCCGAGATCGGCTTGAGCTTGCCGTGGAACGTCCTGCCCAGCGATGGTTCGACCACGATGGCCCCGAAGCAGACCATCGAGTAATCGCCAGGGATCGGGCCATCGGCTTCGATATCCACCATGATGTAGGTCATGGGCTTCACTCCTGCGACTGGTCTTGTGGAAACTTGGACAGAAGCTCGGCGTTGTCCACCCACATGACGAAGAATGGACGCTTCGCCCCGCGTTTCTTGACGACAATCAGGAACGGGCGGTCGCAAACAAAATGAGTGGCCATAGGTGTGCAAGGCGTTTGGACCTCGGACGCCAACTCGGCCCCGCTTCGATCCAACCTGAAGCGAATGGTCTGCATTGCCTTGGCGATGTGGTAGCCGCTGAAGCCCTTATTCAGGAAGCGCTTGTCGTCGCCTTCGAGTTCAATAAATCGGTGCCGAATGTCCCAATTGAGGTTAGGCACAAGCAGAACATCACGGATGCCGAACCATCGCCCATACTGTCCGTCAGGTTGCCGTGCGAATTCCTGCGTCTTCCTTTCCACGTCATCGAGCGTTTCCAGCAACGTCGCCCTTGGCGGGATGCAAGCCACCATGATCTGGTTCGGTGACGAATCTTGGCACAGGTCAATCACGAACTCTTCGAGTTCTTCGGAATGGGCCTCCTTGCGACGGAGATACAGAACGTCGATTTGCTCCCGCAGTTTCCTGTATGCGTACTCGTGCTGTTGCTCGATGCCAAATGCAGTGATACCTGTTTCCTCGCCTCCTGAATCTTGAAAGCCAACTGCCTTCCGATAGTCGAAGAAGGGGACGGTGAAAACCGCATGGGCTTCCAGGTAGGCGTAGGCAAGGATGTCGTTCGGTGCCAGCGGGTCGATGTCAACGTCCTTGTGAAACCTCCGTTCCATTTCTGACTTGACCTTTTCCACTACGCCGTCCCTGCCAAAGCCTGCTGTCGCCAAGTAGGAGTCGCGCGGCAAATCGTTGTCGCCGAACTGCGTTTTGTTGAGGCGAGACACAACGGCTTCCGCACCCTGAATGCTGGGTGATTCGTGAAGGATGTCGTTCGCAAGGCGATTCCAGGCAAGCTGAAGTGTCCCGCACCAAATCACGTTCTTGTTTCCTGGCATGGGTGTGTCCAACGTGGGAACGACCAGCGATTGCCGAAGTTCACGGGAGTCGCCGCTAAAGACAACCGCTGGCGGCATGTAGGCACGGTCCTGCGGATGCAGGCGCTGCTGTAACTGCGAACGCCACGGAAACGCGGCACAGCCGACAATGAAAAGCAGGCCCAGGAGCAGCGTGAACCCAAATCGCTTTGAAGCGACAGGAATGGCCCTCTGAAATCCGCAAGTCATGCGGGCCAGGAGGCTTCCAATCAAGTACCACTGGAGACCGCCCAGGAGAGCGTACATTGCGGCAACGACCACTGCGCCTGGCGAAGATTCGGCCATCCCCGACGCAATGAACGGAATGTTCAAGATTGACACGGGCAGATCGGCAAGAACCAACCACGCGCCATCACCACGGGTCACAATCCACTCAAGTCTTCTGGACACGGGAATTGCGGGTACGGCAAGCAGCAGGGACACGACCAACGCCGTGTGCATGGCAACGAGTGTCCAACGCAGCAGCGATGCCAGACGCACCGTGTGATTCATGATTCCCCGCCCCCCTCCTCGTATGCCTGCCGCTCAAACGGATTGTCCCGATACGGCCTGCGGCGCATCAGCCAGAGTACCAGACAACAGCCGAGGTAAGCAGGCCCCATCAGCGGCCCCCAACGCTCAAACTGCCGAACGTGAACCAGTTCGTGGTCACGGCACACGTCGAGCGCGGCGTCCGTTTGTCCCAGTACCGTGTGGCCGAGGGTAAACGCCATCGTGAATTGCCCGTGTGGAAACCGATGCAGCAGCCACTTCACGCCCCCGCCGTAGAACTCGATCACGCGGCCACGGATTCGGGCGCGGCCACCCGTACAGACGCCGACCATGCCGATCAGCAGGCCGAGGACCGTGTAGGGCGAGGCCCAGATGATGGCGAGGAGGCGAAGTAGAATCGTGATGAAGGCTGGGGTGGTCACGGTCGCACCTTGCACCACGCCTTCAATTGCTCGAATTGATCCGCGTTGGCACCACTTTTCGCTTGTCCGAACCTCCAACATCGGCTGAAGGTATCAGCGAAAAGCACGTCTTCCTTCACGGCTCCTTCCACACGCGGGAATATCAGGGCGAAATGAAATTCCAGCAGGTGTTCCAAGAGGCAACAGGCGATTGCGTCCCGCATATCCTCGTCAGGAGAACAGCCCCAGCGGCGCACGAATTCCCACACTGGTTCGAGATCAGTTTCGATGTAGTCGCCAACGTGGCTAATCGCCTGCCAGCGCACGTCCTCCTGCCCTTCCACAGCGGGCGATCCAGGCAAGACTGCGTTTGCGTGTTCAATTACTGCGGCCACTGACACGGCAACCACCCAGTTCATTAAGCACCGATCACGCCAACGTCAGTTCATCCGCCAGATCGCGAAGTTCAGCACGCTGGCGATCCGTCAGGGAAATCGGCATCGGCCAACATTTTGGTCCAACCCAGACTACGGAGACAAGAGCAGTTGCCACCCATCCTGTGCATTGACCGATTTGCGTGTGCTGTTCAGAATTAAAGTAGAGTTCGTCAGCGGCCAGTAGCCACATTTCCGAGCCAAGTCCGAAGTGGCTGCAACCGCTGACCCAACGAAGGCTCGCCCTGTTCAGCGGGTGCTGATGGTTGGAGTGGTGGCTTCACCAACCATCTTCTTTGAGTGATGCATCCCTGACCGTCGCGAGCCTTCGGCGTTTCTTGGGGGTGATTTAGCCAGTCGGGCCTCGATCACAAGGTTGCGAAATGCTAGCAGAGCTAGCTTATTGAAAGTAT
>CAZAQY010000039.1:0-45001 GCA_964486845.1 uncultured Pirellulaceae bacterium
CGCAGACCTGGCATGCCTTCTGCGTTTCGGCCGTGGTGGGCGGCCTGATCGCCATGGCTTTGGTGGTTTGGCGCCGTGATTGGAGAAAACACTGGAATCAGTTCCAAATGATCTTCTTTGAGGTCCTGACCATCCGTGACCCGGAGACGTTGTCCGTGCTTGCGGCAGAACGCAAAGACTCAATGGCGCTCTTGCCGTACGCGGTTCCCATCATGTTGGGCACGGTGTCGTACTTGGCCTGGAGCGGACAACTCATTTGAGGCCGGGGGAACCAGGGGAGGCGATTGCGATGTGCGTGTTGGCCGCAGGAGCGGATGCGAGCTTGGATCGCAGGCTGACCTCACCGGCGTTGACGTTGCCACTGCGACGGGATCGGGCCCGGAAAAGGCGCGGTGCGAGCGTAGTGGAGTTCGCCGTGATCGCGCCCCTCTTCTTTTTGCTCGTGTTCGGCATGATCGAGTTTGGCCGGATGATCATGGTGCATCAATTGCTGATCGGTGCGGCGCGCGAAGGGGCGCGGCAGGCCGTCGTGGAGGGCGCCACTGTGGCGACGGTGGAAAATGCCGTACGCGGTTATCTGACCGCCACTTCGATCGATGGTCAGGAGGCGATCGTTACGGTGTCGCCAGATCCGGCCATCGCAGACACGGGAGTGGAAATGAAGGTCGAAACGGCCATTGCGTTTGACAAGGTTAGTTGGTTGCCCGCGCCGATGTATCTGAAGAACGTGACCCTGAGCGCGGCATCGACCATGCGACATGAATAGTAGGATCGGTAGGAAGGAATTACCATGCGGTCAACGGTCTTAATCATCGTCGCCTTGGGATGCGGCCTCGTCGCTTCGCTCGGCGTGTATCAGTACCTGCGGGCGGCCTCGAAACAGGACGAATCAAGAGCCGTCCTGGTGGCGACCAAGGAAATCAACATCAACGAGCCGCTGACCGAGGAAAACGTGCGGATCTCGCAATGGCCCAGTCGCCAGATCCCGCAAGGCTCGCTGGGCGATCTGAAGCAGGTCGAGAACAAGTTCGCCCGCATCCGGTTGTATCAGGGCGAGCCGATCCTGGGCGCCAAGGTGATGAACTGGGACGACGCCAGCAGTTCGCTGAAGGTGCCCAAGGGCTTCCGGGCGGTATCGGTCAAGGTAACCATGGAAGCTTCTGTTTCCAGCCTCATCGAACCCGGCGATCACGTGGATGTGATCGTGGTCCTGAAACGCTCGCAAGAGAACCCTCCGATGGCCAAGACGATTCTCAGAGCGGTACAAGTGTTTGCCGTGAACTCGGAGATGGCCAAGTCACCAGACAAGGACAAGACGTTGGACGAGGTGCGGACGGTCTCCCTGCTGTTGAGTCCGGATCAGGCGGAGAAACTGGCGATGGGACAGGACTTGGGCATCATTCGCCTGGCCCTGCGCAGCCCTGGCGACGAGGAGGTCGACGAGACCCGCGGCTGCACGGTAGAAAGGCTGTTGGGCCGAGGGGATGTGGCCGGCGGCAACGGTGCGAACCCGAGGAGCGAGGGCGGGCGGAGGGAAACGCCAGCCATCAGTGAGACAGAGGCGGCGAACGGACCGGGCGCAGGTGGTTGGTCGATCGTCATCGACTCGCCCCAGAAGACCGAAGAATACAGCTGTGACTCGTCCGGAGAACCGCCACGGCTGACCGGGTTCAAGGACAAGACGGCCGCTCCCAGGTCACTGGCCGCGCCGCCGAGAGAATTCCACGACCCGCGGGACCCCACGCCTGCGCCGAAAAACGGGACTGCTGTGCAAGCCTCCTGGGAGCGGGCCGCCCGCTCTCTGCCGTGAGGCCGCTGCTTTGTTCCGGTTGTAGCGATTGAGACGGCTCAAGCGAACTGGCTAGGCGCGGCAATCGCAGGTAAGAAAGGCCGGGCCGCCGGGCGCGTTGTTCGCAGAATGCCGGTTGTGACGCGGGCGTCCAGACTGCATCCATTGGGGAGCCAACATTCCGTCAGGACTGGCAAGGGGACTATCGAATTAGATACAAACGGAGGCGGTCCCGGCTAGCGGGTGCTCGTTTCTCCGCGGGACTGACTCAAACGCTGCAATCCACACGGACGGCGTGGTCACTCACCAATCGACGATACAAGGAAGTGTCCTGGTGTCTCGACAGCGGTTCCCTGCAATCTGTTTAGCCAGTCGCGCCTTTGTCCTGCTGGCCGTGATGAGCGGAGTCCCCTCCGACTTGACTGCGCAGGGCCCTAACAACCCGTCCCTGGAATTCCGACTCGGCCAGCCCGGACAACGCCTTGAACTGACCGTCAACACCAGTCAGGTGCTCAAGCTGCGCAAGAAGATCCCACGCGTCTTCGTCGCGAATCCGGCGGTGGTCCAGGCGACCCCGCTGGCGGCGGATCAGATCCAGATTGCCGCCCTGGCGCCGGGCGTGACGCAGGTCAATCTGTGGGACGAACAGGGGCAGATCCTGACGGTGGACGTGATGGTCAGCCCCGACGCCGCGCAATTGCGGCAATTGCTCCAAAGCGAGTTCCCGGAAGCGAGCCTGCGAGTTCGTCCGCTGGCCAAGAGCGTCTACATTACCGGCTACGTCCCGCGGACCGAGATGATCCACGACATCACGACGTTCGCGCAGGATTACTACAAGGACGTGATCTGCGGCATTACGGTGGGCGGCGTGCAACAGGTCGCGTTGCACGTGAAGGTCATGGAAGTCTCCCGCACCAAACTGCGCCAGCTCGGCTTGGACTGGCAGTTTTTGGGCGACCACGTGAACGTGGAGCAAGGCGGCGGAGGCCTGATGTATCAGGCCCGCCTGCCGAAAAACCTACCGGCGCCGGGGGACATCGGTGCGGATATGGTGCGGTTTGCCATCTTCGGCGACGGCAGCCAGTTTCTGGGCTACTTGCAGGCGTTGCGAAGCCAAGACTTGGTCAAACTGCTGTCCGAACCAACGCTGGTCACCATGACGGGACGTCCGGCGACGTTCCTCTCCGGCGGCAGTTTTCCCATCATCGTACCCAGCGGCCTGGGAAACTTCACCGTGCAGTGGCGTGACTACGGCACGCGCGTGGATTTCGTGCCGATGGTTTTGGGCAACGGGATGATCCGGCTTGAAGTCCACGGCAGCGTGAGCGAACTGGCTCCCGAACGCGGGGTCGAAATCTCCGGTTTCAAAGTGCCCGGCGTCGCCGAGCGCAACGTCGACACGTCCGTCGAGTTGCAGGCCGGTCAGTCGCTGGCACTGGCAGGCCTGCTGCAGAACCGGGTGGAAGCTCACAACAGAGGCGTTCCGGTGCTGGCCGACTTGCCGGGAGTGGGCAGGTTCTTTTCGCGCGTCGAAGAGAAGGCCAACGAAGTGGAATTGCTGGTGATCGTCACCCCCGAACTCATTGGATCGCTGGATCCCCATCAAGTGCCCGAATGCGGTCCGGGACAGCTGACCGCCAGTCCCTGCGACACGGAGTTGTACTGCTACGGCTACCTGGAAGTGCCGAATTGTGGTCCTCCCGGCGCCGTTCGGGGGCCGTGCGGACCTTCTGCGCCGGTCGGTGCTGGAGTGGGCTGGCCGCCGGCCGGCAGGCCGGTGTCGCCACTTGCCCCCGCTGCTACGCCGAGCCCGGTTCCGGGGGCCGAACCGGTCGCGCCGGTTCCCTCCGCTCGCCCGGTTGCGCCGGCGGCGCCGAATACCTCGGCCGTATCGCCTGGCGCGTCCCGCCCGTCCAATCCGGTTGGACCGTCGCCGTCCAACGCGTCTGCCGCGAGGGGCCCCGCGCTGTACGGGCCCATCGGTTACGAACCTTTGCGATAGGTTTGTGCCCCAAGCCTCAATCCACGACCTAGAGTTCTCCAGCAGAAGGCTTGGGTGATAGTCCTTTCCACCAGGTGCGTGTCAGCGTTATGAACCTCGTGCTACGAACGGTCGTCGTGGATCGCGACGTGACCATCCGCAGAGAAATCAAGACCGCCCTGGCGGGGACGGATCTCGTGTGGTTGGAAGCGGAGTACGCCGACCTTGGTGCCGTCCCCCTCTCCGGGGCGGCTCCCGATGTCTTGTTAGTCGGCGTGGATTCCGACACCGAACGCGCGCTGGACCTGATTAGTCGCATGACGCGGCAGTTACCCCGCTGCGGGATCTGCGCCGTCAGCCGGTCCCACGACGGCCAGCTGATTCTGAGCGCGATTCGAGCCGGAGCCAAGGAATTCCTGACACTGCCAGCCGAGTTGGACGAGTTGATCACCAGGCTGCAGGCGGCCGCCGGTCTGGGTGAGGCTCGCGGGCAGTCGGCGAGAACCTGCACGATGATTGCCGTCGCAGGGGCTGAGGGCGGCGTCGGTTCCACCAGTCTGGCCGTCAATCTGGCGAGCATTTTGGCGGCTTCGCCGGATCGGTCCGTGATCCTGGTCGATCTGGACGTGACGTTGGGCGACGCGGACGTGTACCTCGACACGATTCACGAATACACGCTGGCGGACCTGACACAGAATCTGGCGCGGCTGGACTTTCAGCTGCTGCGGCGCTCCATGGCCCGGCACAAATCCGGTCTCTACCTGTTGCCGCGCCCCGTGGAACTGAGCGATGCCAACCTGGTCACGCCGGAGTCGTTGCGGCGCGTCTTCGGACTGCTAAAAGCCTCCTTTTCTCACATTCTCGTCGATCTATCGAAAGCCTATAGCCCGCTGGACATGACCGCCTTGGAATGCTGTGACGCCGTGCTGCTGGTGGTCCAGTTGGATCTGCCCTGCCTGCGGAACGTGGTGCGTCTGCTGAGATCATTTCGACCCGTTCCCGGTTTGCTTGAGAAAGTCAAGCTGGTCGTCAACCGCGCCATGCCGGAGAACGACACGATTCGGCTGAAACGTGCCGAGGCGATCGTCGGCCGCGAGTTCTTCTGGCAGGTTCCCAACGATTTTCGCCTGATGGTCGAAGTCCGCAACAATGGTGTCCCGCTGATCGCGCAAGCGCCTCGGGCGGAGATCACGCAATCGTTGCTGAGCATGTCGCGGGCCTTGTGCGGCGACGAGGGGACGTGTGACAAGCCGGCGGGACGGACGGGCGGCTCCACGCCCGTCCTGGGAAGATGGTTCGGCTTCTTGTCTTCTGCGGCCGCAAAATCTTGCGCGTCAACGGCCTAGTCCTTCTTCAAGTCTTGCGATTGGTGGGCAAGCACGACATCGTAACCCGAAGCGTTAGCGAGGGCGAAGCGGCAAATGACCGCATGCCCTCGCTAACACTCCGGCTTGCGATCCCAGCCAGCCAACCCCGGGTTTTGGCCTTGAAGAGGCGCCCGTGCCGTTTCCCGTTGATCGGTTTCCGTGAGCTATGTTTGAGTACCGTCGCCGGCGTTCTTGGACAAACGAAGGGGCTTTCGGGCTAGGGCGCCCGGGGAGAGATGATGAATACCCTTGGCAACCCAACCGCGACACTGACGCCAAGCTCCCGGCGATTGGCCGCCATCTCGGACGAGGCGTTTGAAGAAATCAAGGAACGCATCCACAACAAGTTGGTGCACAAGCTCGATTTGAATCGCATCGGCCGGATCGAGGGGGAGACCTTGCGCCGCGAGATCCGCATGATTGTCGAGCATCTGTGCGACGTGGAAGAGACGTTGTTGAACCGCCAGGAGCGGGAGCGATTGATCGAGGAGGTGCTCGATCAAGCGTTGGGGCTGGGACCGCTGGAACTGCTGCTCAAAGACGGCAGCATCAACGACATCCTCATCAACGGCCCGAAAAACGTGTACGTCGAACGGCAGGGCAAGATGCAGCGGACCGACGTCGAGTTCCGGGACAACGCCCAACTGCTGCAGATTATCGATCGCATTGTGTCCCGCGTGGGGCGCCGCGTGGACGAGACTTCCCCGATGGTGGACGCCCGTCTGGCGGACGGCTCGCGCGTCAACGCCATTATTCCGCCCCTGGCCCTGGACGGTCCCGCCGTGTCGATTCGCCGGTTCGGGACGAACCCGCTCAAGCTGGAGAACCTGCTCAACTTCCACGCCTTCACGCCGGAAATGGTGATGCTGCTGGAAGGGGCGATCAAGGCGCGGCTGAACGTGATCATTTCCGGCGGCACGGGGTCCGGCAAAACGACGCTCTTAAACGTGCTGTCCAGTTTCATCTCCAACGAAGACCGGATTGTCACGATCGAAGACGCCGCGGAACTGCAACTGCAGCAAGAACACGTCGTGCGGCTGGAGACACGGCCGCCGAACATCGAAGGCCGAGGCGAGGTCCGCGCCATGGAACTGGTCCGCAACGCGTTGCGCATGCGTCCGGAACGCATCATCATCGGCGAGTGCCGCGGCCCGGAAACCTTGGACATGCTGCAAGCCATGAACACCGGCCATGACGGCTCGCTGACCACCATCCACGCCAACTCGCCGCGGGATGCCGTGGCTCGCATCGAAACCATGATCATGATGAATGGGTTCGAACTGCCCGTCAAGGCGATGCGGCAGCAGGTCGCCAGCGCGGTCGACATGATTATCCAAGTCTGCCGGCTGCAAGGCGGGCCGCGGCGGGTGACGCACATCACGGAGGTGGTCGGTATGGAACAGGACACGGTCGCCATGCAGGACATCTTTCTCTACGTTCAGGAAGGGATCGATGAGAACGGCCGAGCCCGCGGCCATTTCGTGGCGACGGGCGTGCGGCCGATGTTCATGCCCAAGCTGGAAGCCGCTGGAGTACGGCTGCCGGCCAACATTTTCCGGCAGCGAATCATGATGCGCGACTGAAGACAGGATCAGCCGCAACCGGCCGGCCGCGATGCGTGCAGGTCCTACCGGCGGCGGCTTCGACTTCTCCCGAGCGGAGGCCTGACATGTCCTTGACACTGATTTTGCCGATTACCGTGGCGGCCGCCTTTGTCGGTGTCGCGGCGTTGGCCGCGGCCGTCTTCGCGCTGCTGCGGTCACACCGCGACAACACCGCCGAAGCGCGTCTGGAGGCCCTCGCCAAATCGACCCTGCAAGCGGCTTGGAATGAACCCGACGAAGCCCTCCGGCCGGCGGTTTTGTCGGACGAAACGGAACGGCGGCCGGCGTGGGAACTGTGGCTGACGCAATTTCTCGATCTGCGTCTGCTCATCCGCCAAGCCGGCGTGCGCGTCACGCCGCTGCAGTTCCTGTCGTTCTCGGTTCTGCTGGCGTTCCTCGGCGGAGTGCTGGGGGCGGCGACGCAGGCCGCCCTCTTTGCGGTGCCCTTCGGCGCCGGCGTCGCCGGAACGCTGCCTGCGCTGTGGCTGTTCTGGAAGCGGCGTCAACGACTGGCCAAGTTCGAGAGCCAGATGCCCGATGCGATGGACTTGCTGGCCCGCTCGCTGCGCGCCGGCCACAGACTGGCCGACGGCATGAGACTGATCGGGGAAGAGATGGCCGAGCCCATCGCGGCCGAGTTCCATCACTGCTACCAGCAACAGGGGCTGGGCATCTCCATCGAGGACTCGCTCGACAGTCTGACCCTTCGCGTTCCAAACCTGGATTTGCGGTTTTTCGTGAACGCGATCCTCCTGCAACGGCAGACGGGCGGCGACACGGCCGAGGTCCTCGACAAGATCGCGTTCCTGATACGTCAACGGTTCCAGATCCGCGCGCAGGTCAAGGCGCTCACCGGCGAAGGCCGATTGTCCGGTGCCGTCTTGTTGGGCATGCCGGTCGTCCTGGCCATCTACATGCACTGTCGCAATCCGGCCTACTTGATGGTCCTGTTCCAGGATCCCCTGGGTCAGAAAATGGTGCTGGCCGCCATCGTCTTGCAGATTATCGGTGCGCTCGTGATCAAGAAAATTGTCGACATCAAGATTTGACTCTCTTCCCCAGTGCGGTGATCTCATGACCGGCTTGACGATCCTTGTTCCCCTCGCTGTCTTTCTCTTCGTCTCGGTCTGTAGCTGGCTGGTTTCAGATCAACTACGAGGCCGCCGCCGGCGAGTCGACCAGCGACTGGATGAGTTGGAACGAGCCTCGCGCACGTCGCAGGTCAACTCCGGGTTTCTGGCCCGACTCTCCTCGGCGGTGTCGCAGTTGGTGCACAAGACCACCCCTCAGCTGGCCAAGCCGCTGCAACCTTCCAACCTCAAAGACGCCAGCCGACTGCGGCTGCGTTTGTCCTACGCCGGTTTTCGATCGGATCACGCCAAAACCGTGTTCCTGGCCCTGAAGGTGGTCTGCCTGACCGCCGGTTTCTTCTTGGGCGGCGGATTGCTCCTCCTCACGGGCGATTTCTCCCGATCCGCCATCTCGCGGATCATCTTCTTCACCGGCGGCGGGTTGTTTCTCCCCGACATCGTCTTGTACTGGCTCACCCGGCGCCGGCACGAGCAGATCTTCTTCGGGTTTCCGGATGCCATCGACCTGATGGTCGTCTGCATCGAGGCCGGCCTGGGTCTGGATCAAGCGATGCGGAGGGTGGCGGAGGAAATGCACAAGTCGTATCCTGCCGTGGCGCACGAGTTCGAGTTGTCTAATCTGCACCTGCAGATGGGCATCCCGCGCATCCAGGTATTTCGCGATCTCGGTGAGCGCAACGGCGGGGAGGACTTGCGGAGCCTCGCCTCGGTGTTGATCCACGCCAGCCGATTCGGCACGGGCATCAGGCAGGCGCTGCGAACGCACGGCGAGCACATGCGGATTCGCCGCCGACAGATGGCCGAAGAACGGGCTGCCAAGAGCGCCGTCAAGTTGATCTTTCCGCTGGTGCTGTTCATTTTTCCCGCCATCTTCGTGGTGTTGGTAGGTCCCGCCGCGATCAACATTATACGGGTCTTGTTGCCCACCATGACGGGCGCTTGAACAACCCGCACAATCGCCACAATGCGGATCTTTCCCATTCCTCATTTGTCGCCATAGCTTGGCTCCGCATCGGCCGATGAAGGAATAGAGGGAGTTTCCGCGGGCCCATTTGCGGAGTTGGATCGTGGCTTCTACAAGAATCTCAGTTATCGCCGTCCTGCTGACACTAGCCGTTGGTGTTTCGTTGCCGGGCCAAGAGGTTCCCGGTCCGATGCCGCGCCCCGTCAACAAACCGGCGGTTACAGGAAATTGGTGGCACACCTTCTGGAGCCAGGTCGACCTCCATCGCAACCGCGTCAACGTGTGGCCGGAGCCCTTCGTGCGTCAGGACCGTGAATTGGTGCGGGGGCCCTTCCGCCAGATGGTCGATAACGGGTGGAAATCCCAGAACACGCTGAGCGACTATTTGTTCGATCCCGGCACGAACGAATTGACCGGTGCGGGCCAAGCCAAGTTGCACTACATCCTGACCCAGGTTCCGCCCCACCGGCGGCAAATCTACGTGTTGGAAGCTGCCACCCAGGAAGAAACCGCAACGCGGCTGACGTCCGTGTATCGGAGCATCGCCCAAATCGCACCGGACAGCAACTTCTGTGCAGTCCTGACGACGAAGATCGTGCCCCGCGGCGGAGAAGGCTGGTACTTGTACGACGTCGAGCAGGCCTACCGCAACTACCTCCCGTCCCCGCGTCTTTCATCCGCCGGTTCCGGCGGCGGTTCCATGAGTGGGGGCGGTTCCGGCAACAATAACAATGGGAACACCGGCAACTGCACGAACAACGGGAACAGCGGAAACTAGTAGACCGGCCGGTAGACGAGGGACTTTGCCGAAAGGCTGTGCACACGGAGGTGTCAGATGAAGAACCCGATGACACGCGCCGGAGCCGCCTGGGCCTGTGTCCTGCTGTTGGCCGCCGGTTGTTCGTCGAAGATGCCCTGGGAGCGCGACTGGGGACAGCCGACCAGTCTGTCCGGCTTTTTTGGCCAGGACCCTTCCTCCCTGGCGGGCAGTACGCCACGCAACGCCACGCCCCGTCCCAGCCAGACGGCGACGCCCAGCGCCGCACCGGCCTCCAATCCGGTGGTCGCCGCTACGGAATCCGTCACCACGGCCTTCAAGTCGGTTGGCGACAAGGTCTCGTCCGCGCTGGAGGTCAAGCCCAAGGTGATCCCGGCCGCCGATCCTGCCAAACTGTCCAGCCTGCCGGAACGTCTCAGCCCGGCGCTCTACATCCAGGCCGCCCAGTGGTCCGAGACGCAGGGCGCGATTTCGACCGCCCGACAGCAGTATCAGAAAGCGCTGGAGTTGGATCCGCACGACGTGAACACGTTGATCGCGTTCGCCCGCTTCCAGGATCGACACGATCACGGCGAGGAAGCCCAGCGACTGTACCAGCAGGCCCAAGCACTGGCCCCCGCGAACGCGACGGTGTTGAACGATCTGGGCCTGTTCCACGCTCGTCGCGGAAACCTCGACGCCTCGCTGAACGCCCTGCAGCAGGCGGTCCGCTTGGACCCCCGCAACGTCCGTTACCGCAACAACCTGGCGGCGGCCTTGATCGAATCCCGGCGAGTGTCCGAGGCGATCGACGTGCTGAGGGGTGTCCATCCGGAAGCGGCGGCCTTGTTCAACGCCGCCTGCCTGCTGTCGTTGAAGAACGAGACGCAACAGGCGGCCGCGCTGTTGGAACAATCGTTGCGGATCGATCCTTCGCTGGTGGCGGCCCAAGACATGTTGCGCCAAATCCGTGGTCCCGCCGCAGCGATCGCTGCGGCGGCGGTCCCGCCCGACGCCGGGGAGGGGCCCGATTTGAACACCGCGTTCCGTCCGCGCGTCGAAGTCTGGGAGTCCACCGCGTCCCGTAACGGCCCGTCTGGACTAACCACCTCAGGCAACTCGCCGCGCAATCTCCCGCCGGTCGAGTAATGGCCCGTGATTGGCGACAAGGTTCGTGGAATCTATGTCCCCGCCGCGGTCAGGTCCCGTCCCTCGCCGACGTTCTGGCCTAACGAGACCAGGAAGCGTTTCTCCAGCACGGGGGCGTCGAATTCGACGCTCTTCTCGGCGATCCGAGCGATCTTCACCGTCACCTCGCCGATCTGGAATTCCTCGCCCTCGAACAGCTTCAACAACTTGCCTTCGGTGCGCAGGCTGATCCAGGCCTGCCGCTTGCCGCCCGACTCGGTGATCGCCGTCACGTAAGCGAATTTGGCCTGTTCGAAACTTGGTTTCGCGACAGCCGGCGGCGGTGCCGCCGCTTCCGGCGGCCGTTCCGTAATGCGGATCTTGACCGTCTGCCGCGCCGTTTTGGGCGGGAAGCCGTCGTCTGTGGCGGCCACGACCACTTCGTAGTCCCCGATCTTCTCGGCCGGCCATTCGAATTGGCCGCTGCGGGGATCGATTTTGGCGTTCGGGAGGTTGTCGCCGTCGAGACGGTAGGTGATCCGATCCAGCTTGTCCGGATCCTGCGCTTTGACGGAGAACGAGACCACGTCGCCCGCGTACTTGGATTGTTCCCCGATCGTCTCGATGGTCGGCTCCTTGTTCGCCGGGCCGGTCAAATTGCGGTTCAGGATGGCTTCCAGATAGGCGTCCAAACCGCCGCGGGTCAGCCGTTGCGAGGGCTGGTCGTTCAACTTGTCCGTGTTGTCGGAGCCGGGCAGCGAAACGGCATCGATCGACAACGCCAAGTCCAGCTGCTTGGTGCCCGGCACTCGCTTGGCGTACAGCCGACGCACGCGGTGCAGCAAGTCCGCCGAATAGAAGCGGTGCAGGAACGTGACCAGCTTGCGCAGATCTCCCCGGCCACTGACCGAAAACGCCAGCGCGTCGTAGATGCCCTTCTCGCTTCGCGCCGGCAGCACGCTCACCTGCGCGTCCTGAATGCCGGCGTCCTGGACCAGGCCCAGCAGCCAGGTCTGGTACAGCGAGCGGGCCTTCTCCAGGTCGCCGGGAAGCGCGCGCCGCTGGTAGTCCTGCATGCGGTCGGCCTGCTCTTGGCTCAACCGCACGGTCCGGCTCTTGTCGCGGACTTGCTTTTCCAGACCTGCGATCTGCGCGCGCCGACTGCGGAGGGCGTCGGTCACCTTCTTGCCCGCGTACAACGCAACGAGGACCAGCAGGGAGACGCCCACCAACATTGCCAGGGTTCGTTCGCGTTTAGTCATGGGCGACCTCCTCACGCTGCGGCGGCAGAACCACAATCTTCTCTTTGAACTGCCAGCGAAGTTCCGGCTGCCGTTCGTCGAACTGGGTGCCGCCGCCCGTCACTTGATGCCGAGCGTCGCGCAGCCGAGACTCCATGCTTTCGATCACGGTTGGATCTCGCACGTAACCTTCCAGGAACATCTGGCCTCCGCCGTCGATCAGGGAGCTGAACGTGGCCGTATCCACGGTCGCATCTTCCGGACCGGGGGACTTCTCCGAGAGATCGACCAGTTGCTCCAGCCAGTTGACATCGGCGGCCGCAAACGCGTCGATGACCGCCACATCGGCACGCAGCTTTTCCGCCGACTTGACCGGCTGTTCCAAGTCTTTGCTTTGCGCCCGCAAGTCCTCCAGCCGGTGGTTGTATTGCCGGATCTGCCAGCTGATCAGGCCGCCCAGCACCAGCAGCAGGCCGGCCGCGGCGGCCGCCAGCCAGGCGTAGCGGCGGCGGCGATCCGGGGGTTTGGGCCGCTGCCGGGGATTTAAAAAGTCGATCCCGTGCGGCCGGCCCTCCGCGTCGTCGTAGATCATGCCCAGCAGCGCCGCGAAACGGCCGCTGCAATCCGCCAGTCCGCTCCGCGCGCCGGCCGGCAAGATCACGCGGTCCAGCGGGTCGAAGGACTCGATCTCCAGGCCCAACTGCCCTGGCAAGTCGTTCGGCAATTCGCCCAATTCCGCCGGACTGCCCAGCAGCGCCACGACCTCCACGGGTTGGTCGCTCAACTGGTTCCGCGCGGCGGCCAGCGTGCGGCGAATTTCCCCCAGCAGCGCCGCCTCGCGATCGTACGCAGGCAAGCGGACCGATCGCAGCAGCAGGACTTGCCCCCCGGCGACCACGTTCAGGTCCGCCTCCTCCGCGAACAGTTCGACCAACAAGCGACAGCGGCCATCCGCCGCGTAGCGGTTGAACAGCGAGGCCGACGCGAACGGGCGAAGCACGATGCTGGAGGCCGGCGACTCCAGAGCCGCGCAGATTTGGTGAATCTCGGCTACGACCGCAGGCGAGACCGTCGCCGCCAACACGCGCGTCTGCTGAGGATCGGCCGACTGCAGACTCACGAAATCAAGCGCCCAGTCCTCGCCCAACGACGTGAACTGCCGCAAGGCTTGAAAACGGACCAACTCGGGCAGTTCCTCATCCGGAGCCGGCGGCACCTGCAGGACGCGCAATTCGATCTTGCCCCGAGGCACGGCGACCAGCGCCTGACAGCGCCCCACGTTCCGTTGGCGGCAAGCGGCGGCCAGTCGTGGCCCGAGATCGGAGCTGCCGCCCTCGCCGCCCCCCGGTTCCGCGCCCGCCGGTTCCGCGTGCGTTGTTTCCTCGCCGACACCCAGCGGCACCGTGAAGGCTTGTTCCACGTCCACGGTCTTCCCAGTCGTGCGAGCAACGACCAACCGGGCTTCGCGAGCATCCCATTCCAGAGCTAAAAGTCTTGCCATGATTGTCACTATGGGTTTCGTGTCTGGGCGCCGGCGGTGCGATGCGGGTCACGGCAACGCCGTTTCCCCCGCAGCGCTCACCCCCAGCGTTTCCAAGGCGTAGCCGCGTCCGAGGTGGCTGATGTCTCTCCACAGTAATACGCGGGCGGGCTGCTGAGTAGCGTCCAAAACGACTTCCAGCCGCGAAGCGGCCCTGCCGTCGTCGTAATATCCGATCACTTGAGCACGATACGCGTCGCCGCCGGCGCAGACGAAAGGCATCAGGGACCGCATTTCATCCAACGTAACCAACCCCTGCGTCAGGAGCCAGGTTTCGTGCCCGTACGCGGGATCCGCGGCGGACGGGTCCCGCTGGCCGATGATCTGCTCGGCGATCTCCTCGGTCATGCCGGGGATTCCCAGCAGGATGTCCCGCGGCGCCTGGTTGATGTTGATCCGGCCATGAATCACAGGGTCGGTGACGATGGTCACCAGATCCATCAAGGTGGACATGTACGTGCCCATCGACACCAAATCTTCGCCGAACGGCGACTGGAGGATGGTCGCGTTCTCGGCGCCGCTGAACTTGACCTGCACCTTCTTGCCGACCAGATCTAGCACCTGAGTGAACTTGGTCTTGCTTGCCTGGCTCAAATCCAACTCGCCGCTGCTGTAGGTTTCCCCCGTCTCGCTGCCTTCGTAAGCGCCGTTCTGCCGATAGGCCACGATAAAAATGGCCCACTCCTCCGGCACGACATCCTGCAGCGACTCGTACAACGTCTGCAAATTGTCCTCGTTCAGGTTAATCCTCGACGCGCCCATCGAGTTGACGTTGTTTTCCCTGCTGTACAGCGTCAAGCGGCTGGCCCAGCCGGTGGACAGCGTCTGGGTGTCCGTGGCCATCGCCGCGCCGGACTGGTCCATCTCGCCGGCATCGATCGTGCCGTTGCGGTTGACGTCCGCGCCGAACAGCAGTTGCGGCGTGACGCCGCGGACCAGCAGCAACTCTTCGACGGTTTCGATCTGGCCGTTCCGCGGCGAATAGGCGGGGGACAGGCCGTTGTAGTACTCGGCTTCCGCGCCGAACTCCCGCGGTTCGCTGTCCTCGTCCAGCCAGTCCAGGATGGCGTCCGCCACGTCCTCCGTCATGCCGGGCAGGGCCATCAGCAGGTTACGGGCGGAGGTGTCCGCGCTCGATGAGCCGTTCGCTTCGTCGGCCGGCGTCTGCGATCCAGCCGGTGCCGCCGTCGGTACGGCTATACCAGCCGCCGACAGCGCCTTCACGTCTTTTTCGAGTTGCGTCAGCGCATTCAAGTTGATGCGCGCCGATTCATCCTCCAACCCGTAACGGATGCCGGACGCGTTGCCTTCGGTGTCCAACGCCGGGGCAACCACGGTAAAGCGTCCGACGTCGGTTTCCCCTTCTTCCTGGACCACCGTCATCGCCTGGAACTGGGTCGAATTGTCGTACAGCCCGCCGGCATCGGTTTGAGTCGCCGGGTCCTGCATCAGGAAAGCCTGCGTGTGGGCGACGCCCGAGGCCGCCAGCGAGTAGGCCTGAATCTGCCGGCCCACCATTTGTGTGACTTCGTTTTCGGCCAGCATCACGTCCTGAAAAGCGTAGGCTGCCAGGGCCAGCACCGCAACCACGACCAGGACAACGACCAACACCATCCCCCGCCGCTGGCACGTAGACGCGGCTCTCCGAGCCGCGATTCCCGGTCTCGGAGAGACCGGACTACGTGGGACTGCGACGCCTTGCCGATCAAGGTTTCTCATGGCCCCATTGCTCCTTGTGCGGCTTGCCCTGTGGAGCTGCTCGAATCGCCCGCTGCATCGCGACTGGTTTCCGATGCCCCGTCCGTGGTCTCCAACGTGTACTCCGCCGTCAGCGGCTGCGCGATCGGCAGATGCACGACCAAGCGGTACAGTTGCTTGTTCAGGTTCGCAACGCCGGCGGCTAGTTCGTTCGCGGTACGGACATCCATGTCTGCCTCGTTCTGCCCGAAAGCGGGATCGATGCTGATCGTGATCTCGATGGCCGTCGGCAGCCCGCCCATCTGCTCCGAGTCCCATTCGGTATACCACGTCGTGCCGTCGAAGTAGCGGAATTCCAGGTACGTGACCTCCGGGGCCAAGACGCCCCCGGGTTGTTGCGAGGGGTCCAGACTGCCGTCCTGGGACGCCCAACTGGCCGCGGCACGGTCCATCTCCCGGCGCACCAGGCCGTTGGAACTGCTGCCGTCGGCGGCCAGCGTGCCGGTCGCCGCGCTGTCTTCCGTCCGCAGGAAATAGGACACGGTCTTGACGTCGCTGGGAATGCTCACGGCCCCCGTCGTTGCATCCGTCATGCCAGCGTACTGATCCACGCGCGGCAGGCGGCTGCAATCGATGGACAACTCGTACTGGTTGCCGTACAACCCCGGCACGCTGGCCGGAGCCACCGTGCCGGCAATGTCGCCGGTGTTCTGGGACGCCATGCTGCCCGGATCCAAATCGCTCGAAAAGTCGAGACTGCTCGCGTCGCCGGCTCCGCTGCCACTGGTGTTGCCAGAGTTACTACCGCTGGCCCTGCCGCCGGTGCTGCCGGAGTCCCTGCCGCCGGTGTTGCCAGAGCCGCTGCCGCCGGTGCCGTCCGTCGCGTCCCCGCCCGCCACGCTGCCAGCGCTCGTCGCCGCCGGGCCGACCAGGCTGGACATCTCCAGCGGCTCGTACCAGACGGCGTTGCGAATGTCGGCCGCCATGCGCCGCAGCACCGAGCGGGCGAGCAGTGCCTGCTCGACGTCGGCCCGCCGCGTGCCCAATGTGAACAAGTGCAGGTGAATGGCCATGCTGATCACGACCATGACCACGCCGGTCAACGCCAGCGACAGCAGCAGTTCCAGGAGCGTCATGCCGGCGCAGTCGCCCAACAAGACCCCCGTCCCCTTTCTGCATACCTGAGATCGCTCAGTTCGAGCCGTCACTGCTGGCGCCGGACGTTGCCGCCTGGCCCTCCGTTGTCGTTTGGGTCGAGGTTGCGTCGGTTGTGGGCGTGGAGTTCAGAATCCAACGAGACAGCGTGAATGTGATCGGATACAAACGGTTCGACTCCAGCTCCTGGACCGTCACGCGGACCAGCGTCAAGAGCTGCTGATCCAGCGGGCTGACCTCGACGGTATAGGTCCACTCGGGGTCGGTCTCGAAGGGGACCATCGAGGCGGATTCGAGGGCCGTGACGCCGGCGGCGATTTCCTCCATTTTGCTCTCGCACAACAGTTGCGCCCTGGTCAGTTCGCGGGCCTCCTCCGCATGCCGCACGCCCATCCGCACCAGCTCGCCGGTGACGGCCAGGCAGCCGCCGAGAATGGCGACCGCCAGGATGACTTCCAGCAGCGAGAGCCCGCGCCGCGGGCACGCTCGGAGCAGGTCTCCCGACCTCGCCGAAACACCCGACCGCAGGTCTCCCGGATTCTGGAGACCTTTCGGTCGCTGCCGGCGCGAGGGTGGTGGAAGCGAATCGCTCGCTCGCCGTCCGGGGCGGAAGTCACGGACTGGAAAAGGCCCTTTCACTGGACGAATCCTCCCGCCGTCGACAACTCCTCGCTGCTCATCAGTTCGCTGACACGGACCATCCCGGTCAGGCCGCGCAAAGTGACCTGGACGAAGAGCCGTTCGTTCGTCAGCAGCACCCGCGCGTCCGACGTGGATCCGTCCGGATAGAACACGATCGGCGGCGGTCCGCCCGCGGTCGACGAGGCAGTCGAACTGTCCGCCGCGACCTCCGCCGTCCGGGCGTCCATCTGGGTCTCGCCCGAAAAGAACTGGATGCCTTCCGGCAGTCGTTGCCCGGCCACTCCCAGGGGATGTCTCTTTTCGTCGGTCGATCTGGGCATCGCCGCGGACTGGTCCGTCGCGATCGCGGTGCTGGAAACCTCGACGGAGTTCGCTTCGCCGGACCACGGCTCGATGGCATACTCGTCACTGGCGGTGATGTAACGGAAGACGTACAGTTGCCCTTCCTTCATCGCCTTGACCCGCGTCTTGGTCCACTGAGCGCGAATCAGGTCGGCCGATTTCAGTAGCCGCTGATCGTCCAGCGGGCCTTGCAGGGCGGGCCAGACCAGGGCCGCGACCCCGACCAGCACGGCCAGCACCAGCATCATTTCCATCAGCGTCAAGGCGCGGCGGCCGTGCCGCCTGCAAGACGCGACGCGCGAGTTCCTGGACAGCGGGTGGGAACAGACCCAGAAGCCCGGCTTTCTTGAAAGAGCCGGGCTTCTAGTCCGCCGGGAATCGACGAGCGCACGCTCATTGCGTGTTGGAGATGTCATCTTCGGTCCCGTCCGCGTTGTCGGCGCCCCAGGACCAAATCCGGACCTGTTCCGGGCCGACCAGTTCGTATTGATAGGGGTTTCCCCAAGGGTCCATGGGGATTTCTTTCTGGGCGTAGGGGCCTCGCCACTTGTTCGGATTCCTCAGATCGGCCGGGGGCGCCCGCAGCGCCTGCAGTCCCTGGTTCGTCGTGGGGTACGAACCGACGTGCAGGCGGTAGGCGTCCAACTGGCCCTCGAACATGCCGATCTGCGACCGCGCCAGGTCCTCGAAAGCGCTCTTCTGCATGCCCGCGATGAAGAACCCCACCATCGATCCCAGGATCACCAGGATCGCCAACACCAGAAGGACTTCCATCAAAGTGAAGCCGGCGCGATGCGCCCGGCGGTTTGGGCGTCTGTTCATCCACATGCTCCTTGAGTTCTATCCACCAATAGTACTGCTCATCTTAATCACCGGCATCAACAGCGCGATCACGACGCACAACACCACGATGGCTAAGATCAGCAGCATCATGGGTTCCAGCAAGCGCACCACCAAATCGAGACGCCGGGTGGTGCGCCGTTCGAGTCCGTCCGCGATCTCGACCAAGACCTGATCCAAGGTGTTCGATTCCTCCGCCACCGAAATCATCTCGACCACGGTGATGGGAAAGTGTTCGCAGCGGGCCAGCGGCTTGGCCAGCGATTGGCCCGACGAGATGTTCTCCGATGCCTTGGCCACGGCCTCCGACAAGATGCGGTTGCCCGCCGCCTCGCGGCTGATCTGCAGCGAGCGCAGGATCGGCACGCCGTTCTTCAGGAGCGTCCCCAGCACGCGGCAAAAGCGGGCCACGGCCAGACTGGTGAACACGGGCCCCAGCATCGGCACGCGGAGCTTGAAGTAATCCCGCCAGCGTTTGCCTTTCTCGGTCTCCAGTTGCTGCCGGATCATGAGAAACAGCACCACGCCCGCGGCGACGACCACGATGCCGTACCGCCGCAGCACGGCGCTGAGCGTCAGCAGCCAGTCGGTGAAGACCGGCAACTCGCCGCGCTGCCGCAGCGTGTCAAACATGACCGCGAAGCGTGGCACAAAGAAGATCACCAAGCCGCCGACGACCAGCGTGCCGACGATGGCCAAGAACACCGGATAGGCCAGCGCCCCCGCGGTGCGGCTCTTCAGGTCTTCCTGTTGCTCGGTGAACTGCGCCACCCGCTCCAGGGCGTCCTCCAGAAAGCCGCCTTCGCCGCCGGCACGGACCATGTTGATCGCCATCTCGCTGAACACGCGGGGATAACGGCCCATCGCCTCGCCCAGCGTGGCCCCGTCCTCGACGCGGCGGTAGATGTCGTCCAGCACCTCGCGCAAGCGCACGCTGGAGGTCTGTTGACGAAGGACGTGAATCGACCGCAGCAAGGGCACGCCGCTGCGGATCAGGGAAGCCAACTGGCTGTAGGTAGTGGCCATCAACTGGCCGCTGACTCGCTTGCGGCTGTGCGTGCTGCTCTGGGCCTTTTCCACCGCCACCGTGATCGGAAACAGGGACTTGCCCGACAGGATCGACAGCACTTCGCGCTCCGATCCGGCGGCGACCGAGCCGGTCACCCGCTGGCCGGCGGCGTCACGTGCGATGTAGGCGTACTCGGGCATAGTTCACTAATTCCCGTGGCACGGCTCTCCGCGCCGTGCGCAGACTCCCCGACAACAAACACCCCTGCACGGCTCGGAGAGCCGTGCTACGAACGAACCCAATCACACTTTCGCCGGCCCGAAATCGGCCAGCGAGATCTCCCGGTCCATCTTGGTCACCCGCAGGACTTCGTCCACGCTGGTCACCCCGCGGAGCGTCTTGTCCCAACCGTCCATCCGCAGCGTGGTCATGCCGTCGCGGAGGGCCGCTTTCTTGATTTCCCACGAGCTGGCGTTGTCGTGAGCGAGGTGGCGGACCTCTTCCCCAGTCACCAACAATTCGTAAAGGCCGATCCGGCCCGCGTAACCCAGGTTCCGGCAATGGCGGCAACCGACCGGCCGATAGAGCTTTCCGTCCTCCAACCGCTCCCACGGGAAATCCACCGGCAGATCGTCGCGTTGGGGGCGGAACGTCTCGCGGCAGTGCGGGCACAGCCGCCGCACCAGGCGCTGGGCCATCACCGCTTCGACTGTACTGGACACCAAAAACGGCTCCACGCCCATATCCACCAACCGCGTGTACGAGCCGGCCGCGTCGTTGGTGTGCAGGGTACTGAAGACCAGATGGCCGGTCAGCGACGCCTGGATCGCGTTCTCCGCCGTCTCCAAGTCGCGGATTTCGCCCACCAGCACCACGTCGGGGTCGTGACGCAAGATGCTCCGCAGCGAATGGGCGAACGTCAACCCGATCTTGGCGTGTACCTGGATCTGGTTGATGCCCTCCAACTGGTACTCGACCGGATCCTCGGTCGTGATGATCTTGACGTCGGGACGGTTGATTTCCAACAGCGAACTGTACAGCGTCGTCGTCTTGCCGGAGCCCGTGGGGCCGGTCACCAGCACGATCCCGTGCGGCAGATCGATCAACTGGCGATAGACCTGATAGGTCCGCTCGTCCATCCCCAGCGAGCGCAGATCGAAGACCATGGCGCCCTTGTCCAGGATGCGGAGCACGATGCCCTCGCCGTGAATCATGGGGATCACGGACACGCGGACGTCGATTTCCCGGCCCCGCACTTTCAACTTGATGCGGCCGTCCTGCGGCAGGCGTTTTTCGGCGATGTTCAGGCGGGCCATGATCTTCAGCCGGCTGACGATCGCGGCTTCGAAACGATGGATCTCCGGCGGCATCGGTTGCGGGTGCAGCATCCCGTCCAGGCGATAGCGGACGGCCAGCCCCGACGGCTGGGACTCGATGTGTACGTCGCTGGCCTTCAGTTCGATCGCTTCCAGCAGGATCTCGTTTACCAGCCGGACGACCGAGGCCTCTTGGGCCATCTCGGAGAGTTCCGATCCGTCGGTCTCGATGCTCTCCAGCAGCAGCACGCCGTCGTCGTCGACCGTCTGGGCGATCAGTCCCTCGACGGTCTCGCCGCCGACGCCCAAGTACTTCTTGACCAGTTTGGCGATCTCCTTGCGCCCCGCCAGCACGGGCGTGACGAACAGCCCCGTCGCGGCGCTGACTTCGTCCAGCGGGTACAGATCGAAGGGATCGCAGGTGGCCACGACCAGCGAGCCGTTGTTGCGGCGGATCGGGAACAGCGACTGGCGGTAGATCAGCTTCTGGGGGAAATCCTTCAGCAGTTCGCGCAACTCCTGCTCGTCTTCCACGGCCGCCAGATCGACGTACTCCAGCCCCACCGCCTCGCCGACCGCGCGCAGAGCCACCTCTTCGCCGACGAAACCCAACTCGATGGCGGCATCCAGCACGGACGCGCCGTCCGCCTGGCGGGCCTGGTCCAGTTGCCGTTGATCGAGCAAACCGCGTTGTAGGAGTATTTCGCCTGCGTCCATGAATTCAAGTCACCGCTTCTTTCCCGTGGCCATCTTTCCTGCTCGCGGGCAAGAGAAAAAGCAGGCCGGAACAAGTCCCCGCAGTTCCGGCAGCAATTTCTGCAGTCTTCGAGAAGTTGGCTGTGCCGGAACGGCGCGGACTTGTTCCGGCCTACCCGACTGATTTCGGCCACAACTATTGGCGCCCGCCGCCGCGGCGAGCGCGACCGCCGGGAGCGTTGCCCTGCGGTGCGGGGGCCGGCCTGGGGGGCTCCTCCCGCTGAAACTCGAACGGCTCGCCTACCATCTCTTTCCATTTCGCCTGTTGCGCGGGAGTCAGCAACTGGAGCAGTTCGTTTTGCGCCTGCGTGCGCAGTTCGGCCAACTTCTTGCGAAGCTGTTCTTCCAGTTGTTCCGATTTCGCGCGCAGTTTTTCCTTCTGGTCATCCGTCAGTCCCAGATCCTGCACGACTTGGTCGCCAAGCATGCTTCGCACCCCGCCTCGCAGACGCGATTGCACGACCAGCTGTTTGGCTCGCTTCATTTGGTGAGGCAGCAGGATCTTGCCGATCTCCGCTTCCAGATCCTGCTGGGACTTTTGGATCAGTTCCCGCATCTTGACGCCGCGCTCCTCTTGCGGTACGTCCCGCAGGCCGGAGAACAAGTCCCGCATCTTCTCTCGACGATCCTCACCCAGCTTCTGCAGTTGCGCGACTTGGTCATCGAGCAACTCCAATTCCTTCCGGACGTCCTCGCGGCGAAGCGCGTCGGCGAGACCACCGCCGCCAAAGACACCGCCAAAACCTCCCGGACCACCAAACGCTCCCGGCACGCCGCCGGGACCTCGCTGCGGTTGGGCCTGCGCATAAGAACAGGCCAACACCGCACAACAACCTACGGCCAGTACCACCAGCAACCCCCTTCGCATCTTCATCATCCCTTGCTCCTGTTCGTCGTTCAGGCCTTGGCACACGGCCTAGATCATCTCCGATTACACGAGTGCATTCGCCAGCGGACTGCGTGCCTCAGCTTGTTGCCGGCGGATGAACCTGACACGGCCCGACGGCCGCAACCAAAGTAGCATGGCTCTAATGCTTTGTCTGCCAAATCGCATACTCCTCGATGGTGATTCGCCCATTCCCGTCGGTATCCGCAGCCTCCGGGTTCTTGGACATGTTGGACCACTCATCCGGCGTCAATTCGCCGTCATTGTTGGTGTCATACTTGATGACGACTTTCTTGAAGTAGTCATAATACCGGGGATCGACCTTGACCGGGCCGGCGCTGGTGGAAGCCGGCGGCGCGGCGGCACTTGCGGCGGGCTCAGAGGTCGCAGGTCCCGTGGCCGGCGCCGGCGTCGTCGCCGGGGCCGGCGCGCTGCTGCTCGCCGGGCCGATGCTGCCTCCACGAACAGCGCCGTTGTTTTTGGCCACCATGCACTCCGACGGCGTGATCAGTCCGTCGCGGTTCAGATCGAACTGATTGAACTCGGCCAACACCCCATCCGTCCAGGACGCGGAAAACTCGTTCATCGCAATCTGACCGTCGCCGTCCACGTCATCTCGGGCGAACCAATCCGGAATCCCGTCCGGCAGTCGCTCGACCGGCAACTTGCGGCGGTACGACCTGAGAGCGGCATTGCTGCCGTCCGCCGAGTTCGCTTCCCTGTTTTCGCCTCCGCCATCGCGGGAGCCGCGGCGGCGGTCATCTTCGCGCCGGTCACCGCCCGACGTTCCGGAACGGCTGCGGTTGTCTTGCGTGTTCTCCATCCGCCGCCGGGCGTACCGGTACTCCATCTCGTTCATCGTGATCACGCCGTCGCGATTCCGGTCGTACATCGGCAAATCCGACCCGTAACGGCTGCGGCTCATCTCCTCCGCATCGATCTTGCCGTCCTGGTTACGGTCATAGTAGCGGAACGACCGTTCCGCCTCGCGCCGGTCCTCTTCGGTGATTTTGATCGTGAACAGCTGAGATTCGGCCCCAAATCCTGGCGGCGGCGTCGATACGCTAGGCACGCCGAAGCCCGGCACCAAGGGCTCGACTTTGGTGACGCGTTCACTGTACGGAGACGACTCGTTGCCGCCCGGCGCACCGCGGCCAGCGTCTCGGCCGCGCCCGTCGCCACCAAACGGAGACCCGCCGCCGAACGGAGGTCCGCCGCCGCCGAACGGAGGTCCGCCGCCGCCAAACGGAGGCCCGCCGCCGCCAAACGGAGGCCCGCCGCCGCTCCGCATCCGTTCCTCCCGCGCGCGTTCAAACTCGGAGGCCAGCCGGTCGATCGGGATGGGCCGCGACAGGTCAATCCGAGGGTTGTTTTCGGCCATCCGCCGGATGAAACCGCCCATTCGGCCTTCCAACTCATTGGGATCGAGCATCCCGTTTCCGTTTTCATCCGCCCGCCGGAGAAAGTCGACCGCACCTTGAGCAGCGGCCCAGCGGGCGCTGCCAGCCACCGCCACCAAGATAATCACCGAGACCAATTTTCGCCCGCTCGCCGTTTGCATGGCAATCATCCTCACATCGCTCGCATTCCCGTGGTTCCCGAGCTACTAACTGCCGAATCCGAGTCGCGGTGACTCGGGCTACCAATGCCCTGGACATGTAACCCAAGTCTATGGAAGAGTTTATCTTTCGTCAATCAGCGGTGCAGCGGGGCCACCCTTTCCAGAGCGCGCCGCGCGGCACTACGAACCGAGACATCTGGGTCTTTGAGGGCGTCTTGCAGGGGCGGAACGGCCTCTTTGGCGGTCGGCCCCAATTCGCCGAGCATCGTGGCCGCCCACCTCCGGACGTCCGCGCGCGAATGGGCGAGTTGGTAGACCAAGGAGGGCACCGCCTCGGCACCGATCCGGACCAACGTCTCCGATACGACCGCCTCGAAGGCATTCCTGTCCGTCACGACCGCCTCGAACTCGGTTTCGGCCTGCTGCTGAAGTTCAGAGATACCCTGATCGGTCACTCCCAGTTCTTCTTTCAAACGATCGAGTTCCGCCTGTTGTTGCTCGGCCAACATCCGGCTCTTCTTCGATTCCTCCCGGAGTCTCTCCAACTCCATCTGCCATTGCGCGTCCGTAGCCCGGTTGTCAGACGGCGGGTTCCGCGCCGCGACTTCCGCCGCCAGGAGTCCCAGCAAGTCGATCGCGTCATCCAATTCGGACCGCAACGCTCGATGCTCCACGTTCTTCTGATCCAGCAACTCGGTTCTCTGTTGCAGCAATCTTGTCTTCTGATCCAACAAGGTCTGCAGCCGCCGAATCTGAGCCCGTTGGAGATACATCTGCTCAACGGGCGGCTTCGGTTCGGCAGCGCTCGATCCCGCGCGGGGCCCGGCGCTCGGCCTTTCGCTCCCCGTCGACTGGACCAAGGCAACCCCGCCAGCCACGCCGGGCTGGCGGTAGTAATGAAAGGCGAAAAACGCGCCCGAACCGATCAGCACCGCTCCGGTGATATAGGCAGCCCAAGCGATCAGTCGGTTGACGAAATCCATGACTGTCTTTCATCACGCAGTTGCGTGAGACCACGTTCGTGGCAACGTACCGGCAATTCAGAAGCCCGGCTTTTCCGAAAAAGCCTGGCTTCTCTGACGGCGGCCACAAACCTAGATTTTCTCCCCTCTTTCATCGCCCCCGCGAACGCCCGCCGAACGATCGCCCGCCGCTGTCACCGCGCGATGATCCACCAAACCCACCGGGAGCGCCACCAAACCCACCAGGAGGTCCTCCCGATCCTCGCAGTTGCTGGAAAAACTCGATCCGCCGCCGAATATCGTCCGCACTGGCGCCGCTGCTCGAGCCGCCCGATGGCGGCGAACCGCTGGTCGAGCGAACGCCCGATCGGCTCGACGTGCCCAGGATCGAATTCAGCGTCTTTTGCACCAGTTGCGGATCGGACACCTTGAGCGGCACGACACTGACGACGTCTGTATCGGCGCTGCCCGGCTGGTCGATCTGCCGGACCAGGGCTTCGACCTGACGATACAAGGGCTCCGGGCCCGTCACAATCAACGAATTGCTGCGCGAGTCGACGCCCACGATCATTTTCTGCAGTTCGCCTCGCGTCTGGGCATCTTCGCGCCTGGAGCGCTGGCCCCGCAAAGCCCGCAAGAAGTCCTCCGGCGAGGGCTGCTGCCCTCCGCCTCCGCCCTGCGTGGTGGCGATGCGGTCGGCAAAGACCTGCCGCACGACGGTCACGACCTCGTCGGCGGTGCTGTAGATCACCGGGATCAAACGAGTCACGCCGGCCGTCTCGATATCCGTCTCGCTGCTTTCTTTGTCGATCACGCGCAACATCTGTTCGATGAAAGCCAGATCGGTGGGATTCGCCTCGACGATCAGGGCATTCAGCCGCGGATCGGGAATCATGGTCACGGGCCCACTGGCTTGCAGCGTGCCGGCGCCGCTGGAACTGCCGCTGCTGGTTCCTCCGGCCAGGCCGCCGACCAGGCCGCCAATCAAACCGCCGCCCAACAGGTTCGAAGCCATGTCGCCCAACAGCGAGCCGCCCGTCTCTGATGTGTGGCCGCCCAGGACCTCTTGTAGCAATTGGTAAGCCACATCCGCTTTGGCGTATTTCAAATAGAAAACCGAGATCTCCCGCTGGGCCGGCAGTGCCGAAGGGCCGGAGATCGTGCGGAGCAGCTTCTCCAACTCATCCAAGGCCTTCGTGTCCTCCGAGGCGATCACGATGCCACTGGGCGTAATCGCGATGCGGATTTCGGGGATTTCGCCCGCGGGGGCCGCGTCGGTTCTCTCCGGTTCTTCGGGACGGTCCGGCGCTGCGCCAGCCGGTTCCTCCGCGGGTCTCGGCTCGCTGACGAAGAAGAAGCGGCTGTCTCCCGCGGCCACCGGCGGCCCGGCTGGGGCCAACTGCCAACGGTGAGCCGACTTCTCGGCGGCTGGCCCGGCCGGCGGTTCGATCTTCGGCTGAACGGGTGGGGCAGGGGCCTGCGGCCGGGCGTCGAAAGACCTCTCTGGCTGCACGTCCTCAAGCTCCGCATCTTCCGATTCCGGCCGAAGCGGAGTAATCACGCGGAGCTTGATGTCCGCCGACGGCGTCAGCGCCGAGGGCGTGACGAAGCGGATCTTGTTCTTTCGCGTCCAGAACTGCTCGAGCGTCTCCAGAGCGGACTTGGCGGCCGCTCCGGACAGCGGGATGGTGCGGATCATTTCTCCCGAAGCTTCCTCTGTTTCCGGACCTTCCAGCTTCTGGATCAGGTCCTTCACCTGCTCGATCTGCAACACCGTGCCGCGGACCCAGAGTTGCATGGTCAGCGGGTCACCGTCGACGATCGGGCCCTGCGAAGCGGTTTTCGCCGCGTCCTTCGAGGACGACGCGGTCGTGGTGCCCAGATTGAAGAACTTGTTGATGGCCGCCACGGCCAACTGCGGATCGGTGTTCTTCAGTTGGATGACCTCAAACTGCAAGTCCTGGCCTTCCAACTGTTGGAGCGTCTCCTCGATGATGCGATGCTCGGAAGCGCGAGCCCAAGCAATCAGCTTGCCCGACGTCGTGTCCACTTCCAAACGCACGCCGGGCAGGTCGGCCAGCAACGTTTGCGCCACCCGCAACACGAGTTGCACGTCGGCCGCTTTGATGAAATAGGTCTTCAGCGTCAACTTCTCCGGCTCTTTGGCCGCTTCTCCCGTCTCGGCCGGCGCTTTGTCGATCTTGGGAATCAGTTCGCGGAGCAACTGCAGCTTGTCCGCACTCCCCGAGGCAAAGATCCGTGTACCCAGCAGATCCACCGACAAGTTGATATCGCTGCCCGAGTTTTGCCCTTCCGGGATTCCCAACAAGGGCCGCGCGATGGACAGCACTTCTTCCGACGACGCGTGCTGCAAGTTGATTTCGTAAACCGTCTCCGCGCCGCCCGACAGGGGGTCCTCGTAGCGGGCGATCATGTCGCGAATCGCCCGCAGCTTGCCCGCCGTCTCCGTAACCAGAATCTGCCGGGCCTTGGGGAACGGAATCACTTTGCCTTGCGGACCGATGAAGTCCTTGATCATGGCCGCCGCTTCTTCGGCCTTCATCCGGGCCAGCGGGAACAGGCATTTCACCAATTCGAATCGTCCCCGTTTGTCCAACTCCTCCGTGGTCACCAACGTCACGAGTTCCTCGGGGATCGGATTCTCGACATCCAACACCAGCAGGATGCGCTCGCGGCGGACCAGCGTGTAGCCCTTGGTCAGCAGGTAGCTGTTCAGCAAATCCAACGCCTCGTCGACCGTGTACGTCCGCTCGTCGCGGTAGGTGAAGGTCCCGACCGGCAAGGTCTCGATGGCCAGCGAAAGTCCCGCTTGCTGCGCCAGCCATTCCAGCACGTCTTTCCAGGGAGTCGCATCGAACTGGAAGTGCAGCAAGCCTGGTCCGGCCGCCGCCGGCAATTCGGGCTGGGGCGTTTCCGTCGCAACGGCCGCCGGAGGTCCTGGAGGCAGAGCGGCCTGCTCGGGCGCCATGCCTTCGGGAGGCATCTGCACCGCCTGCAATGGATCGGCAAAAGGATCCGCGGTCGCCGGAGCGGCTTCCATCTCCGGCTGGGCAGTTGCCTCCGCCGGTGCGGCCGGTGCCGGCAACGGCTCAACCGTAGCCGTGGACTCGGCGGCTGGCGCGGTACTCGCAGCCGGCGCCGAGATTTTCGGCGCGGACTCTGTTTCCGGATGGGCCGTCGATTCCGGGGCCGGTACCGCGGGTGGTGCAGGTTCGGATTTGGCGGCAGCTTCGACCGCCGGCTGCTTTTCGACGTTCGAACCTCCAAGGTCGGCGATCATTTTCCGTACGCGTTCGACGTCGCGCTTGTTGCCGCGGATGACGATCGCGTCCGTATCCTCCACGTATTCAATTTGCACGCGTCCGATCGCGTCTTCCTTCTCGCCAGCCATGATTGCCTCGCCAGCCGGTATCTGTGGCGATTCGACTTTGGCCGCAGGCTCGCCGGCCGGCGCGGCGGCCGGCGTCGATGCCACGCTTTCCGCCGCAGTCTCCACCTCCGGTTTGGCAGCCGCTTCCGCGGGCGGTGCAACCGCGGGCGGTGGTTCGACTTTGGCCGCAGGCTCGCCAACCGGCGCAGCGGCCGGAGTCGATGCCACGCTTTCCGGCGCAGTCTCCATCTCCGGCTTGGCAGACGTTTCCGCAGGCGGTGCAGCATCGGGAGCTACCGCAGGCGTCTCGACTGAAGGCGAGGGGGCCTTGGCGGTGGCCTGACCGGCTGGGGCGTCGGTTAGTCCCGCCACCTTCTCCCACGTCGCCCGTTGCGCCTCGCTCAGGATCGCCGCCAGTTTGCGCTCGTAGACCGCGCGGGTGATTCGCCGCTCGCTCTCGCCGCCCTTGGTCATGTCCGCGGCCCGCTGCGTCAAGAGCTGTGCCACGGCCGTCTTTTGTTCGCTGGACAAGCCCAGTGCTTCCGCCAGGCCGGGCTCCGCCAGCCCGCTCATGCCCTCCCGAGCGAGTCGGATTTGCTGCAGTTTTTCCCGCTGCGCAACGGTCAGCAAAGCGAACCCCAATCGTTCGGACTCGGCCACGAAGGGCGTCAATCGGGCTGTCTGCTCCAGCGGCGGCAAGTCCTTGTTCGACAGGACAATCTCCAGCGCCGCATCCTCCCGCTCGTTGACCAACTGCCGCAACCTGCCGCGGACCTCCTCCGACAGCCCCAGCCGATCAGCCACATCCTTGTCGACGGCCAGTGCCAACACGCCCACAAACGACGAGTCTGCAGCCGAAATGATGCTGCAAGTTCCCAGCCAAGCCATCAGCAACCACGCGACGCCCACCCATAACTTGAGGGATCGTTCGGGAATCCAAGACCGGATCACAGTACCACCTCCGCTAACGTCAGCGATGTTCCAGGAATGCTTGACCTTCAAGCTCTCGACCGCAAATTCGTCAATTCCACTATACTCCGCTTGCGCCGAAGTTGCATCGCGATTCTCGGGGTAATCTCGTCGGCGCGCAGCCTCATTCCTTTACCTGTATCAACCCCGCTCCATGTCCCAAGTTCCGTGACGCACGAAAATTGCAATCTTCAAACTGGCTATTTCGGCAGTCCCGTCGTGGCGACGAGCATCCCTGCTTGTCAACACCACAAGCACGGGGGCGTTGCGGCCACGAGTTGGCTGTTCCGCGGGTTCGCTCAACTACTATAGGTCACCGCGCCTGCGAAGGGGCATCGTCGAATCTGACGAAGGCGCGTCTTGTAACCGTCCTGCCGTGCCCTTATTCTACCAGAGGAATGAGAAACGGCGATACCCACAAGCTCGTCGGATTCTCGGACAGGAGCATTCCATGTACCGAATCGCGATCTTCTTGGCATGCATGACGGCCGCTTTCTCCCCCAGCGCGGGACTCGCGGCGGACCGCCAGCCGACGAAGCCCGACGGGCTGCTGATTCCCATCCCGGACGGGCGGACGATCGACACGACCGTCTGGAAACGCGTGACCGAAGGCTACCAGGACCAGAAGCGGGCATTCCTTGATCTGCTGCTGGAAATGGATGCCAACACCATCGACTACGCGGCTGATTCCCTGGGCGACATCGGCAGGAAACGTCAGGCAGTGGCGCAACTCCTGGGCAGATACCAGGGCCAGATGATGAGCGGCCTAAACGACTCGGAACTCGAAAGCGACTATATCCGCGTCGGCTGGGAAGTCTGGCCGCGACTGACGGGCAGGGTGGTCCAAATCGGAGCCGAAGCGGAGTTCGCCACCCTGGAACAAGCGCTGCCCAAGCTTCAGCCCGGCGACGTGGTGAAACTCGGCGCCGGGTCGTTCGTCCTGGAGATCCACCGCGACCGCAAACCGGTGACGGACGTCGCCTTCCTGGGGCTGGGAGCCGAGCAAACCTCGCTCTCGTTCAAGTACGTCAACGGTTTCGGCCCCATGAACGAACGCAGCCGCTGGCGGCTGGCCGACTTGACAATCGACTGCCAAGGGGGCGAAACGGATGGCTCGCCGCGCTGGATTCCGGGCGGCGCCGTGGAATTGCAGAATTGCACGATCGTCAACTACAGCATGCAGGGCGCGATCGCCCGCATGGCCGGCGCGATGCTGATCGAAGATTGCTTGTTCGAGGGCGGCGACGAGCAGATGGGCGGGCGGCCGTTTGGCCCGATGTGGTCGCAGGGCGAGCCGACCTACATTCGGACCACGCGCTTCATCGACAATCACGACCTGTCGATCCATTCCAACGCCGCCCTGGTCCTGGACCGCTGCCGTTTCGAAAAACGGAATATGCAGGCCCAGACGAACCTGTTTCTCGGCCCCCACGCCTTTCTCCGCGCCAATCGCGGCGTCAATCCGGTGGGCCAGCAGCCGAAGCTGCTGGCGTACGATTCGGATGACGCCGAATTCATCGCCGTCGTGCGAGGCGAAGACCGCCAACTGGACGAGCGTTCGCGGCGTTTGATCGACACCCTGAAACTCGACCGGCACGCCATCTATTGGATCGGCCTGCTGCGGCACCGAGCCGAGAAGTTCCGCCGCCTGGCGGCCGAGCGAGTGCAATCGCTGCTGGGCCAGGAAGTCCGGATTCCCGAGGAGCCGAAACCGGACGTGCCGGACTCGGCCATGGCCTCCTCCGCCGAGATCGCCCAAGCGATTCGCCAGCTGGACAGCGACGACTTCCGCAGCCGCGAGCAGGCAGTCGCGAAGCTGCGCCGATTTGGCGACGGCGCCGTGGCCGCCTTGCGCGAAGCGGAACAGTCGGGTTCGATCGAACAGCGGGCCAGCGCTCATGCCCTGCTGTCCGAAATCGCCGGCCCGCGACCGCTGCCGCCCGTGCCCCTGGCCTGGGACATCGAATACGGCCGTCTCGCACGCTGGTACGACGCGGAGCGCGGGCGGTTGATCTGGAACGAAACCCAGCGGCGGTATGTGCCGCGGTAGGTTGGAATCAAGTCCGTCGCAGGGCGGCTTGAAGGTGAGGCCCCCGAAAATCACGAGACCAAGGCTTCTCCGAAGGAGTCGGAATTATCTCTTGCCCAGGGACGGGTGTGGTTTTTTGCCGGCAAGATGTTACATTGCTTGACAACGGAGCTGAGTTCAGACCGCAACCATCAACGAAGGGAGAGAATGATCATGTCCAACATCACTCGTCGTAGGTTCTTGAAAAACTCAACGGCCATCGGCGCCGGCGCGCTGATTTGTGGCACCGCAGCCACGTCCCGCGTGTTCGGCGCCAACGAACGCCTGCGCATCGCGGTGGCGGGCATCAACGGCCGCGGCAGCAGCCACATCAGCGGTTATCTGGAACAACCCAACGTCGAAGTCGCCTATCTGGTCGATCCCGATCAGGACGTGTTGGATAAGCGGATGAAGGCGCTGGAACAGAAAGTTGCCGGCAAATACACCTGCAAAGGCGTGACGGATATCCGCAAAGCGCTGGAGGACAAGACGCTGGACGCCGTCTCCATCGCCGCTCCGAACCACTGGCATTCGCTGATGACCATCTGGGCGGCCCAGGCCGGCAAGCATGTGTACGTCGAGAAGCCGATGAGCCACGACATTGCCGAGGGCCGCGTCGCCTGGGAAGCGCAGAAGAAATACAACGTGGTCGTCCAGCACGGGACCCAGAGCCGCAGCAGCGCGGGCAACGCGGGACTGCACCAGGCCATTCACGAGGGCAAGTTCGGGAAATTGAAGATCTCCTACGGGCTGGCGTGCAAACCGCGCAACGGCATCGGATTCAAGGAACCGTCCGATCCCCCCGCCAACCTGGACTGGAACCTGTGGCGCGGCCCCGCGATGATCGAACAGTTCCACGGGAACTTCGTCCATTACAACTGGCACTGGTTCTGGGTCACCGGCAACGGCGAACTGAACAACCAGGGCACGCACCAGTTGGACATGGCCTTCTGGGCACTCGATCCGAAAGTGACCCACCCGCTGCGCGCCATGGCCATCGGCGGCCGGTTCCAATGGAACGACCAAGGCGAGACGCCCAACACGTTGTTCGGAATTGCCGAATACCCCAACGGCCAATACGTGTTCTTCAACGTCCGCAATGTGAATTACAAGGGTTACGAGCACCAGGTCGAGAACGAGTACTACTTCGAGGACGGCGGCAAGATCGTGCGGGGGGAGTACTATGCCAAGGGCAGCGACAAGGGCGAGAAGGTTTCGGTGCCGCCCGGAAAGGTCACGCCGGGCGGCAATTTTGGCGCCTTTATTGCCGCCTGCCGCGCGGGCGACCCGCAGATGGCTAACGGCACCGCCGAACAGGCGCACTTCAGCTGCACGCTGGGCCACCTGATCAACAACTCGTACCGGCTGGGCAAGAAGGTGCCTTTCAACGCCAAGGCCGGCCGCTTCGGCGACAACGCACAGGCCTACGAGCACTTCATGAAACTGCACGCCCTCATGCGCGACGGCGTCGGCGTGCCGGAGGACAAAGCCGAGTATGTCGTCGGCCCCTGGCTGACCTTCGATGCCCAGACCGAACGGTTTATCGGCGAACTGGCTGACGAAGCGAATAAGCTGGTGAAAGACCCGCAGCGAGCCGGTTTCGAAGTGCCCGCGCCCGACAAGGTCTGATGATTTCCGCGTGGCGAGAGAAAAAAATCGCGCAGGACGGCCTTGCCCGGCCGTCCTGCGCGATTTTCGAAACCTCCGCGTCGTCCGAAGAATCCGTCGGCTGAAGGGCGGCAGGCGACAAGGCGGCCATCGCGCGTGGCTGAACCTTACTTCTTCTGTGCGTAAGCATCCAAGTCGATGACGCCCAGGTCGTGGGTGCTGCCGATTTTGTCCTCTGGAATCTCGACTTCAATCGGGGTCTTCGCGTCTGAAAAGACGCCATTAAGAGCGTCGCTGCCGGGACCTTGATCGTGCTGGTAGACCGCCATCTTGTACTTCCCGGGCGGGATGCCGCGTCCCGCCCCGCGAAGCTCGAACGAACCGTCTTCTGCTACTAAGGCCGTCTCCAGACCCATGCCCGCCGCCGCTGGCCCGGTGGGGACCAGTTGGACCTCGACACTGCCCAACCCGACGTCCCGCCTGGGCACCTGCAGCGGCTGGCCGCCCTTCACGATGGTACCATTGACCGTGACGCCTTGCTCGGGCGTATAACCGCCGCCGCAACCCGCAAGCACCAACCCGACGGTGAACATCGCGCACACGCGCAGCCCAACGCTCATGTCCGTACCTTTCCTGCAAACGAAGCAGACCGTCAACAGCCGGTTCACTGCATGAAAACCACTTCTCCATCGCTGCGGTGTCCCAATCGCGAAAAATTCGTCAGATCGATGTCGAAGGACAGGAATCTTACCGAGCCATCGGCCAGCACGACTTGGAATCCTCCCGGATGCGAACTGCCAAACCGCTCCTCGCCGTAAGCGCCCGAAGCATTGGGGTCTGGACGAGGGTCGCGGTCGGTGCGGCGAATGACATCGTGGTCCCACCCGCTGGTGTATCCCTCGTTGTCATCGCTTTGAATCGCCCCCAGCCCCAACCGGTTCAATCGCTTTTCGCCGACGAGAATCGTATTGGACGTGCCGTCGGTGACTAAAGCGGTGGTAATCGGTCCTTGCCCCGACCAGGCGCCGGCTCCGCTGGCGTCGGCCACGTACACGACCACGCCGTTGTTGCCGGTGCCTTGACTGGCGGCGTAATCGGTTGGAGTATGGGCATACGTGCCGGCAGGGCCGTACCAGGAGGCCGCCGAGATGGTTTGCGGTGGGCGTCGCGAAGGGCAGAAGAAGAAAGACACGGGAGCCCCAATCGCCGCGATCTGAGCCCCATCTTTGGTGGTTGCCCCGCTTCCTTCCCAGACAATCTGCTGTTCCGCGAAGGGCAGGATCTGAAAGCCCCAACCGGCCCGTTGTTTTGGCGCGATCCAAGGGAGTCCGGGCGGCTCGCTACCGCTGGCTCCGTCGTAGTCCGGGGGGTGCACCCACCCGTTGCCGCCGGAAGGGAAGTACTTGTACGCGTCGTGATGGTTCTGAAACGCCAGCCCAATCTGCTTCAAGTGGTTGGTACACTGCGTCCGTCGCGCGGCTTCACGCGCCGCCTGAATGGCCGGCAGCAGCAAAGCCACCAAGATTCCAATAATCGCAATAACCACCAATAACTCCACTAATGTAAAGCCTCGACGCCGCCCGAACATGAGTCACCTCATCGAAACGAAAAAAACCGAATTAGACAAATCGTCGTCGCGTCAACAATGGATCTTCCTGATCGTGGCACGAACCACCGATAGCATACCAACGATGGGACTCGCATGGAACACTCTTGGCTGAAATTTGCGAGCAAACTGGGCGCACCGGTCAACTGCGCCCGTGCGAAACCGTATCGGTTCTGCCTATCGCTCCTTGCGCAAGTAAGACAGCGAACCATGACCATCCCTGGTGCAACCCAAATTGCGTAGGGACATTCCGGTTGCTATCTTAGCTGTCATCGACGTAAGCTTGATTATCGTAACGAGGGAGGGACTTCGTGGCAAAGACGAGATGGTCGCCGGACGGCGTATGATTCTCCGCCCCGGCAGATGAAACCTGCGAGTGTGCAACATGCTGGAACTGATCGATCTCAACAGGCGGCTGCCGAAAAAGATCTATAATGAGGTCTTTCCGAAGTTGGAGGTCCGGCTGGGCGAATGCCAGCGGGCGGCCAAGGAGGCGGGAGTGCCGGTGATCCTCGTGTTCGAGGGCTGGGACGCCGCCGGCAAGGGCACGGTCATCAACCGCTTGACGCAGGCGCTGGACCCGCGCGGTTTCTGCGTGTACCCGATCAAGCCGCCCAACGAAACCGAACGGTTCTACCCCTGGCTGTGGCGATTCTGGAACAAGTTGCCCGCGGCCGGGCAGATTGCCATTTTCGATCGCTCGTGGTACATGCGCGTGCTGGACGAACGTGTGGAACAGCACGCCTCGCCGACCGAGGTCCGCCAGGCCTACGAAGACATCCTGCAGTTCGAACGCCAATTGGCCGACTCCGGGGCGGTGATCGTCAAGTTCTGGCTGCACATCGGCCGCAAGGAACAGCGGCGGCGGCACAAACAGTTGCTGAAAGACCCCGCGATGGCCTGGACGGTCGGCAAACCCGAACGGCGTCAGAACCGCAAGTACCACGAGTGGCTGGCGGCGGTCGAAACGATGCTGGAACGGACGCTCACCGCCCATGCCCCCTGGACGATCCTCGAAGCAAATGACAAGCTACACGCCAGGATCAAGGCGTTGAAGACCGTGGCCACGGCGCTCGAAGCCGGCCTGAGCAGGAGGTAGATCATGCCACCGACGCAGAAGAAAACGAAGTCTTGCCGTTCTTTGGCTCGAATCCTGGGCATCGCATCTCTGGCGGTCATCATCGGGGCCGGCGCGCTTGCCGGACGGGCCCTGGCCGCCGAGGCGCCCAGCGACGAATTGCTGCAACTGATCGCCGACCTGATCGGGGACTCCGACAACCAGATGCGGGCGATCGGCCTGCAGCAGGTTCGCAACGAAGCGCCCGGCGAGGCGGCGACCAAACGCTTTGTCGAACTACTGCCGAAATTGCGGCCGGAAGCGCGTGCGGAACTGGTCGAAGCCTTGGGCGAACGCGGCGATGCGGCGGCGCAGCCGGCGGTTCTGGAGATGACACAAAGCTCGGACGAGCCGGTGCGAGTTGCCGCGCTGCGGGCGCTGGCCGGCGTGGGCAGTGACGCCGACGTGCCTCTGCTCGTGCGGCGAACCGCCGCCGGTGCAGCCGCCGAACAACTGGCGGCCGCGCAAAGCCTGGTGCGGCTGAAAGGCGACCGGGTGAATACAGCGATCACCGCGGCGCTCGCCCCTGCCGCCCCCAACGTCCGTGTCAAACTGCTGGAGATCCTGGCAGTGCGCAATGCCAAGGAATCACTCCCCGCGATCCTGGCCAGCGCATCCGACCCGGACGTCGCGGTCTCTCTGGCAGCCCTGGACGCCTTGCGCGTCCTGGCGGGCGCGGGCCAAACCGCCGGCCTGGTGAAGCTGCTCATGGCGGCGACTGCCGACGCTCAGCGAACGAAGGCCGAGGCGGCGCTGCTGGCGTTGTGCGGCCGGGCCAAGGAGAAATGCGTGCCGGCGCTTGCCGCCGGATTGGCCAATGCGGACGCGCGGACCCGGCCCGTGCTGCTGCAAGCCCTGGCCCGCGCGGGAGGCCCAGAGGCGCTGCAGGCCGTGGCCGGCCGGCTGGAGGACGAGGATCAGGCGGTCCGCGACGAAGCGGTCCGCATGTTGTCGGTGTGGCCCGACCGAGCCGTCGCGCCGCGGCTGGTCAAGATCGCCGGCGGCGAAAGCCTCCGCCATCACGTGCTGGCGATCCGGGGACTGGTGCGGCTCGCCGCTCCCGAAGGCGACCGGCCGGCCGATCTCAAGCTGCTGGCCGACGCGATCCGCCTGGCCAAACGCCGCGACGAAAAGCAACTGGCGCTCGGCGTGCTAACCCGCGCCGCCACCCCGGAATCGCTGGCGCTGGCCGTTTCCCTGCTGGACGATCCCACGCTGGCCGAAGACGTCGGCCAAGCCGCCGCAACCATCGCGGGGAACCTCCCCGCCGGCCATCAGAACGAAATCCGCTCCGCGATGCAAAAAGTACTCGATCGCACCAAGAGCCCCCAGACGCGCGAACAAGCCCAAAAAGCCCTGGACAAGCTGTAACGCAGCGAGAGAGAACTTATCCTGAAGCACTCGACGGCAAGCGTCGAGGATTTTCACCTCTTTGCGCAAACAACTCAGAATTACAAATTCCTGTGGGCTCGAGCTAGCGTCGGGCGAGTGAAGAAGCCCGACTTTTCCAGAAAGCCGGGCTTCTGGAATCGCAGCCCATCCCGCATCCTGCATCCCGTATCCCCGCTACCCCTTCACCACGCCGATCGGCTTCATGCGGGCCACCTTGGACGCCAGGTTCGCCCGGTGGACGACGTCGACGACGACGTTCACGTCCTTGTAGGCTGCCGGTTGTTCTTCCGCCAAGCCGCGCCAACTGCGGGCGCGGGCGATGACGCCTTGGGCGGCCAGCTCCTGGTCGATCCGCCGGCCCTGGGCGTGCTTGACCGCCGCCGTGCGGCTCATCTTGCGTCCCGCCCCGTGGCAGCAGGTGCCGAACGTCTGCTCCATGCTGCCGGTTTGCCCGACCAGCACCCAGCTGGCGCGTCCCATGTCGCCCGGGATGATCACCGGTTGGCCGATCGGCTTGTAGGCCGCGGGCGTTTCCGGATGGTCTGCCGGAAAGGCCCGCGTGGCGCCTTTGCGATGCACCCAAACCTTGCGATCCCGCCCGCCGATCGTGTGGTGTTCGACCTTGGCGATGTTATGCGCCACGTCGTACACCAGATTCATCCGCAGCTGTTGCCAGCTGCGCCCGAAGACCGCCTCGAACGACTCCCGCGCTTGCCACATCAGCAGCTGGCGGTTGCACCAGGCGAAGTTGGCCGCCGCGCACATGGCTCCCAGGTAGTGTTCGCCTTCGGCGCTGTCGATCGGCGCGCACGCCAGTTGGCGGTCGGGCAAGTGGATGCCGTACCGTTCGGGGACGCCGCGCAGCTTCTTCAGGGCGTCGTCGCAGACCTGGTAGCCCAGTCCGCGCGAGCCGGAGTGGATCATCACGCAGATCATGTCCTTTTCCAGGCCCATGACCTGCGCCGCGTGATCGTCGAAGATCGCCTCGACAACCTGGATCTCCAGGAAGTGATTGCCCGAACCCAGCGTCCCGCATTGATCCGAACCGCGTTCCAGGGCCCGTTGGCTGACGTACTCCGGCGCGGCGCCCCGCAAACAGCCGCCCGCCTCAGTGTGCTCGATGTCGCCCTCGGTCGCCAAATCGCGATCGCGCAGATAGCCCACGCCGTCGCTCATCAGCTTGCGGAGTTCCTTTGGGTTGTAGCGGTACTTGCCGCCACGGCCCGTGCCGGCGGGGATCTTGGCAAACAGCTGGTCCATCAGCTCCTGCAGGTGCGGCTTGACCTCCTGGTAGAACAAATCCGTCCGCATCAGCCGCACGCCGCAATTGATGTCGTAACCCACGCCGCCGGGCGAGATCACGCCGCCCTCGGCCGGATCCGTCGCGCACACGCCGCCGATCGGAAACCCGTAGCCCCAGTGGATATCCGGCATCGCCAGGCTGGCGTGCTGGATGCCCGGCAAGAAGGCCACGTTGGCGACTTGCTCGCAGGCCTGATCCTGCTTGATCTCCTCGACCATGTCCTCGCCGGCAAAGATCAACCCGTCGACGCGCATGCCCTGCTTGTAGCACTTGGGAATCCGCCAGCAGCATTCATTCACCTGCTCCAGCGGCCCTCGATAAACGCCTTCTGCCATAAACGGTCTCCGAAGTTACTGACACGTAGGGAAGGTTCCCGGTTCATTCTGGCCTTCTAACCAGCCGCGGACAAGGGTCTTGATAGCGCAAACCGTTTCCAGTGACCGTAAGCACGAAACGCCGACAAACGCACGCAACTTCACCTTGCCGTCGCTTTACCCGAACACTGTCCGATTTCCTTTTCCCCGGTGCGCATTTTGAACAGGAGGAAACGGAGACAACGGAGACAGCCGGGACTCCGTTTTCTCTGTTTCCTCCTGTTCGACGAGTCGGATTCCTCCGGTTGCCGGCGAAGGCCGCGTTGGGTTACAGCGGGGGACTGTCGGATGCGCCATTTTTCAACCGCGTGCGGAAACCAACGGGATCCCACCCAACCGCCATGAGCACTCCTTCCCAACCACGCTACCTGCGGGCGTTTGTGTCCTCGACCTGCGTCGATCTGCGCGACAACTGCGCCAGCGTCACGGCGTGGGCACGTTCGGCCTGGACCCGCAGTCTGTGCCGATCAACCCGGCGGTCGCCCGCTGGCTGCGGAAGCTGCGCGCCGCGGGCCGGGCCACGCCGGTGGACGAGCTGCGCTACCTGCACGGCATCCACAAGCGAACTGCGTGGATCGACATCCGGGGTCTGCAAGTCGGCGCGGGCCGGGCGCACCGGTTCCCGATCCGCGAGCTGTTCATCCCGCTGGCCGCCGTGGGGCCGGTGATGGCGCAGCGCGAAGCGAAAGGGGGCGCACCGACGTTGCCGCACCAAGCCGGCTGGCTGCCGCATTTCCTCTGCGCTGCCTGGCGCGAGGCCTGTCCGGACGCCGACGAGGCATTTTTCCGCTCCGTGCTCGAACAAGGCCGCGCTGCCGCGCAGCTGGACGGGCTGGACGAAGCGCCTCACCGGTCACCGCTCACCGGCGTCCGAGGATGCGGTTCATGTTGTTCTTGTAGAATTCCACCCCGGGTTGTCCGTAGGGGTTGATGCCGATCAGGCGGCCTTCGACTACGGTGGCCAGCATCAGCATTTGGAACAGTTGGCCCAGGTAGAATTCGTTGACTTGCGGCAGGTGCAGATCGGCCGTGGGGCGGCCATCGCTGTGGTAGGCTTCGTTCGTGCCTTGAATCGCGGCGGACATGATGTCGGGCAGCGTCTTGGCGGCCAGGTCGTTCAGCGAATCCTGGTCCAGATCGCTGTGGCCCACCGGCAGCGGGTCGCAGCGCCAGTTGTCGACAATCAGGTTCGTGAACAGCTTGTCCGGCCGGCCCTGCTGGTGCTGCTGGGCGCGGGAGTGCAGGTCGCGGGTGTTGACCGTGGTGAGCGGCGTGGCGCCCAGGTATTTTTTGCCAGGGCGCTGCTTGCCGAGGCTTTCGGCCAGCAGCTGGTCGTACCAAAGGCCGACGGATTCCAGCGCTTTGGACCACACGTTCAGCACGCGGATGGTGGCTCCGCACTTGTCCTCCAGCAGGTGGCCGGCGCCGACGTAGTCCAGCACGGCGTTCTCGCCCGGCGGCGCGGTGCGGAAGTGCTCGTTCATGGCCGCCGCGCCCTCCAGCAGCGTGACGACGTTCAGGCCCAGGACGGCGGCCGGCAGCAGGCCGACGGCCGACAGCACGGAGAACCGGCCGCCGACTCCGTCCGGGACGCGGAAGATGTCCGGGCAGCCCAGGGCCTTGACCAGGTTGAACAGCTTGCCGCTGGTCCCCGTGACGGGCACGACCAACGAGGCCAGTTTTCCCGCATCGCCGCCGACCGACTGTTTGAGGGCCGCCAGGAATTGGCGCAAGGCCACGGCCGTCTCCAGCGTGGTGCTGCTCTTGCTGATCACGACGATGGCCCAGCGGTCCTCGACGTTTTCGGCCAAACGGCCGTTGCCCAGCAGTTTGAGCAGTCCTTGCGAGGCGTCGTTGTCGACGTTGTTGCCCTCAAAGTACATCCGCGGCCGGCTGCCGCGGTCGCCTCGGGACAGTTCGTTGAAATACGGATCGCAGCAGGCTTCCATCAAGGCTCGAGCGCCCATGTATGACCCGCCGATACCGAGCACGACCACGCGGTCCACGGCGTTTTGCAGCCGCCGGGCGGTCGTCAGGATCTGACCCAGCTCGCTGTTCCGCTGGTCGGCCTGGTACTCGGCGAGGATCTTTTCGGGCAGTTCCAGGAAAGCGGCGTCCAGTGGGTCCTTTTCCTTGGGCACGACGCCCTCCGCTAGCAATCGCAGGTCGACCTCCAGGACCTCGCGCCGCGCCTCCTCCAGACGCGGCGCAAGGGCCTGCAATTCTGCGGGGGAAACGCCCGTTTCGTCGAGGAACACGCCGGCGGGATCGTAGGTGATCAGGTTGATTTTCTTGGTGCTCATGGGAATTCGCTTGTCCAGTTGACCGTACTCCAAATGGCCGAGATCGTCAGCTTTATGAGGATATCGCGCCGGCGGTCCGCACGCCAGCGGCGAAGGCCGTGAAAAACGCGGCAAACAGCGGCTGGGTCGCTTGCGGAACGGGCGATTTTCTTGACAATCTATCCGCCGGTTGCGTTTCGATCAACGTTTTGACAGGTAAGGAAAGCACAGCGATGGACATCCACGATTTGACGCGTGAACTGAAGGTCAAGAACGACTCCAAGATAGTGATGCTGGTGGCCGACGGCTTGGGCGGGCTGCCGGTGCAGCCGGGCGGCAAGACGGAGTTGGAGACGGCCCGGACGCCGAACCTGGACGCGCTGGCCGCCCGCGGCGTGCTGGGCTCGGCCATCCCCATCGTCCCCGGCATCACGCCGGGCAGCGGGCCGGGGCATCTGGGCCTGTTCGGCTACGATCCGTTGAAGTACGTGATCGGCCGCGGCGCCCTGGAGGCGACCGGCATCGGGTTCGAGCTGCAGGATGGTGACGTGGCCATCCGCTGCAATTTCTGTACGATCGACGCGGAGGGCAAGATCACCGACCGGCGCGCCGGACGGATCAAGACCGAGGAGAGCGGCCCGCTGGCGGTCCGGCTGCGGCAGGTCAAGATTCCCGGCGTCGAGGTGTTTGTCGAGCCGGTCAAGGAGCATCGGTTCGTGGTCGTGTTCCGCGGTCCGGGGCTGGGCGATCGCGTCAAGGATACCGATCCGCAGGCCACGGGCGTGCCGCCGCTGGATCCGGTCGCGGAGGATGCGGCCAGCCAGAAAACGGTGGAAGTGGCAAAGGCGTTTTTGGCCCAGGCCAAGCAGATTCTGGCCGACCAGCCAAAAGCCAATTTCCACACCATGCGCGGATTCGCCGGCAAGCCCAAGCTGCCGTCCTACCAGGAAGTGTATGGACTGCGGGCCGCGGCCATCGCCGTCTACCCGATGTACAAAGGACTGGCACGTTTGGTCGGCATGGACATCGTCGGCCAAGCGCAGACGCTGACGGACCAGATGGACCTCCTGGGGCAGCATTGGAAGGACTACGACTTCTTCTTCCTGCACTTCAAGTACACCGACAGCACGGGCGAGGATGGCAACTTTGACGGCAAAGTCAAGCGGATCGAGGAGTTGGACGCGGCCGTGCCGCGGATCACCGCGCTGCAGCCCACGGTGCTGATCGTCACCGGCGACCACAGCACGCCTGCCTACTTGAAAAGCCACAGCTGGCATGCGGTGCCCACGCTGCTGGTGTCCGACTGCTGCCGGCCGGACGCCCAGACCCAGTTTGGCGAGTCCAACTGTGTCCACGGCGGACTGGGGCAGTTCGAGGCCAAGTACCTGATGACCCTGGCCCTGGCCAACGCGGGCCGGTTGGGCAAGTACGGAGCGTAGCGATGATCGTCGGCGGCCGAAGTCGCCGGGCCAGGAGCCGCTCAGGACGACTTCTCGCCGTCCGCCTCGATGCGTCCCAACAGCCGCAGCATGCCGTCCGGGGCGCCAAAGTCGTGGGGTTGGGCGAGAAAACACAGTCGCACGTCGGACTGAGGCAGGCCCAACACCAGCGGACAACGCGGGTGCGGGATCGCGACCCCGTCGCCCACCGCCGTGGTTCGCATCCGTTCGCGCGCTGGAAACAGACCCAGCAAGGCCTCGCGGTCGGCGTCATCCGGCCGCACCGACGCCGCGCTGCGAGAAGCCCCCGCGAATCTGAGATGGTAGCAGGCATTTCCGCGTGCCGTCCGCTAGTGACGGCACGCGGAGCGTGCCTGCTACGATGTGGCGCTCCACGGGCGCGTTACGCCGGTTCCGACACATCCACCCAGCGGATTCCCAGCTTGCGGGCCGCGTACCGCGCGGGGGCCAGGTGGTTGTCGTAGGCCATCATCCAGTGCGAATCACGGGCCTCGCGGATCAGCTTCTTCCAATCCCCGTCGATCGCCACGTCCTGTTGCGTGCGGCAGATCTCGTGGAAGGGATTCGCGCGAATCACGCCCGTGAAGCCCAGCCAGCGGCCCGTGGCGTATTCGGGATCCAGGAACGTCACCTGCCGGCCGATCGGCATCTCGACTTTCGGCGCCGCTCCGAAATCGGATTCGTAGTGCGTCACGATCTTGGCCGGTTCATAGCGTTTGCCGTCCAGGCGGCGCGGAGCCGTGCAGTGGGCGCAGGTCACGAGGCCCCCGTGCGGGAACGTCGAATTGTGCAGAAACACCGGACGCCCCGTGACGTAGTGCAGCAGGACGCCGGGAGGAATGATCACAAAATCCGACTCGCAAAACGCCAGATAACCCTCGTCGTTCAGCCAACTGAGCGCCAAGCAGGCCGTCGTTTGCGACGTGCGGATGATCGTCCCCATGCACTGGTTGATGGTGATCGACGTGGCGCCGTGCTCGCGCATCCAGTCCTTGAAGATCCGGTACAGCGCGAACGAACCGACGACGAACGGCCGGCCGGTTTCCAACGATGTGCCCGGAATCGCAACGTACCGGTCCGTCCATTTCTCCGCCAGGGCCGTGAACCCCGCGTCGGCTCGCAGGTTCTCCAGTCGTTTGGCCAGATCGTCGTAGGAAGCGTCCACGATCTCGAAGCGATATTTCTCCTTGGCGACCTGCGGAGCCGTGGCGTCGTATTTGCCTTGAGCGCCCCCCAAGGCCACGATCCGGTGGCCGACGAAGTTCTTGATGGCGTACAGCGCCCGCAGCCGCCAACGCACCTCGGCGTAATCGTCGATCACCACGTCGTTCACGGTCACCGGGCCGTGGTTGTCAGCGCCACATTCGGCGTAGTCCTCCGGGTCGCCTTTCTTCAGAAAGCTCGTGCTGAGCGCCTCGTACCAGTAGTAGAGCGGTCCCGACTGGTGCCGGGCAAAGATCAGCGTGTCCTTGGACGGCGGGGGGGCGAAGCAGGCCAACAGCACGTTTCGTGAACCGGTCGCCGGATAGACCAACACCACGTCATAGTCCACGGCGTGGACCTTCGTCGCTTCGTCGGCGGTCGTGACCGTCTGTAACGGCAAGATCTCCAGCGGAAAGTCGCACTCTTTGGACAACGTCGCGAGTTCGCGCTCGATTCGCTGCCGTTCTTCCGCAGCCGCTTCGGGTGTGCTGATCGCACTCCAGGACCGCCAACTGGTCGCCTCACGCCGTTGGAACGTCGTGTGCATGAACACCGGCTGGACCCGGAGCTTGCGGCCAGTGACAAGCAGCGGACGATCCGGATCAAAACCATCCGCGGCCTCCGCTGCCAGCAGGAACCGTGGCAGACTCCATGCGCCGCCCGCAAGCCCCCACAAGCCCAAACAGGCAAACTGTCGTCGATTGATTGAAAGCATGGCGTAGTCTCCCCGCAACTTAGAGTCTTTCGTGAAAAGACGCGCGAACCGTAAGCGCATCTTCAAATTCCTATTGGCCGATTTTGCGATTTTCTGGGCGCATTCTGGACTGCGGCGCCTTGTCGCCGCTTGGGCTTGACGGCGACGCAACAACCGTCGCGTGGTGTTCCGCTGTCTTACACGGTTAACGGGTGATCTGACGTTCTCCTGCGCAAATTGTAAAATTGGGTAACTTCAAGTGGCAAGTGTCGGGTGGCGAGTGGAAGAACGCAGAGTCGGATTCTCTTCACCCGCCACTTGCCACTTGCCATTCGCCATCCACTCGGCTGCGGCTGTGCCGCGCTAGGGTGTCTCTTGAACCCAATCCCCTGCATCGCTACAGGCCGTTCGTCGCGGAGGCGTACCGCGCTTTGAAGCCGGAAGGGATCTTGCTGGCCAAGATCGCCGACTACGTTCACGGCCACCGATTCCAGTGGGCCCACATCGAATTGATCAAGGCAGCCGTGGCGGTTGGGTTCACCGCGTGCGATTGCATTGTCAAAGCCCGCAAGGCCCCCATCAAGGACCCGCGATGGAGAACTGCTGGAAAAGGCAGCTTCCATGACCGAACGGGGGGAAGTCGCCTCATGGGCGCGCGCGGTCTTGCTGCAGTCTGCCACCGCAGCCGTACAATCCCTCCCTGGTCCCGCGCGGAACTCGGGGGACTCCACCCCAACAGCGTAAGCTGATTGCTTGCTTCGATCATGAGCTGTTGGCGAGGGTGGGTCGCTGCCCGTACGGATCATCGGGTCGGCTGCAAACGAGACAGCACCCGGCCCCCCAACTGCCCAAACGACGACCGATCGTTGGGGCTGTTGGGTTGACAATTCCGCTCGCCGGCTGCA
>CAZAQY010000040.1:0-44570 GCA_964486845.1 uncultured Pirellulaceae bacterium
GTTCAGGTGCGATGTCGATCAAGTGTGCTGGCCAGTGGCAATTGGCTCGAAGGCCCGGCAGGCAGTGGGGGCTATTGACAGGGGGATTCCGCCGGTTTCCACTACACGCGTTTCGAACACGCTTACCTGTTCTACTTGTCACCTGGATCGCGAGGAGGTTGAGAGAGATGAAATGTCGGGCTGTCTGCTGGGCGGTTACGTTTCTGTCGGCGTCGTGGGTGGTGGGGGCGCGGGGCGAGTCCGGTTTGGCCGCAGCCGAGCACAACGTGCCACCGGAAGGCTTCGTGGCCTTGTTCAACGGCCAGAACCTGGACGGCTGGTGGGGCGCGAAGACGGAAGATCCTCGCGAGTACATGGCCCTGCCGCCGGAGAAACTGGCCGAGAAGAAGGCGGCCGGCATGGAAGACATCCGCCAGCACTGGCGGGTCGAGAATGGCGAACTGATCAACGACGGGACGGGCCTGTATCTGACGACCGACGGATGCTACGGCGATTTCGAACTGCGGGCATCCTACCGGATGGTGCCCGGGGCGGACAGCGGCATTTACCTCCGCGGCATCCCGCAGGTCTCGATCTGGGACGCGACCGACGAAACCAAGTTCAAGCACGGTGCGGACAAGGGCAGCGGCGGCCTGTGGAACAATCCGGCCGGTACGCCCGGAAAAGACCCGCTGGTCAGAGCCGACAACCCCATCGGCCAATGGGACACCATGCGCGTGGTGATCACCGGCGAGCGGGTGAGCGTCTGGCTGAACGGCCAACTCGTGGTCGACCACGCTCGCCTGTACAACTATTTCGATCGGGCGAAGCCGGAGTCCGAGCGCCGGCCGCTGCCGAAGACCGGCCCGGTTCAGCTGCAGACACACGGCCGCGAGATGCGCTGGCGCGACCTGTTCATTCGCGAGATTAGCGGCGACGAGGCCAATGCGATCCTCGCGACCAAGGGGGACGACGGTTTTGTCTCGGTATTCAATGGCCGGGACCTGTCCGGCTGGGCCGGAGCCGTCGACGATTACACGGTCGAAGAGGGCGCCATCACCTGCAAGCCGGGCAAGGGCGGCACGCTGTTTACGCAGGACCAGTACGACGACTTCGTCGTGCGTCTGGAGTTCAAATTGCCGCCGGGCGGCAACAGCGGGCTCGCCATCCGCTATCCGGGCGAAGGCCACGGCACGTGGAACAGTTTTTGCGAACTGCAGGTGCTCGACGACGGACATCCCCAATACAACGACCCCAGCCATCCCAAGTTCTATAACCTCAAACCGCAACAGGCCCATGGCTCGTTTTATGCCTGCGTCCCCGCGCACCGGGGCGGCCTTCGGCCGACCGGCCAATGGAATTTTCAGGAGTCGACGATCATCGGGACGACGGCCAAGGTGGAACTGAACGGGTTCGTCATTCTCGAGACCGATATTGCCAAGGTCGATCCGGCCGCGTTCCTGTACCCGCTCAAGCAATTTACGGGCCTGGGCAACCGGAGAGGTCACTTCGGCTTCAACGGCCACAACGACGCCGTGCAATTCCGCGCCATCCGCATCAAGCGTTTAGGAGGCGCGCCTTGAAGAAGCCCGGCGACGCGAAACGGCACGCCATCGTCGCCCGCGGCGCTGAGGGCGAGATGAATCGCGACACGGTCCGCGAGAAGGAGACGACGAATGAAGAACCTGACACAACTCCTGGTTTTGATTTCCATGCTGGGCTGCGTGCTGGGCGGGGGTCGCGCATCGGCCGAGGTCAGTCATTCGAAGCCCCCCACGCTGCAAGTGCCGGTGACCGATTCCCGGCCGGCGATCGACGGCAAGCTCGATGAACCGTGCTGGCAGGGGGCGGCAGCAACGGGGCCGCTCAAGGTCACCGGAGCGGCGCCGGGCACGTCTACCACCCAGGCGTTCATTCTGCGCGATGACGGCCACCTGTACGTCGCCTTGCGTTGTGCGGGCGACCTGGCCGAGACCGGCGCACGCACGGCCGGCGAGGACACGGGCGGCGATCGTTCGGCTTCCGCCGAGCCGCCCGTTCCGTTGCCCATCCGTCCAGGCTGCTTCCTCCGCGTCACCAACGGCCTGCCTGCCGACCATGTGTTGACGGCCTTGACCGTCGAGTGCTGGGTCTGCCCGCGGCAACTGAACGTTTGGCAGTCGCTGATCGGGCAACACAACTACCCCACGGCTTGCGGCTATTCGCTCGGCATCGACGTGCAAGGCCGGATCGGATTCTATGTGGGCGACGGCGGCGCATATCGGACCGATCAGGCGATTTATGGCCCGGCCCTGACGCAGGACCAGTGGCAACACGTCGTGGGCGTATGGGACGGCAAGACCCAATCGCTGTGGGTCAACGGCGGGCGCGTGGCCGAACAAGCGTACGATGGCCCGGTGCGGCCCGGAGCTGCCCCGCTGTGGCTGGGCGCGTGCGGACACAACGGACCGGCGGTGAACCATCTGCAAGGCGATTTGGCCCTGCCGGTGATCTACGGCCGGGCGCTGACGGCCGACGAGATCGAAGCCCGCCACCGCGACCAGGGCCGCACGGCGGCAACCGGCGACGCCGTGCTGGGATGTTGGCCGGCGTCCAAGGCGCGAGGCAATCGGGTCGTCGATTGCTCGCCGCACGGCCGCGACGGCCACGTGGCCGGCTCGGCGGGCACCGGCGAATTCATCGAACTGCTGATCGACTCGAACGCGGACCGCAACTCGTTCTACCGGATTCGGCTTGCGGCCGAGGGCGGCGGCCAGGTCGCCTGCTCGTACCACGAACACACGCCGCCCTGGCACGACCGGACTTGGCAACCGAAGTTCGACTGTGCGGTGGCCTGGCAGAGCGACGGTTGGACCGCCGAGTTCGCGCTGCCCTTCGAGATCTTCTACAAGAACAAGACGCTGGCCGCCGAGATCGGGTTCAACGTCCGGCGGTTCGGCATGCCGGGCGGCGAGGTCCATGGTTGGCACAGCCCGCTGGAGCACCCCGGCGACTGGGGAACCCTGACGGGCATCCCGCCGCGCGACCGCCTGCCGGCGCCCGACTATGCGATTCCCAAGGCGACCCCTTTCTCGTCGGCCGCCCAATGGGGAGTGAACGTGTACTACACGCCCGGCGCCGCGCGGCGTGCGTTGCTGGCCGAGCAGCAGGGCCGGCCGCAGATCGCGCTGGGCCCCGGTTCCGCGCACCCCGGCACCACGGGCGAGGTGCGGCTGGAATTCGAGCGGTTCCTGCTGGCCGGCGATCCGCACGCCTGCGGCATCATCTGGGACCTGGCCGTGGACGAACGCCGGGGAGAACTGTACGTGCTGTCCGATCCGCGGCCGTTCCGGGAGGCGCCGGAATTGCGGGTCTTCGACCGCCAGGGCCGGTACGTGCGGACCGTCATGCCGTTCCATCCGGCCTTGCCCCGCGCGAACGTCCAGGACCTGTGCGCCGCGACGGCGCGGGAAGGCGACACCGAACTGGCCATCCCCAAGCTGTTCGAAACCCTGTGCGGTTCGCTGTCCTTGTACGGTGCGTTTTGGCATCTGCCGCAGAAGATCTCGCTGGCGCCGGACGGCGACTTGATCCTGGCCAACATCTACCGCGCGACGCTCTGGAGGCTGAAGCCGGACGGCAGTCTGCCGCCGGAAGGCTGGACCTCGGCGTACCATGCCGGACGCAATGAACCGTTTGAAAGCCACAGCTGGACCCAGGACGTGTTGAACGCCCAGGACCTGCAGAATTACCTGTCGTTCCACTCGCTCCACTACCCCTACTTCTGTTTCGATCCGGACGGCGCTTTGTACGTCTCGGCCGGTCAGAGTTCGCGGCCGACCAGGAACTACGGCTATCATTGGGAGGTCGGCCAGCAAGAGGTGACGTACCAGCGGGAATTGAGCGGGCCGGAAGGGCGCGGAGCCTATGTCTGGAAGTGCCGCTTGCTCGGCGGCGTCAAGCTGGAAGAACAGGCCGCGCTCGCGGGCTTCGCTTCGCCCAGCGGCCTGGTCCACGACGGCCGTCACCTGATCGTAGCGGATTCCGGGAACAACCGTTTGCAGGTCCTGGGGCCGGACGGCCGCCCGGTTGCGACCATCACGCATTACGAGCACCAGGGCGAGAAGCACTCCCTTCACGGCCCGACCGCATTGGCCCTGGACCGCGACAAGAGCCTGTACGTGCTGGTCGCGCCGCAACCGCGCTCGGCGGACCAGCCGATCGTCGAACGCACGTTGGCATCGATCCAGCAGGACTATTTGCGCGCGGCGCAGCAAGACGCCGCGGAGCCCACGCGGCTGATCAAGCTCCGGAGCTGGCAGGAACCGCGTCTGCTGGCCGCTTCTCCGCCCCTGCATCCGGATGTGGTCCAGATCGCCGTGGACGTCGCAGTCGCCCCGCCGCTGGTCTGGGTGGCCAACGGGTCGGGATCGGGCCGGCTGCTGCAACTGGCCGGCGACGATCTCTCGATCCGGGCGGAGTTCGGGGACGCGGGCGACACGCTGCGTTGTCCTCGGCAAAGCGGCAACCAGCCCCTGTTGAACATCGACCCGCAAACGGGCGAACTGTACGTCGAAGACGATTCCAACTACCGGCTCAAGCAGTACGGCACGGTGTACCGGATCGACCAAGCGGGGACCGTGCTCAAGAAATGGCCGCCCGCGTTCTTCAACAACCTGGGTCTGAAGGCCACCTCGCCCTGGTGGACGCTGGACTACGAGCGTCATTTCCGCTACCCGGACGAGCCGCTGTTCCTGGATTCCATCTTTGGCAAAGACGGCCGCGTCTACCGCTGGAAACTGACCAAGGCCGGTGTCGAGATCCTGCGTTTCGACCGCGCCGGGACCCCGCTTCCGTTCGCAGCGACGGGGACGAATGCCTTGTTCGTCGATCATCCCATGCAGGTCGGGTTCTGGCACGACGTGTATCACGGCGTCGAGGTGGACCGGCGCGGCAAGATCTACTGTGTGGCCAAAGCGGACGTGGATGCCGCGGCGCGGCCGGTGAGTGCTTACAAGGCGGCCGCGCGGCAGGTGAACGTCTACGATGCGGACGGGCGACTGCAGACGCGGGGCCTGCTCCGCCTGACCGCCGTGCGGGGACTCCAGGTGGACGACGAAGGCAACTTGTACGTCCTGCACCTGGCCGAGCCGGCCGAGCGGGCGTGGGACAATCAGCTGACCCTGTCCAAGTTCCCGCCGACCGGCGGCGATCCGCTCTGGTCCCGCCCCTGGGAAGGTTACGTCGGCCAGGCCCAGGTCCTCTTTGCGCCGTGCCATTGCATTACTTCCAGGCAACACCAGACGTTAGACGGCAAGGGCTATCTGTACGCCGCGGCCAAGCACAGCGTCCAGGTGATCGACTGCGCGACGGGCCAGTTGGTGGGCGAGTTCGGCAGCTACGGCAACCTGGATTGCCGGGGCCCGGGCAGCCCGTCGCCGCACCCCGAACTGCCTTTCGGCCTGATCTCCGCCCTGTCCGTCTGGCAGGACCGGCTGTTCGTGGTCGACGTCCTGAACCGGCGGATCGTCAAATGCCGCATCGTGTACGAGGAACCGAACAAACCCGTCCCCGATGGTACCAGGTAGCACGAGCGGGTAAGGGAGTGGTGGTGAACCACTCCCTCCCCGTTGTCGCAATGGGGTCAATTCCCCATATTTACCGGCGTGAGGTTCGCTCACCGGGCGACCCCAACCGAAGTTGCCCCTTTTCTAACCTCACCGTTTGTTCACGGAATAACTTCCGTGGTAGACTTAGCCCTGAGCCCTGCGGCTCACGCGCTCTCCGAGCCGCGCAGACCGTCGCGAGGATTCAAGGGAACCCGCACGGCTCGGAGAGCCATGCTACGGGGAGCGCAAACATGCCGCCCGGGGGAGACACCGGAGAATGCTGCGGACGACCCATCCCAAGCTGAAGCCGATTCGCGAGAAGATCGAGGCCGGCCAGCGGCTGTCGCTGGATGACGGCTTGCTGCTCTACGAGCCGGAGACACCTCTCCAGGAGATCGGCCAGTTGGCGAACCTGGTCCGGGAACGGATCAACGGGAACGTCGCCTATTACAATATCAACACGCACTTGAACCCGACCAACGTCTGCATCTATCGCTGCAACTTCTGTGCGTTTCGCGCCGACCTGCGCGATCCCAAAGGCTACGTGATGACCGACGAGCAGATCGTCGAGCGGGGGCGCGAGGCCGCCGATTACGGCTGCACCGAAATGCACATCGTAGGCGGGTTGCACCATCAGAAACCGTTCGACTGGTATCGGAACATCCTGCACATTCTGCACGAGGCTTGTCCCGCCCTGCACCTGAAAGCGTGGACCGCCGTAGAAATCAACTGGTTTGAATTCCTCACCAAGCGGCCGGTGCGGGCGGTGTTACAGGACTTGATCGGCGCCGGTCTGGGCAGCTTGCCGGGTGGGGGCGCGGAGATCTTCCATCCCCAAGTCCGCGATCAGATCTGCGAACACAAAGCCGGCGCGGCCAAGTGGCTGGAGATCCATCGCACCGCTCACGAACTGGGCCTGCGCTCGAATTGCACGATGTTGTACGGGCACATCGAGCAGCCGTGGCACCGCGTCGATCATCTGGTCCGATTGCGGGAATTGCAGGACGAGACCGGCGGGTTCCAGACCTTCGTCCCCCTGGCCTTCCACCCCGAGAACACGAAATACTCCCACCTTCGCAAGCCCTCGGCCCTGGTGGACCTGCGGACCATCGCGATCAGCCGCCTGATGCTGGACAACATCCCGCACATCAAGGCCTACTGGATCATGCTGGGGGCCGGCACGGCGCAAGTCGCCCTGTCTTACGGCGCCGACGATCTCGACGGCACGGTCCGCCACGAGTTGATCTACCACGACGCAGGCGCGACGACCCCGGAGGCGTTGTCCGTGGACGAGATCCGCCGCTTGATCGTCGCCGCCGGCCGCGAAGCGGTGGAACGGGACACGCTGTACCGGCCGGTCGTGCGCGGCCCTGCCCTCAAGGTCGCCGGCGAAGCCGGCGTTGGCTAAGCAGCGTTCGAGAAATAACTGTCAGATGACACGTGGGCGGCAAGGCGCCAGCCGCCGGTATGGCCGCCGATCCGGAAACGGTGGCCAGCGCCATTCCGCTCACCTGCTGCTCGAACGCTGCTGACTCGCCAAACCCCGCCGCCAATAGCGAAAATATCGGTTATACCGGTCTACCTGAAAAGGTTGTTCTTGTCTTCGCGGTTCTTCCGATAGCGCGGAGGTAGTGGGTCGTACGACCTGCGACTTTTCTACGGATCGCCAACAAAACCGAAGGTCGGAGACCTACGGTCGGCGGTTTCGGCGGGGGTCAGAAACCCGCGCCGAACGGTCTTGGTGGTTCGTAGGATGCGGCAGGATCCCGCGTGAGCAATCCGCCGCGTTCTTGGCAAGGGCGGCAAACTGGCTAGACCTTGACGGCCCATAACCTGCCCGTGTCCTTGAGGAGACCGAACATGCACCGAGTGCTGTGGCTGCGAGCCGAGGCGTGGATTCTAGCTGCACTGGTCCTTTCCTTGAACGCATGCACCAGTCCGCGCGAGTACGTGCATAATGGATTCAAAGTGGGGCCCAATGCTTGCGTGCCTGCGGCGTGCGCTGCCCCTCAGTGGATCGACGCCGCCGATGTGCGCGTGCGCGACGACTGGACGGAACTGGGGCAATGGTGGTCGGTGTTTCAAGATCCGACGCTGGATCGGCTGATTGCCGAAGCCTCGTCGCAGAACTTGTCGTTGCGCGAGGCGGGCTTTCGCGTGCTGGAAGCTAGGGGCCAGTTGGGGATCGCGTCCGGCAACTTGTTCCCGCAGACCCAGGAGGCCTTTGGCTACTACCAGCGCGGGGCGGCCAGTCAGGTGTCCAACGACTCGCCGGGAGTAGGAAGCCAGTTCTTCGACCAGTGGGCCTTGGGATTCAATCTCAGTTGGGAACTTGATTTTTGGGGGCGATTCCGCCGTGCGGTCGCCGCCGCCGAGTACACGCTGGAGGCGTCTTCCGCCAACTACGATCACGTTCTGGTCACGCTCCTGGGAGATGTCGCAGCCAATTACGCCCAACTCTGCACGCTGCAGCAGCGAATCCACTACTTGCGTGCCAACGTCGAACTGCAAGAGCGCGTGCTTAATGTCGCCGACCGTCGCCTCAAGGCCGGCGGCGCGGGCCCGTTGGATTTCCATCAGGCCCGCAGCAATCTGGCTCAGATTCAATCCCAGATTCCACAGCTCCAGTTGGCCATGCGCCAGGCCGGCAACCGGCTGTGCGTCCTGTTGGGCAGGCCTCCGGCGGATCTGGAGAACGAGTTCCGCCCCGGTGCGGTTCCGCAGGTGCCCGAAACGGTAGCCATCGGGATCCCCGCGGACTTGTTGCGCCGCCGTCCCGACGTTCGCCGGGCCGAACGTGAGGCGGCCGCGCAGGGCCAACAGATCGGCATTGCCGAAGCCGATCTGTATCCCATGTTTGCGATCAACGGCACGATCGGCTACCAGGCCGAGAATGCGTCGCAGCTGTTCACCAGCCCTGCCTTGACCGGTGCCGTCGGTCCGATCTTCGAGTGGAAGATTTTGAATTACGGGCGCATCCGCAACAACATGCAAGTCCAGGACGCGCGGTTCTGGGCCTTGGTGAGCGCCTACCAGGAGGCGGTGCTGCGAGCCAATGCGGAAGTCGAGGACGGGCTGGCCATGTTCCTCCGCGCCCAGGAACGGACCAAGTTGCTGGGCGACAGCGTGAACAGCACTCAGCAAGCCGTGCAGATCATCACTCGGGAGTACCAAGGCGGAGCCGCCGACTTCAACCGTGTGGCGGTGATCCAGCAGGACCTGGTTCAGCAGCAAGACATGCTGGCCCAGTCGCAAGGCGAAATCGTGCAGGGCTTGATCCAAGTGTACCGGGCCCTGGGCGGCGGCTGGGAATTCTGTCCGCTTCCGCTGGAATCTTCGCCGGAGGTCCCCGCTCCGGAAGGCGCGGCAGCGACTCCTTTGCCCGCGCCGCAGCCAGCGCCCCCTTCCGCCGGCCCGGGGGCCGAGAGCGCCGTCGCCGCGCCAGCCGCCCCCACGCCCGGGGAGAACTAGCCCCGTTCAGGCTTGAGATTGGAGTTGGTGGTGCCGGCTTCAGCCGGTGCCGACCGCATGAATGCGGCACTACAAGCTCTATTTTGGAGTTGAGGCGGCACTAGCCCAGGGTGGCGAAGTAGGCATCACGGGTGGCGTCATCCAGCAACGGCTCCCGATCCGGCAAGGCTCGCTGGTCGTCCGAGAACTCCTGGAAGTGGGACAGCCATCGCTTGCCCGGCACCGGGGCGCATGTCCTGTCCAAGTCGCTGGAATTGGGATTCCACAACACTTCGGGCCGGGCGGCGGTCCGGGTGGTCGCCATCGACGGCGCCGGGGCTGCGGTCGCCCGCACATCCTCGCCTCCCTCACCCGAGGCGGACGGCGGCATGTTCGCCAGGTTGATACAGTGGATTACTTCTAGCACATCGAGAGGAGCCAAGGAGCCGTTCCCGTCGACGTCGAAAAAGGGTTGGTGCATGTTGTCGCCGCTGCGGGCCGGCAGCACTCCGCCGCCATTGAGGTTGATCTCGTTCACCAACGACAGCACGTCGGCCGCATCCACCTTGCCGTCGCCGTTCACATCGAACGGGTTGTTGAGGTTCTGCCAGTAAGCCACGGTCACGCTGCCCGTCACCGGGACGCTCCACGCCCCGTCGCTGTCCTGTGCCCGGGCAAAGAACGTATACGGGCCAAGCGCCCAACCGGCCGTATCGACGGCCCAATTCCAGCCGTTCGTGCCGTCTTCGTCTGTACCCAGCAGCAGATCATCGCCCTCGTTCCACGCAGCGTCGCCATTTGCGTCGCAGTAGAACGCGACCCGATCCACGTCGCCGTCCGGATCGCTCACATCTTTGGCCTGCAGCGTCAACGCGGCGCCACTGGGGACCGGGTTGCGATCGCCCACAAGGCTTGCTACGACCGGAACGGCATTGACGACGTCGGCAGCAGCACTGACCGGATCGCTCCAGGCGTCGTCGTTGTCGTGGGCTCGGGCAAAGAACGTATGCTGGCCGAGCGCCCAACCGGCTGTGCTCCCGGTCCAACTCCAACCGTCGTTTCCATCGTAATCCGTGCCCAGCAACTGGTCGCCAGCATCCCACGCGCTGTTTCCGTTCGCATCGCGGTAGAATTCGACTCGCTCCACAACGTCGTCCGGATCGCTCACGCCGTCCGCGGTCAAGGTCAAGCCGCCGGGACGCGTAACGGGGGTCGGGGCGGCCAACAGGCCCGTCACGGCCGGGATGGCATTTCCCACGTCCACGGTCGTGCTGACCGGGACGCTCCACGCTTCGCTGTCGTCCTGGGCCCTGGCGAAGAACGCATGCAGTCCGAGCGGCCAGTCCGCCGTGCTGCCGGTCCAGTTCCAGCCGTTGCTGCCGTCGAGGTCCGCGCCCAGCAGTTCGTCGCCCTCATCCCACTGACCATCGTCGTTCGTATCGCGGTAGAATTCCACTCGCGCCACGCTGCCGACGGGATCGCTGACGCCGACCGCGGTGAACGTAACATCGACGGGACGCGTGACCGAGGCGGGAGACGCAGTCAAGCTTGCGATCTCAGGCGGTTGGTTGGGGACTTGCTCCGTGATCTTGGCGACAAAGCCGTCCGCGCTGGTGTCCTCCTTGGTCGTGTCATATCCGCCGGAAACCCAGCCGGAGGATTGGGTCTCTCCGACAACCAGGATGTCGCCGTTCGCATCCACGTCGATCCCCATGCCGTAGTCCTCGCTGCTACCGCCCAAATAGGTGCTCCAGACGTGTGCTCCCGCGGAGTTCAGCCTCACCACGTAGGCGTCCTGGTTACTGGTGCCGCCGTGAGTCGTGTCGAACCCGCCGGAGACCCAACCCGAGGATTTGGTTCCGCCGGAAATCAGGACGTCGCCGCCTGCATCTGCGGCCACGCCGATGGCGTCATCGTCGCCACCGCCACCCAGGTAGCTGCTCCAGAGGCGACTGCCGGTGTAACTTAGTTTCACTACAAAGCCGTCGGAGCCGCCGCCGAAACTCGTATCCCATCCGCCGGAGACCCAGCCTGACGACCACGTGACGCCGGTAACCAGGACCTCGCCGGCCGAATTCACGTCGACGCCGTAACACGCATCGTCACTACTGCCGCCCACACTGACGTTCCAGGAGCGGGTTTTGCCATTGGCAGTCAACTTCGCCACGAACCCGTCGTAAGCGCCCTCGCTGCCCGTTTCGCCGGCGACGAACACTTCGCCGGCCCCGTTCACGGCGATGGACCATCCGTAGTCCTCTTTACTGCCGCCCATGAAGGTGCTCCAGACATGGGCGCCGGCGGGGGTGAACTTCATCACGAAGGCATCGACGTACTGGCCGTCGTGGCTCGTGTCGTATCCGCCAGACACCCAATTACTGGGGTCGGGGGGCTCTGCCACGCCGGTCACGAAAACGTTGTTGGAAGCGTCGACGGCGATCCCCGTGCCCTGCTCGTTATTGGCTCCGCCCAAGAAGGTACTCCAGACGTGCCCGCCTGCCGGGGTCAGCTTCACGACGAAGGCATCCGTCTCACCGCCGTGACTCGTATCGAGCCCGCCGGAAACCCAGCCGGAACTCCAGGTGTCGCCAACCACCAGAACGTTCCCGATGGAATCGACCGCGACGCCCTCTCCGTACTCGTCACTGCTGCCACCTAAGTAGGTACTCCAGAGATGACCGCCGGTCGGGCTCAGCTTCGCCACATAAGCGTCGAGGCCACCGCGAGTCGTGTCCCACCCGCCAGAGACCCAGGATGATTGAGTATCGCCGGTAATCAAGATGTTTCCATCGCTGTCCACCGCGACGTCAATAGCGTTATCACCGGAAGACCCGCCCAGGTAGCTGGACCAGGCCAGGTCGGGATCGATGATCAAAGGCGCCGTGGCGTCATAGGGGCCGGCGACGGCGAACTTGTAGGTGCAGGCATCCACGAGTTCAAACCCCCCGGCCACCTCGATCTGCTGCCCGTCGATCACTTGGTAGATGTACGGTGCGTCGTCCGTCCATTGGCCCCAGTTGCCGCCCAGGTCGACCACCAGCGAGCCGTCCTCGGTCAGCGAAAGTCCGGCGATCCCGTCGTAGCGGACCTGGATCTGCGACCAGTCGGCTCCGGGGGCGACGTGGAACTCGTACTTCAAGCTGTTGCGTTGGCCCCAGGTGTGCAAGTCGATGCCGTTGTAGAGCCCCTCATAGGCTACGATTTCATAGCTGGGGACTTCGCTGCGCCAATCCGTCTGATCGCCGACGAAATAGTTGAATCGCGTTTCAGCAGGCTGCAGGCCCAGCGGCCGAACCACGTTCGCGCCGGCAAACTCGGCCGAGAATTGCAGCATCTGGGTGGCCGAGGTCTCAGGCGAGAGCCGGCCCGAACGCAACCGCGGAAGCGAGGCCCGTGGTTGTCCCGCGTCCGTATTCTCGAGCGGCTCGCTCCGAAATACCTGGAAAGCCACTCCCGCGTCCGTCATCGCCACGTTGGCCCCGTTCCCCTGATGCAGGTAGCGCACCGAGGTGTCGGCCCACTGGCCCTGGTTCTCTACGAACAAGGCGGGTGCGGTCCCGAAAAGCTCGACCTGCGGCAACGCGACCGACAGCACACGCCGGTCTTCGAGCGGTTCAAAAGACAACTTGCGGGCCCGGACTCGAACTGGCAAGTGCGAAGTGCCACGGTCCCTGACCGCACGCAGCACGCGGAGCGAACGTTGACAGCTGGGCATAAATCGAACCTTTCTGGAACGGGCGACTCAGCAATGTGGGACGGGGAAAAGGACGAATTCCGAAGCATTATGTCTAGCCTCTCATCCCGCAGTCTGTCAATTAGACCGCTTGGAATGCGGGCCGATTTCTGCAGGACGAGGCCTGGACTGGCAGCGGACTTTCTTGGGTCTTCACTCCTTGCCCGGGTGGCAAAACGATCGGGGCCGCTCACTCGTAACGCAAGGCGTCGATCGGATTCAGCCGCGACGCTTTCCAGGCGGGGTAGTAGCCGAACGTAATCCCGACGGCCGCGGAGACGGCCACGGCGACCGCGGCGGCCTCCGGGGAAGCGTGGGTGGGCCAGCCCATCACGGCACCCGCGATCCACGAGCCCGCCCGTCCGGCCAGAATCCCGATCAATCCGCCCAGCAGGCACAGCACCATCGCCTCGACCAGAAATTGCCGCAGGATGTCCTTGGCGTCGGCCCCCACTGCCATCCGCAGACCGATTTCGCGCGTCCGCTCGGTCACGGAGACCAGCATGATGTTCATGATCCCTACGCCGCCGACCAGCAGCGAAACGGCGGCCACGGACATTCCCAGTCCGGAAAGCATGCGGATCATTTTCTTCATGGCGTTGGAGACTTCGGCCATGTCGTAGACCTCGAACTTGCCGTCCTGCGCGGACAAGCCCCGCCGGTCGCGCAACAGGCGGACGACCTCGTCGCTGACGCTGGAAACCGCTCCCGGCGAAGCCGCCTTGATCAGGATGTGATCCACGCTCTCGGTGCGCATCCCGTGCTGAACGCCGGGCAACCGCTCCGCCAAGGGGATCCCCGGCAGGGGCCGGCCGGTGTCCTTCCCCACCCGGCTTTCCGTACTGCTGCCGTTGATGCGGTACTTGACGGTCGTCCACGGCGCCAAGAAGATGTCGTCCTGGTCCGTCCCCAGCAGGTTGGCGCCCTTCTCGCTCAACACCCCAATCACCGTGAACGGCACGTTCTGCACGCGGACTTCCTGGCCGAGGGGGTTCCCGGCTCCAAACAGTTTGCGGGCCAGCGTCTTGCCGATCAGGCAGACCTTGCTGCCCGTGAGCACCTCGCGATCGTTAAAGACGCGGCCCAGTTCCAGGTCCTCCCAATTGCGCACGGAGAGGAATTCGGGGGTGCTGCCGATCATGTAGAAGGGGATCCAGCTGCGGTTTCCATAAATGACTTGTGCCCAGGCTTCGACAACCGGCGCCGTACAGACGACTTCGGCGCATTCGCGCAGGATGGCCTCGGCGTCGTCCGGCGTGACGAACTCGCTCTTCTCGCCGATGCGTCCCGCCGCGCTGTTAGGAACGCTGGGGAAGACGGTCAAGGTGTTGGCGCCCAGGTTGGTGACCGTCACTTGAATGGCCACGGACGCGCCGCGGCTGATCTCCATCATGGCGATCACGGCGGCCACGCCGATGATCACGCCCAGCATGGTCAGTGCCGTGCGCATCACGTTGCGCCGCAGGGCCTGCAAGGCAATCCGTATCGCTCCCCAGCCGACGCGGAGACTGTTCCGCGTGCGCCGCCGCGGGGGAGGTCCTGCACAGGCGGCCGTCGTGGACTTCGCCACGCCTTCCGCAGGTGCTTCTTCCACGATCCGGCCGTCGGCGATGCGAATCACCCGGTCGGCGTGGCGGGCCACGTCGGCGTCGTGGGTGACCAGCAGGACAGTGATCCCCTGCTCCGCGTTCAGGCGGCGAAACAGTTGCAGGATCTCCTGCCCCGTGCGTGAATCCAAATTGCCCGTGGGCTCGTCGGCCAGCAGCAATGCGGGCTGGTTGATCAGCGCCCGGGCGATCGCCACGCGCTGCTGTTCGCCGCCGGACAGCTTGGCCGGGGTGTGGTCCGTGCGCGCTTCCAGGCTCATCGTGGCCAGCAATTCCCCGCTGCGCTGCCGCGATTTGCGCCGGGAGATCCGCTGGGCCGAGTAGGCGGTCGGCATGCCCACGTTTTCCAGGGCCGTGGCGCGGGGGAGCAGGTTGAAGCTTTGAAAGACGAAACCGATGCGGCTGCTGCGCAGCTGGGCCAACTGCCCAGGCGACAAGCGGGTGACCTCGACACCGCCGAGCCGATACGAGCCGCGACTGGGCCGGTCGAGGCATCCCAAGAGGTTCATCAGCGTGGTCTTGCCTGAACCCGAAGCGCCCATCAAGGCCACGAATTCCCCCGCTTCGATGGACAAGGAGACGTCCTTCAGCACCGGCAAAGCGACATCACCGATCTGGTACGTCTTGTCGATGTGATTCAGTTCGATCAGCGGCATGGACGGTCTACTCCTTGCTTCCCGTTACGCGGGACACGAAGCTGGAGACGAAATCGGGCTCCGCCTTGCGCACGGCGTTGATCACCACGGCGTCGCCGGGCTGCAGGTCTCCGCCGGCGATTTCCGTCGTCAGGCCGTCGGACAGGCCCACCTGGACGGGAACAGGACGGACCAGGCCGTCGTTCCCGATCATCCACACGGTAGGCGATCCGAGATCGACCTTGGGCTCCGCCTCCTCGCTCGCGTCCTCTTTGTTTTCCTCCGGCGGGGCCTGGCCGCCGCCGGCCGGCGGCAGGCCGGACCGGGCCGACGGCGAAACCTGCGACCGCGCCGGCTGCCAGCGGAGCGCCTGGTTGGGGACCAGGACGGCTTGCTTCCGGCGCGCCACCTCGAACTGCAGCTTGGCCGTCATGTAGGGCAGCAGCTTGCCGTCCGCGTTGTCGACGTCGACGATCACGCCGTAGGTCACGACATTTTGCTGGAGGCTGGCGTTGAGCCGGATCTGGGAGACCTTGCCGGAGAAGTTGCAGTCGCGATAGGCGTCCACCGTGAACGTGACGGTCTGCCCGACGTGGACGGCGCCGATATCGGCTTCGTTCACCGCGGCCCAGACCAGCATCCGCTCGAGGTCCTTGGCCAGCAGGAACAGGCTGGGGGCGTTCATGCCGGCCACCACTGTTTGGCCGACGTTCACGCGGCGATCGATCACCTCGCCGTCGACCGGCGAGCGGATGACGGTGTATCCCAGGTTGATTTCGGCCTGTTTGACGGCGATTTTGGCGTCGTTCACTTTGGCCTCGGAAATGGCGACTTCCGCCTTGGCCATTTCCGCTTCGGCTTCGGCGCGTTCGTAGTCCGCCTGGGAATTGGTGTCGCGCAGTTCTTTGGCCCGGGCAAAGGCGAGTTCCTTCTGCTTCAGCCGCGAGCGGGACAGGCTGAGTTCGGCTTCGGCCATCTGCAAGCTGGCCCGGGCCTTGTCCAATTCGGCCTGATGAGGCAGGTTGTCCAACTGGGCCAGGACCTCGCCTTTCTTGACGCGCGAACGGTAGTCGATGGTCTTGCCCGGCCGCTTCGGATCGGGGCCGAAGCTCTGGATGCTGCCGACGATCTGCGCGCCGACGTCGACGATCTCCACCGGCTCGACCGTGCCCGTGGCCGTCACACCGACAAACAAGTCGCCGCGAGTGACCGGCAGAGTACGGAACTGAGGACGCTCCGCAAGATTGCCGCGCCCATAGTACGCAATCGCCGCCGCAGCAATCGCGATCCCCACCAGCATGCTCAATATCATCTTCATCTTGCTCACCTCAGATGTTTCCCCGCTCAGAGCGATTCCCGGGCCGCCGGTTGCAGCGACTCGTGTTGAAACGTCTCCACCACTTTGCCTTCTTCCAGTTTGATGATGCGATCGGCGCTGGCGAAATAACGGTCGTCATGGGTGATGGCGATCACGGTTTTGCCCCGGCGTTTCAACTCCGGCAACAACCGCAAGTAGAAAACCTTGCGGAAGGCCGGGTCCTGATCGGCGGCCCATTCGTCGAACACGTACACCTGGCGGTCCTCGAGATAGGCCGTCAGCAGCGCCAACCGCTTGCGTTGGCCTCGCGAGACGTTCGTCGTCGACAGCGTGCCGTCCGCCACGCTGACCGCATGATCCAACCGCAACTCGCGCAGGTATTGTTGAGCGCGGCGGTCCAGGTCGGCGGCATCCAATCCCCACAGCTTGTCGAAGACCACCGCCCCGTCGAAGACCACGGAAAACAGTTGCCGGTAGCTTTCACGGTTGAGGGCGCCGATCGGTTGATCGTCGACGTAGATCTCGCCGTCTTCGGGCAGATACAGGCCGGTGATCAGCTTGGCCAGCGTCGTCTTGCCGCTGCCGTTGCCGCCCACGATGAACACGATTTCGCCGGGAGCGAACGTGATGTCGATCGGGCCCAGCACAAAGTCGTTCGGCTGGCCCTCCCGGCGGTAGGTGTGCGTCACGCCCGCCAACTCGATCTGTTCCCAATGCGGCAAAGGCGTCAGGGTGGTGGCTTCCGGATCCTGTTCGTCGAGCGTCAATCCCAAACGCTCGATCTGCGCCACCGAGGTCGAAGCCCAGGCCATCGTCGGCAGCCAGTTCATGATCTGTTCCAGCGGCGACATGAGGTAGAAAATGGTAAGTGTATAGGCGCTGAGCGTTTCGGGCTCGACCCGCGCGATCCGCGGCCAGACGAACAGCAGCAGGCCGATGGCGGCGAAGAACATCAGGCGGCCCCAGGCGACGGCGGCATCGTACAAGCACTCACCGAGGAACTGCCGTTCCCGGACCACGCCCTCGGACTGGGTGACGCCGGCAAAAAAGGCGCGGCGCCGGTGATGATGCGTTTTCAGTTCCTTGATGCCCTCGATCAGGTCGCGGATGTCCTTGAACAACTCATCCTGGGCCATGCGGGCGCGTTCCACATATCGATCCGCCCACTGGGAAGAATACCAGTAGATGGCCACGCCCAGCAGGCAAAAGGCGACGGCTCCCGCCATCAGGGTCAACGACAGTGACCCCAGATAGACCGCGCCGCAGATCAGAATCGCCACGTCGATGCCCAAGGTGGGCACCCCGTTCATGGCTTGCGAGACCACCGTCACGTCGTTGGTCAGCGAGGCCAGCATGCGATGCTCGCCGATCTCCTCCAAGTGCCGCAAAGGGGACTTGAGGATCCGCTCGCACAGGCCCAGCCGCAACTTGGAGGTGGAGTTGACGGTCAGCCGGAAGAGCAAAATATGCGACGCGATTCGAGTCAGCAAGATCACCAGGCAGAGCGCCGCGAACAGCCCGATCAGGTGCGCCGAAGACCGCTCGGCACCCTCCAGCGTACGGCTGATCACGGCCACCAGCGCCGCGCTCGCGCCGCCGCTGGCGGCGCCGATCAGGCCGGCCAGCAAGGCAATCCGCCAGGAAGCCCGCAGCAGGAAGATGATCAATTTCATGGGTTTCTCCCCGTGCCCGGCGGCATGTTGCTCTCGCCGAGAAAACCGCTCAACCGGGCGGCGAGCACGTCCACGTGCGGCCGGCGGAGCATGCTGTAGTGATTGCCGGGCACCGTTTCCGCACGGAGCCGCGGACAGAGCGACCGCCAACGAGCATCCAATTCACCGGCGTCCCCGGCCGACAGGAGCACGGCGGGCCCCGGATAGGGCCGCGGGCGATAGGCGGCGAAGGCCGTAAAATGCGCCTGGCACACTACGGCCATCCGGCGAATCTCGGCTGCTTCAATTCCCTCGGCCAGATTCGCACGCTCGGCAATCTGCCGCCACTGCTCAGCCGGCGGCAGCCGGCTGAGCGTCTCCAACGACAGGTCCAGTTGCGGGGCCAGCCAGTGGATCACCGAATGCTCGTCGATCTCATGGGACACGGCGTCACCGTCCGAGAGGTACGTGTCGAGCAGGGCCACCAGGGCCACGTCTTCGCCCGCGGCCCGCAGCTGCCCCGCCGCCTCCAGCGCGATCAGACCGCCCATCGACCAGCCGGCGAAATAGTACGGCCCCCGCGCTTGTACCTGCCGGATCTCCTGCAAATAGAAGAGAGCCATCGTTTCCAGGCAATCATGGGGTTGCTGATGCAGATCAAGCCCCTGTGCCTGCAGGCCGTACACCGGTCGCTCTTGCGCGAGGCCGTTGGCCAATGGCAGGAAGATACCGACGTGCCCTCCCAGACCATGGAAACAGAACAGCGGCGCCGCAGTCCCGCCGCTTCGCAGCGGCACGAGCGACCGCCCGTTGGCGCCGGGCGGCCGGACCAGATGGGCGGCGATCGGATCGGCACCGTCGGTCTTCCCCAGCCGTTGAGTCTCGATCGTTTGGGCCGGCGAGGCGAACGCCGGCGCGGCAAACTCGGCGGACGCGGCGGACGCGGCGGACGCGTCCGTTCGCTCGCGGGCTTCGGGCTCGTGCCGTTCGACCAACATTCGGCGTTCTTCTTGATCGCGCGACAGCGGCAGTTGCGAGATCGGTTGATCGGGGTCGGCCACGGCCCCTTCCAGCAGCGTCTGGAACTCTTCCAGCATCCGCACGATGGTTGCCTCGTCGAACAGGGCGGTGGCGTAACCCAGCGACAAGTGCATGCCTTCTTCGTTCTCGTTGAGGACTAACACCAGGTGGAGGTCGGCGCCCAGTTCCCAGGCCTCGGCCTGCAGCCCGCTGAATTCCATCTCCGGCATCTCTTCCGCCTCGAACGGCGTGTTCTCGAAATCAATCATCACTTGAAAGATGGGATGGCGATTGAGGGCAGGGTTGGGATCGAGTTCCTGGACCAAACGCTCGAAAGGCAGCTCCTGATGGTCGATGGCTGCGAGCGCCGTCTGGCGAGTCCTGCGGAGCAATTGACGGAACGACGGTTCGCCCGTCAGGTCCGCCCGCAGCACGAGCGAATTGATGAAGTAGCCGATCAGGCCCTCGGTTTCGGGCCGCAGCCGGCCGGCCACAGGGGTGCCGATGGGGAAATCCTCCTGGCCGCTGTAGCGGTGCAAGAGCGTCTGGAACGCCGCCACCAGCGCCATGAAGACCGTCGCTCGTTCCTGCTGGCCTAGCTGCTTGACTGCCGCCATCAGCGGGCGCGGCAGTTGGCGGCCGCACATGGCGCCGTGGGTGGTCCGTACGGCGGGCCGCGGCCGATCGGCGGGCAATTCCAGGGCGGGCAGCCCTGCCAACTGCTTCCGCCAGTAGCTCAGCAGAACCTCCAGGACATCGCCCTGCAACCGCTGACGCTGCCAGACCGCGTAATCCGCGTATTGAACGGGCAGGTCGGGCAGCGGCGAGGGAAATCCCGCCGCCAAAGCGCGGTATGCCGTCAGCAACTCTCGATCCAAGACCGCCATCGACCAGCCGTCGTTGATGATCTGGTGGATGCCGATCAGCACCACGTGCTCTTCGGCGCTGAGCCGGAGCAATTCCACTCGCGCCAACGGGCCCGCCGACAGATCGATGGGACGTTGCGACTGCGAGCGGGCATAGCGGCGGACTTGCTCTTCCTGTTGCCCGGCGGGAACCTGGCTTAAGTCGATCACCGACAACGGCTGGGGTGTATGCGGCGCGATTACCTGCACCGGGCGTCCGTCCACTTCCGCGAACGTGGTCCGCAAGGACTCGTGACGCCGCAGCACCTCGTTCAAAGCGCGTTCCAAGGCGGGCACGTTCAATGGGCCTCGGACCCGGGCTGCCGGAAAAGCGACGTACGGAGAGGGACCTTCCTGCAGCTTGTTCATCCGCCAGATGCCCTCCTGACCATAGGACATGGGCAAGGGCGCATCTCGGGCCACGCGCGGGATCGCGGGCAGTTCCGGGAGACGTCCGGACTCCTGCAAGGCCGTGATCCGTTCCGCCAACTCGCTCAACGTCGGCGCTTCAAACAGCGTCGCCACCGGCAAGGCGATGGAGAACTCGCGGCGGACGCGCGAGATCATGCTCAGCGCCAGCAGCGAATGGCCGCCCAGGGCAAAGAAGTTGTCGTGGGCTCCCACCTGTTCGACGTGCAGAACCTCCTGCCAGATCCCGGCCAGCTGCCGCTCCGCTTCGCTGCGCGGCCCGACGTACGCCGTCGAGGCGGCTCGGGCGTCGTCGTCCGGCGCGGGAAGCGCCCGGCGGTCCACCTTGCCGTTGGGCAACAGCGGCCAGGCCTCGATCCGCACCAGGAACGACGGAACCATGAATGGCGGCAGCCGCGACTCCAGCAGGCTCCACAGTCTCTCACGAGCAAGCTCAGCCCCCGGCCGGGGAACGAAATAGGCCACCAGACAAAGATCACCCGCATCGCGGTGCCACGCAATCACGGCGGCCTCGCGAACATCCGGATCCTGTTTGAGCACGCCTTCGATTTCGCCCGACTCGATGCGGAATCCGCGGATCTTCACCTGCTCGTCCAGCCGCCCCAGGTACTCGATGTTGCCGTCGGGCAGATAGCGGCAGCGGTCGCCCGTCTTGTAGAGGCGGTCCTCCGCCAAGCCGCTGAAGGGGTCGGGAAGGAACCGTTCCGCGTCGAGTTCCGGCCGATTGAGATAGCCTCGTCCCACGGCCACACCGCCGACGTACAACTCGCCCGGCACGCCCACCGGCACCGGTTCACGACGCTCGTCCAGGATATACAGCCGCACATTGGACACCGGCCGCCCGATCGGGACGAACCCGATGTCCTCCTCGGGCAGGCATTTCCAACCGGAAACCCCGACCGAGGTTTCGGTCGGACCATAGATGTTGAACAGCGGAATCCTCAGCTGCCGGAAGAAGCTTTTCACCAGATCGGGCGCCAGCGCCTCGGCACCGCTGCAGATCCGCTTCAACGAACCGCACCGCTGCAGATGGTTCTCGTCGAGCAGCGCTCGCAGCATCGACGGCACAAATTCCGCCGTGGTGACCTGCTCCCGCGCCATCAACTCCGCCAGATACTGCGGGTCCCTCTGGCCGCCCGGTTTGGCCATCACCACGCGGCCGCCGCACAGCAGTCCCCGGAAGAATTCCACCACGGACACGTCAAAGCTCAGCGGGGTCTTGAACAGAACGCGGTCTGCGGCATCGAGCCCCAGGAATTGCGTCTCCCAGAGCAGGTTATTGCGCAACCCGCGGTGCAGGTTGATCGCGCCTTTCGGAGTCCCGGTGGATCCCGAAGTGTAGATGACGTAGATCGCGTTGTCCGGGCCGGTCTGGCAGGGGGGGTTGGCGTCGCTGGCTCGCGAAATCTCGTCCCGCTGCGTATCCAGATACACCGTGAGGCCCGCGCCGGCAGAAGAGATTCGGTCCGCCAGGTCGCTCGTCGTCAGCAGCACGGCCGGCCGGCTGTCTGCCATCACATAGTCCAACCGCTCTCGCGGATAGTCCGGATCGAGCGGCACGTAGGCCCCGCCCGCCTTGAGCACTCCCAGCAGCGCGACCGCCATGCCCAGCGAACGTTCCAGGCAGATGCCTACCAGCACTTCCGGACCGACGCCACAGCCGCGCAGGTAGTGCGCCAACTGGTTCGCCTGGGCGTTCAGTTCCCGGTAGGTTAAGGCTTCTCCCTCAAAGACCACCGCCACCGCATCCGGACGCTGCCGCACTTGCTGCTCGAAGACCTGCTGCAGACCCAGCTGGTGCGGCCACTCCACCTCGGTCCGATTCCACTCGAGCAAGAGCATGCGCCGCTCGTCCTCGCCCATCAACGGCAGCAGCGACAGCAGGCGATTCGAGTCGGCGACGGCTGCTTCCAGCAGCGTCCGGTAATGTTGCAGCATGCGCCGGATGGTCGACTCGTCGAACAGATCGGTTCGGTAGTCCAGCGATACGTGAATGCCTTCTTCGTTCTCGTGGACCACCATGACCAGGTCCAAGTCCTCGGCCATCTTCAGCAGGTGCGTCTCCTGCCCACTCATCTCCAGTCCGGGCAGAGCGGGCAACTCTTCCGGCTCGAAGGGCGTGTTCTGAAAATCGAACATCACCTGAAAAACGGGATGCCGGCTGGGGTCGCGCAGCGGCCTCAGGTCCTGGACCAAACGCTCGAAGGGCAACTCCTGATGATCGAAGGCCTGCAGGACGGTATCGCGGACACGGTGGAGGAAGTCACGAAATGACGGGTCTCCTGACAGGTTCGCCCTCAGCACAAGCGTATTGACAAAGTACCCGATCAAGGGCTCCGTTTCCGGCCGCAGACGGCCGGCGACAGGAGTGCCGATCGGGAAATCGTCCTGGCCCGTGTAGCGGTGCAACAACGTCTGAAACGCGGCCACCAGCGTCATGAAGGGCGTGCCGCCTGCCTCGCGACTGAGCTGCGCCACGTCGTTGCTCAATTCGCGTGATAACTGGCAATGGCAACTCGCTCCGCGCGTTGTTCGCATCGGGGATCGAGGATGATCCGTCGGCAGTTCCAATGTGGGCAGGTCTTTCAGCTGGTCGCCCCAGTAGCGTTGCAGGCTTTCGAGCGTTTCTCCCTGGAGACGTTCCCGCTGCCACACCGCGTAGTCCGCGTATTGAATCGGCAACTGCTCCAGCGGCGAGGGAAGACCGGCGTGAAACGCGCCATAGGCCAGCAACAGTTCACGATCCAGCACAGCCATCGACCAGCCGTCGTAGATGATATGGTGCATCCCGATCAGGACCACGTGCTCATCGTCGCTCAGTTTCAGCAATTCCAACCGTGCCAACGGACCGACTGCCAGGTCAATGGGACGCTGCGACTGCGCCTCGGCGAATCGCTGCACGGCCGTTTCCCGCTCCTCCGCGGGCAGTGCGCTCAGGTCCGTGACCGTCAACGATTGCGGGGCGTAGGGCGCAATCACCTGCACCGGCCGGCCGTCCACCTCTTGGAACGTGGTGCGCAAGGACTCGTGCCGCCGCCAGATCTCGTTCAAGGCGCGTTCCAGCGCCGGCACGTTCAGCGGACCACGAATCCGCGCGGCCGGGAATGTCACGTAGGGCGAAGGTCCCTCCTCCAGATGGTCGATGATCCAGAGTGCCTCCTGTCCGTACGACAGGGGCAGGGGCTGGTCACGGGAGACCTTCTGAATCGGAGGCAGTCCGGGCAGGCATCCGGCTGCCTGCAGGGCCTCGATGCGTTCGGCCAGTTCGACCAGGGTGGGGGCGGCAAATAGAGTCACCAGCGGCAGATCCACCGCCAGCACGCTGCGCACACGCGACGCCATGCGAACGGCCAGCAGCGAATGGCCGCCGAGTTCAAAGAAGTTGTCGTACAGCCCGACGCGTTCGCATCCCAAGACCTCGGCCCAGATCGCCGCCAACTGCTGCTCCAGCGGAGAACGGGGGCTCACGTACCGCGTCGCCGGCTTGGCGACGGGCGCCACGTCCGGCAGCGCGCCGCGATTGACCTTGCCACTGGGCAACTGGGGAAGGGCCTCGAGGACCTCAAAGGCCTGGGGAATGAGGTACGCGGGCACCAAGGCCTGGAGAAACCGTCGCACATCGTCCACGAACTCCCGGACCGCATCCGCGCCATCCGCGGGCGCCAGACGCGGCACGACGTAGGCCGCCAGATAATGCAGGCCCGGTGAGGACTCGCGAGCCACGACCGCCGCATGCGCAATGTTCGGGTGTCCGCAAATTACGGCTTCCACTTCACCCAGTTCCACGCGGGCGCCGTGGATCTTGACTTGCCCGTCACGCCGGCCGAGGAACTCCAGATTGCCATCGGGCAGCCAACGACAACGATCGCCGGTGCGATAGACGCGGTCCGCCTCGCTGCTGCCGAACGGATCGGGGAGGAAGCGTTCGGCGTTGAGTTCGGGACGATTGAGGTACCCGCGTCCGACCGCCACGCCGCCGATGTAAAGCTCCCCCGGCACACCCACCGGGACGGGCTTGCGAGCGGCATCCAGCACGTACAGGCGAACATTGGAAATCGGCCTGCCAATGGGAATGATCCCACGCGGGTAATCCCTGCGGCACTTCCAAGTGGCGACCGCAATCGAGGTCTCCGTCGGTCCATAGTCGTTGTACAGGTCGGCGTCCAGCAACTGGAAGAAGCGTTCCACCAGGTCCGGCGTGAGCGCCTCGCCGCCGCTAATGACATGTTTCAACGAACCGCAGCCTTGCGGGTCTTCGAGCAGAAACCGCAGCATCGTGGGTACAAAGCACGCGGTGGTCACGTTTTCGCTGGCAATGAGCCGTGCCAGGTATCCCGGCTCCCGCTGGCTGCCGGCCTTGGCGATCACCAGGCAACCGCCGCTGATCAGCGGCAGGAAGAACTCCTCGACCGAGGTGTCGAAACTGATGGGCGTCGTAAACAGCATCCGGTCGCTAGGCTCCAGGCCCAGCAGTTGCCGCTTGAAGAGCAGATAATTGCAGACTCCCCGGTGCATATTGACCGCACCCTTGGGTTTTCCCGTCGAGCCGGACGTATAGAGGACGCTGACAGCTGTCGTGGCACTCGCCGGGCAGGGCAAGTCTGCGGGTCTCTCGCGCATGATCTCGTCGTGTTCGGAGTCCAGGCACACCCATCGGGCATCCGGAGCCGAAAGCCGCTCCCGCCAGTCCGTCTTGGTGACGATCACCGCGGGGCGGCTGTCCGCCACGAAGAAGTCGAGCCGTTCGGGCGGATCTTCCGGATCCAGCGGCACGTAGGCGCCGCCGGCTTTCAATACCCCTAACAGCGCTACCGCCAGATCGAAAGACGGTTCCAGGCAGACGCCCACGAACACTTCGGGACCGACTCCGCGGCTGACCAGGTACTGAGCCAGCTGGTTGGCTTGGGCGTTGAGCTGCCGATAGCTGATGGTGCGGCCCTCGCACACCAGCGCAGCGGCATCCGGCGTGCGCTCGGCCTGCGTCTCGAACAGCTGATGGACGCAACCATCGTGGTGGAAGTCCACTTCCGTCTCGTTCCATCCCGTGATCACCTGCGTTCGTTCGGATTCCGTCAGCAACGGCAACTGCGAGATCGGCTGATCGGGATCGGGCAGGATGGCGTCGAGCAACGTTTGGAAGTGCGCCGCCATGCGGGCAATGGTTTCGCGGTCAAAGAGAGCCGCGTCGTAATCAAACTGGCATTGAAATCCTTGCGCCTCGTCCGCCACGGAGAGCGTCAGATCGTACACTTCCGCGGATTCCCAAGCCCTCTCTTCTTCCTGGACTTCGACGGTCAGATCACGCGAGATCGCCATCTCCCGCTCGGCGTTGAATTGCTGGAACACGAACCACACCTGGACCAACGCCTGCTTGGTCAGGTCGTGGCCGGGCTGCAGTTCCTTGGCCAGCAGTTCGTAGCGCATTTCCTGGTGCTCGAACGCCTCAATGGCCGTCTGGGCGACTCGCCCCAACAACGCTCGGAAACTGGGGTCGCCGGACAAATCGTTGCGCATGATGATGGTGTTCGTGAACAGCCCCACCATCCCCTGCGTTTCCGTTTGATGGCGGTTTGCGGAGAGCGATCCCACCGCGATATCGTCCGAGTCGCTGTACCGGTGCAGGAGCACCTGGAACGCCGCCAACAGGGCCATGAACGGCGTGACGCCTTGCTCGCTGCAAAGACGCCCGAGCCGAGTCTTGATCCGTTGGGGGATCCGGAAACTGTGTCCCACCTGCCGATACTGAGCGGCCGCTCGCCGGGGGTGATCGGTGGGCAGTTCGAGCGCCGTCAAGCCCTCCAATTTGTTGCGCCAGTAGTCCAGCAGCGAGTCGCGCACGGGGCCCTGAAGGTACTGACGCTGCCAGACCGCATAGTCCGCGTATTGCAGGGGCAGTTCCGGGAGAGGCGCGGGACGGCCCAGCAATCGAGCTTGGTAGATCTGCGCCACCTCCTGGCCCAGCACGTCGACGGACCAGCCATCGCAGATGATATGATGACTGGTCAGCAGCAGGATGTGTTCCGTGTCGCTGAGTCGGAGGACTCTCAGCCGCAACAGCGGCAACTGGCCGAGGTCAAAGGCTGGTTCTGCCTGTTCCTGGGAGTATCGCTCGATCTGTTGCTGGCGGTCCGGTTGCGGCAGCTGACTGAGATCTACCCACGGCAGATCGATCTGCAAGTGCGGCACGATGACCTGCATGAGTTCGCCGGACTCGGTCAGAACGAAACGGGTTCTCAAGGACTCGTGCCGTCGCACGACTTCGTTAAGGGTTTCGCGAAGCGCGTCGATGTCGAGCGGTCCCTGGAACGACATGACCGCGTGCATGTTCAGATCGTTGGCGCTGGGCGCCAGCTGCTGCAAGAACCAAAACGGCTCCTGGGCAAAGGACGCCGGCAACGGTTCATCGCGCGGAACCGGCCGCATGGGCAGCTGTACGGACGTGTGCGGAGATTCCTGAAACGCCACGATCCGTGCGGCGAATTGGCGGAGCGTGGGAGACGTAAAGATGGTGGCCGGAGGCGGATCCACCGGGAACACTTGCCGCACGCGCGAGATCATTCGCAGTGCCAGCAGCGAGTTCCCCCCCAAGTCGAAGAAGTTGTCGTCGGCCCCGATCTTCTCGATGTTCAGCAGTTCGGACCAGATCGCCGCCAACTGCTCTTCCGTGGGGGTGCTGAGAGCCGCAATCTGACCCTCGCGAGCGGCCCCCTCGGCGTTCCAGTCCGGAGGCGGCAAGACGCGACGATCCACCTTGCCGCTGGTCGTCATGGGCAAGGCGGGCATGGCGACAAACACGGACGGGATCATGTACTCGGGCAGCCGTTCGCGGAGAAACTGACGCATTTCCGCCGCGGCGGGAGCGCCTTCGTCGCGGCCCGCCACATACGCCACCAGTTGCTGATCGCCGGGCGACCGTTCCCGGACCACCACGGCGGCGTCGGCCAGCAGGGCGTGCTCCCGGAGCACCTGCTCGATCTCCCCCGGTTCGATGCGAAAGCCGCGGATCTTGACCTGATGATCGGTACGTCCCATGAATTCCAGACGGCCGTCGGGTCGCCACCGGACCACGTCGCCCGTCCTGTACATCCGCGCACCATTCCCAACGTGCGGATCCGTCACGAAGCGATCTTCGGTCAGTTCGGGCCGATTCAGGTAGCCGCGGGCCAGACTCCAGCCACCCACATACAGCTCGCCCGGCACACCGACCGGAACGGGCTGCCGCAGGTGGTCGAGCACATAAGCCCGCGTATTGCTCAGCGGCCGGCCGATGGGCACACGTCGCTCGCGTCCATCCTCGCGACTCAGCTCGGCGGCGGTCGCCACCACGGTCGCTTCGGTGGGGCCGTAGGTGTTTTGCAGACTCACCCGACTGCCGACGTGGCGGAACCACGTCGCCACACGCTCTGGCGAGGCCGCCTCGCCTCCGATGGCGACCAGACGCAACGACGGCGGGACCGTCAGTCCCTCGGCTTCCATCGCAATCGTCAACTCGTGCCAGAAACCCGTCGGGAGACTCACAAACGTCAGCTGCCATTGCTCGCACAATTGGAGAAAACGGCGGCAATCCAGCATCTCGTCGTTGCGGAGGATCAACGTGCCGCCCTGCGTCAGGCAGGGATAAACCTCCTCGACGTGCGCGTCAAAACTGACCGATGCAAACTGCAGGACGCGGTCGGCAGCGGTGACTCCATATTGTTCGACGGCAGCTTGCGTGTAGTTGGCCAGCGCGGCGTGCTCGATCATGACCCCCTTGGGGCGGCCGGTCGAACCGGACGTGTAGATCACATACGCCAGATGCTCGCCGACTGTCTGCCGGGGCGGCGGATCTGTCGGGCACTGGGCGATCCCGTCCCGTTCCGTATCCAGGCAGATCACGTGCCGCAGTCCGCCGGGCGACTCGCTGCGCATCCGCTCCTGGGTGATCAGGACTTCGACTCGCGCGTCTTCCAGCGTGAATCGCCGACGTTCGGCGGGTGATTCGGGATCCAGAGGCAGGTAGGCTCCGCCCGCTTTCAAGATGCCCAACAGTCCTACGATCAGCTCCGGCGAGCGGGGCAACTGGATGGCGACCAGTTGATCCGGCCCCACACCACGCTGCTGCAGATAGTGAGCCAGCTGATTGGCCCACGCATCGAGTTCTCGATAAGTCCAGCGGCGTTCCCCATCGACGAGCGCCGGCGAGTCTGGCGTCCGTTTCACCTGTTCCTCGAACCCGTCCGGGACACACAAGGCGGACGGCGGTTCTTGCGCGGCGTCATTCCATTCGACCAGTAGTTGGCGGCGATCTGTTTCCGTCAACAGCGGGATCTGAGACGCCGGCGTGTCCACATTCGCGACGATCCCTTCCAAGAGAATGCGGAAGTGTGCGATCATGCGCTCGATGGTGTCCGGCCGGAACAGGTGCGAATCGTATTCCACCTGCAGCAACAGTCCCTCGCGTTCTTCCCGCGCGGTCAGCGAGAGGTCGAATTTCGACGTGGCCGTATCGAGGGGGATCACGTCGAGGTCGATGCCCGCGGACGCCATGTCCGGCGAGGGGGCATTCTCCAGCGAGAAGACCACTTGGAACAACGGGTGGCGGTCGGCATCGCGTGCGGGATTCAGGGCGCCCACCAAGCGTTCAAACGGCAGTTCCTGGTGCTCGATCGCCTCCAGCGCATCCTGCCGCACCTGGCCCAGTAATTGGCGGAAGGTGGGATTCCCGGCCAGGTTCGCCCGCAACACGACCATATTGATAAAGTAGCCGATCAACGGCTCGATCTCCGGCCGCACGCGATTGGCAATCGGCGAGCCGACCGCAAAGTCCTCTTGGCCGCTGTAGCGGTACAGCAACACCTGGAAAGCCGCCATCAGCGTCATGTACAGCGTCGCGCCTTCGCGCTGCGCCGCTTCCAGCACTTGTTGGAGGAGGGCCAACGGCAACGTCGTTTGGTATGTCCCTCCCGCTCGGAACGCCCGTAGCGAGCGCGGCTGGTCGGCGGGCAATTCCAGGGGCGCGACGCCTGCCAGACGCGGGCACCAGTAATCGAGCAGGCTCTGCATCGCCTCGCCCTGCAGACGCTCGCGCTGCCACACCGCGTAGTCCGCGTACTGGATCGCCAGATCGGGCAACGGAGACGGCTGATCCGCCGCAATCGCTCGATACAGGGCAACGATGTCGGAGAACAGTACGCCCATCGACCACTCGTCCGAGATGATGTGGTGCATGACCAGCACCAACACGTGCTCGGTCGGAGACAGGCGCAACAGCAAGACCCGGAACAGCGGCCCTTCCTCCAAACGGAAGGGACGCCCCGCCTCGGCCCGGGCTCGGGCGAGGGCTGCCGCCTCGCGGTCTGCGGGATCGAGTTCCTGTAAATCGACGATTGTGAGTTGCCGCGTCTGAGGGGATTCGATGACCTGCATCGGCGAGCCATCCTGCACCGCGATCTTGGTGCGCAGCGACTCGTGGCGAGCGACCACTTCATTCAATGCGCGGTTCAAGATCTCGGTGTCGAGTGAACCGCATAGCCGGAGTGCCAAGGGGATATTGTAGGCGGCGCTCCCCGGCTCCAACTGGTCCACCACCCAGAGCGATTCTTGCATGAAGGAAGTGGGAATCACTCCGTCCCGCGGTGCCGGCGGGATCCGATCCGAGCCGTACGCTTGCCCCGCGCCGCGCGCAGCCGCGACGCGCTGGGCCAGTTCGGCGATCGTGGGCGCCAAGAACAGGTCGCGGAACGGCAGGCTGACGTTCAATTCGCGAGTGATCCGGGACATCACTTGCGCGGCCAGCAGTGAATGGCCGCCCAAGGCGAAGAAGTTGTCGTGCACGCCGACCTGCGCGGCGTGCAATACCTCGCACCAGATCGCGGCCAGCCGTTGCTCGTCCGGCGTCCGCGGCGCAACGTACTCGCACTCCCGCGGCACCGCACTCCAATCCGGGTCAGGCAACGCGCGCCGATCGACTTTGCCGCTGCTCGTCACGGGCAGACAGGGCAGGACCACGAACAGGCTGGGAATCATGTACTCGGGGAGCCGTTGGCGGAGGAACTGCCGCAGTTCCGCGGCGTCGGGCGACTGGCCGTCGCGTGCTGACGTATAAGCCACCAACTGCGGCTCGCCTGGAACCCGCTCGCGGACCGCCACCGCCGCTTCGGCCAGTTGCGGGTGCTCGCGCAGCACCTGCTCGACCTCGCCCGGCTCGATGCGGAACCCGCGAATCTTCACCTGGTCGTCCACGCGGCCCAGAAACTCCACCTGCCCGTCGGCTCGCCAGCGGGCCCGGTCCCCCGTGCGACACAAGCGGGCTCCTGCCTCCGAAACGAACGGATCCGCGACGTACCGCGCCGCGTTCAATTCCGTATCCACGTAGCCGCGGGCTACGCCCTGACCGCCGATGTACAATTCCCCGGGCACGCCAATCGGTACCGGCTGCATCGCCGCGTCCAGGATGTACAGACGCACGTTGGGAAACGGACGGCCGATCGGCACCAGGCCCGAGATCGTCGCGGACACCTCGCCCTCGAAGTAGGAACTGTCGATCGTCGTTTCCGTCAGACCATACGAGTTGATTAACCGCGTCGCCGGTCCAAGCACCCGCCGGGCGCGCTGATGGTCCGCGACGAACCATGCGTCTGAGCCGACCACCACCAACCGCATGAAATCCAATGATTGGCCCGTCTCTTCCAGGTGCTGCACCAACGTTCGCAGCACGACCGGCACGAACTCGGCTCCGTCCACCTGTTCCCGCCGCATCAAGGGCAGCAATTTCGCAGGCTCCAGCAGCACTTCTTTCTGGCAGATCACCAGCTTGCCACCCGAGCACAGGGCCCGCACCCAATCACCGGCGAAGACGTCGAAGCCAAAACTGGCCATCTGCAGATGGGAACGCACCTCCGTGTCCAGACGGTACTCTTGCTGCCAGCCGAAATAAGCGTTCAGCAGGTTGCCGTGGGTCACCATGACGCCCTTGGGACGGCCCGTCGATCCCGACGTGTACAGGACGTAGGCCAAGTTGTCCACGCTGGCTCCACCGCCGAGGTTCTCGCCGCTTTCCGCCGCCATGCGTTCGGCGCCTTCTCCGTCCAGCAGCACCCGCGGCGTTTCGCTACCTTCCAGGGACGCCGACAAAGCGGATTGGGTCAACACCAGCGAGACCTGCGCATCCTGCAGCACGAATCGAGTCCGTTCCTCGGCGTCTTGCGTGTAGGCCGCGTCGAGCGGCACGTACGCTCCGCCCGCCTTGAGCACGCCCAGGACCGCCAGCACCAATTCAGGCGACCGTTCCAGGCAGATCCCCACCCGCACTTCGGGGCCCACGCCTTGGCGTTGCAGGTAACGGGCCAGCTGATTGGCTCGCCGGTTCAACTCGCCGTAGGTCCACGCTCGATCGTCCCCCACGACGGCCGTCGCGCCGGGACACTGCTCCGCCTGCCCCTCGAACAACTGATGCACGCAACGGCTGCGGTCGAACTCGCGGGCCGTGTCATTCCACTGGCCGAGAAGCTGCCGCTGCGGTTCTTGGTCCATCAGCGGCAGCCGCGACAGGGGACGATCGGCGTCGTTGACGATGCCTTCCAGGAGCGTTTGGAAGTGTTCGATCATCCGCTGAATCGTGTCGGCGCCGAACAAATGTGAATCGTATTCCACCGACAACACCAACGCGCCGCCCTCTTCCCACGCCGTAAACGACAGTTCGAACTTGGACGTGTCCGTATCGAGCGGGATCACCGAGAAGTCCAAGTCGGCAAGTTTGACTTGCGGCCGCGGGGCGTTTTGCAGCGTGAACAGGACCTGAAACAGCGGATGCCGGCCGGCGTCGCGTGCCGGATTCACGGCCTCGACGAGTTGCTCAAACGGCAGCTCCTGATGCTCGAAGGCCTCCAACGAGTTCTGCCGCACCCGTACCAGCAGGTCGCGAAACGTGGGGTCCCCGGCCAGGTTCGCCCGCAGCACGACGACGTTGATAAAATACCCGATCAGCCCCTCGATTTCCGGCCGCAGACGATTGGCGATCGGCGAACCGACGGCGAAATCCTCCTGGCCGCTGTAGCGGTGCAGCAGCACCTGGAAGGCTGCCAGCAGCGTCATGTACAGCGTCGCTCCTTCGCGCCGTCCCACTTCCTTCAATTGGGCCGTCAGCGCCGCGGGCAAGACCGTCTCGAGCGTTCCTCCGGCCGACGATGCCTGCGAGCAACGCGGCCGGTCGGTCGGCAGTTCCAGCGGCGCCACGCCTTCCAGCCGCGGACGCCAATAGTCCCGCAGGCGTTGCAGCGGCTCGCCCTGCAGCCTCTGCCGCTGCCACACCGCATAGTCGGCGTACTGGATGGCCAGGCTCGTCAGGGGCGAAGGCCGGCCCGCCGTGAAAGCCTGGTACAGAGCAACGACGTCCGAGAACAGGACGCCCATCGACCAGTCGTCCGAGATGATGTGGTGCATGACCAGCACCAAGACATGCTCGGTCGGGGACAGACGCAGCAGCAGGGCACGAAACAGCGGACCTGCGTCCAAGCGGAAAGGCCGTCTCGCTTCGGTTGCCGCTCGCGACAGGGCCTCCGCCTCGCGTTCGGCGGCGGCCAAGTGCTGCAGATCAACGATCGTCAGTTCCTGCAACTGGGCGGCCTCGATGACCTGAATCGGCTTGCCGTCCCGCAAGGCCATCTTCGTCCTCAGCGGTTCGTGCCGACCGACGACTTCGTTCAACGCGCGGTTCAGGGCGTCGGCATCCAACTGGCCCTGCAGACGCACTGCCAACGGGACATTGTAAACGGCGCTGCCGGGGTTCAACTGCTCGACGACCCACAGCGCTTCCTGGGCAAAGGACGCGGGCAAGTCTCCATCCCGTGACACAGCCGGAATCGGCTCCGCACAGGAGGTCTCGCCGTGACTGCGGATGACCGCCAGCCGCTGTGCCAATTCCGCAATCGTCGGCGTCTGGAACATTTCCCGCAACGGAACTTCGACGTGCAGGCCGCGCGTGATCCTGGATACGACCTGCGTGGCCAGCAATGAATGCCCACCCAAGGCGAAGAAATTGTCGTGTATGCTCACCTGCTCGACGTGCAGCACTTCGCGCCAAATATCCGCCAGCAACTCCTCTTCCGGCGTTCGCGGCGGGACGTACGGACACCGCGCATCCCGCTGATGGGCCGGACGCGGCAGCGACTTGTAGTCGACCTTGCCGTTCGGCAAGAGCGGGATCGCGTCCAGGGCCACAAAGACGCTCGGGATCATGTACTCGGGCAGGGACTTGCGCAAGAAATCGCGGAGTTGCTCGACCGGCGGCACGGGGGCCTCGGCCACCCAATAGGCAGCCAGTTCTTTGCCACCCGAACCGTTGTCAAAGGCCGTCACCACCGCCTTCCGGACGCCCGGATGGTTTGCCAGCACAGACTGGACTTCGCCCAGTTCGATGCGATTGCCGCGGATCTTGACCTGCTGATCCAGTCGGCCCAGAAACTCCAGGTTTCCATCGGGCAACCAGCGGACCAGGTCGCCCGTCCGGTACAAACGGGCTTCCGGCTCGGAACGGAACGGATGCGGCACGAAACGCTCGGCCGTCAGTTCCGGCCGGTTGAGATAGCCGCGGGCGAGCCCCACGCCGCCGAGATACAGTTCGCCGGGCACGCCCATCGGCACCAGCTGCCGGCTCTTGTCCAAGACGTAGGCCTCGGCATTCGCCATCGGGCGGCCGATCGGCACGGTCGCTCCCTCCGTGCGTCCGTCCCAGCGGAAAGACGCCGCGACGATGGCGGCTTCCGTGGGCCCGTACATGTTGCACACTTCGGCCCCGATAGCGGCCCTGGCGCGGAGCACCAGGTCTGTCGGCAACGCCTCGCCCCCAACCAGGACGCGCCGCAGCGACGTGCATTGGGCAAAAGAAGGCTCGGCTACCAACATCTGCAGCAGCGTGGGCACGACGCGCAGGATCGTGATCTGCTGCTGCTGAATCGCCTGCGTCAGATACCGCGGGTCCATGTGCCCATAGGGCTGGGCCATCACCAACCGTGCGCCGACAATCAGCGGCGCGTAGAACTCCCACACCGACGGATCGAAGCTGATGGGCGTTTTCTGCAGCAGGGCGTCGCCCGGTTCCAGCGGGTATTCCTCCGCCATCCAGAACATGTGGTTGCAGATCGCGCGGTGTGTGATCACGACACCCTTGGGCCTGCCTGTCGAGCCCGATGTGTACAGCACGTAGGCGGCATCGTCTTCCGTGGCCGGGCAGACAAAGTCGGCATCGTAGGCGGCGCCGTCGGCGTCCGGATCTTGCTCCCCGTCCAGGGTCAAAACCCGGCCGGAGTATCCGCCCAGTGTGCCCGCCAACCGCTGCTGCGTGAGCACCAAAGGAACGGGCCCATCGGCAAGCATGAACTCGACGCGGTCCGCCGGGTACGACGGATCCACCGGAACGTAGGCCCCGCCCGCCTTGAGCACGCCCAGCAGGCCCACCACTAACTCCAGCGAACGTTCCAGGTAGATGCCCACGATCGCGCTGGGGCCGATGCTCAGGGAACGCAGCCGGGAGGCCAGTTGGTTCGCACGCTGGTTCAGTTGCCGGTAAGTCAGCTGCCGGTCTTCAAAAACCACCGCCACGGCGTCGGGCGTCCGCTTTGCCTGGACCTCGAACAACCGCTGCAGCAGCATGCCCGCCGGATAGGCCCGCCGCGTGGCATTCTGTTCGACCAGCAACGTCTGCCGCTCGGCCTTGTCCAGCAAGGTGAGCTGGGAGACAAGCTGGTCGGGATCGGCCACGATGGATTCCAGCAGATTCTGGAAATGCCGGAGCATGCGGCGGATCGTCGCCGCATGGAACAAGCTCGAACGGTACTCGGCCGTCACCAGCATTCCGTCCCGATCCTCGCGCGCCGTGAACGACAGCTCGAACTTTGCAGTTCCGGTGTGGATCGAGAGCGGCGTGAACGACAGCTGGTCGAATTCCACCACAGGCCAAGGCACGCTTTGCAGGATGAACATCGCCTGGAACAACGGATGCCGGCCGGATTCCCGATCGGGATTCAGGGCCTCGACCAACCGTTCAAACGGCAGTTCCTGGTGCTCGAACGCGTTCAGCGCCGTTTCCCGCACCCGGCCGAGCAAGCGGCGGAAGCTGGGGGCGTCCCGCAGGTCCGCCCGCAGCACCAGGGTGTTCACAAAGAACCCCACCATTTGTTCCGTCTGTTTCCCGACCCGTCCGGCGATCGGCGAACCGACGGCAAAATCCTCCTGGCCGCTGTAACGGTACAGCAGAGTCTGGAACGCCGCCAGCAAGACCATGTACAACGTGGCCTCCTCGCGGCGCGCAAGTTCGCGCAAGCGATCGGCCAGCGCGGGAGACAACCGCCAGCTTTCGGTCTCCCCCGTCTGCGGCGCGTCGGACGAGCGCGGCTGGTCGGTGGGGAAGTCCAGCGGCGGCACGTTCTGCAGTTGCGGACACCAATAATCGAGCAACCGTTGCAGCTCTTCCCCCTGCAGCCGTTGCCGTTGCCAGACGGCATAGTCGGCATATTGGATCGGCAGCGGCTGAAGCGGGGACGGCAGACCGGCCTTGAATGCGTGGTACAGCACGGCCAGCTCGCGAAACAGCACCGCGACCGACCAATCGTCTGAAATGATGTGGTGCAGCACCACGATCAAAACGTGCTCGGTCGGAGAAAATCTCAACAGCAAGGCCCGATACAGCGGACCTTCTTCCAGCCGGAATGATTTTTGGGCTTCCGCTTGGCCGCGGGCGACGGCTTCTGCTTCGCGTGCCGCGGGATCAATATGTTCCAGGTCCAGCACGGTGAGCTTCTGCGGCTGAGCGGCCTGGATGACCTGTTTCGGTTGGTCGTCCATCAAGACGATTTTCGTCCGCAACGATTCGTGCCGGGCGACGACTTCGTTGACCGTGTGCTGGAGAGCGTCCACGTCCAACGGCCCGCGCAGCCACATGGCCAGCGGAATGTTGTACACGGGGTTGCCCGGCTCCAGCCGATCCAAGACCCACAGTCGCTGCTGGCAGAACGAGAGTGGAAAGCTGCGAGACCGCTCCACTTTTTTTCGGAGCATCGCCTCCAACTGACGGCGGCGTTCCTGCGGCGAACCTGCGCCCCCAAGGGCTGAACGGTCACTCATAGACTGCCTCCCGATCGGCCATCTCCTTGCCAAACAGAGACTCGACTTCCTCGTCGGTCAGCTCATCCAGGCGTTCAAGCAGGTCTTCGGTTTGCCGGTCCCTCGCCAGGCGGGGGATCGACACCGGACTGCCGCGGGCTTCATTTCCGGCGGCGACCGGCCTCTCGCCATCTCCGGACGATTCGTCCGCCATCTGGATGGGTTCGTCAGGATATTGCCGTCGCAGCATTTCGGGGCAATGACGCCGCAGGTAGTCTGCCAAGTCGCCGACGGTTTGGACCCGGAACAACACGTGGCCGGGGACGGCTTCCCCCAAGTGCTCCTGCAGGCGATTCAGCAGCATCGTCGCCTGCAGCGAATCGCCGCCCAGCGCAAAGAAATTGTCGTGCACGCCGATGCCTTCGACGCGGAGCACGGCAGACCAGGACTGGATCATGTCTGCTTCCAACTTCGTTCGGGGGGCGACGTAGGGGGATGTCAAATCCGGCCGTTTGCGGACTGCGGGCGGGGCGGTCGGTCCCGCACCCGCCTTGGACGCTGCCGTCCGTTCTTCGCCGACGGTCGTTGCCGCGTGTGACGGCGTCACCCAGTTCTGGCCCAGCGCCCAGAAACGCTGCCGCTGCCAGGAATACGTCGGCACGCGTACACAACGGCCTGGGGACGCTGCCAGTCGCGGCCACAGCAAGTCGGCGCCAGCGGCATACAGCGTGCCGACGGCGGCAGACAGGTCGACGCCACCGTCGTCCGCGGGGCGCAGCGAGGGCACGACCACGCTGAGAGGATCGTTGCGGGCGGCAGATGTCTGGTTCGAGTCGATCAACGAGCCGGGGCCAACCTCCAGGACCACATCCACTTGCCGGTCCCCCAACGCGGCCATCGCCCCGGCCAGGCTGCCGGAGTGCGTCAAACAAGACCGCCAATGGGCCGCGTCCAAGTCAGGACCCGGATGGACTTTCCCGTCCGCGGCCGACGCCAAGGGCAGCGACGCGGGCCGGGGCTTGACTCGGTCGTACGCCGGCCCCCGATTGCTGCCGTGGCCGCCCACGACGAGGTGCAGCGCTTCCTCGTTGGTGAGGATGCCCGCCGTCACCGCCGCCGCCAACTCGCCCACGCCCTGTCCAAGAACCACGTTGGGAACGATTCCCACCAGACGCCACCAGGCCGTCAACGCGAGCTGCAGGGCCAGCAGCGCCGGCTGGGCCCACGCCGGATCGTTCCAACGAGGGTCCGCGTCGCGAATCGCCGCCAGCGACCAGCCCATGACGCGTTGGCAAGCGGCGTCGATATGTTGTTTCGTCGCCGTGCCGAAACCCGCCGCCGTTTTCGCCAGCTGTGAAACCAAGGGCTTCCAGATCTCCGTGCAACCGCTGTACAGGAATGCAATTCTCGGACTCCGGCCAAACGGCTTGCGGCCGGCAAACACCTGCGTCTGCGGTTGGCCGCTCAAGTAACTCTCCAACGCCTTGGCGGCCTGCTCGTGCGTATCGGCCACGACGGCCAAACGGCAGTCCTGGTGATCGCGGCGTGCGGCGGCCGTGTAGCACACATCCGACCAGGCAGGAGGATCGCCGCGCAGGAACGCGCGGTAACGCCGCGCGAGTTCGTGCAAAGCGCTTTCGGTGCGCGCTGAAAGCGGCAACAACTGGGGACCCGGCGAAGCGGCAGCCACCGGCTCAGCCAGCACAGCCGGCGGCTCCTCCAGCACCACGTGGGCGTTGCTCCCTCCGAAGCCGAAGGCGTTCACGCCCGCAAGTCTCGGATGCGGCGAATCGGGCCAGTTCTCGAGCTTGCGGGGCACTTCCAGCTGCAGCGCGGCGAACGGGATGTCGGGGTTCGGCGTTTCGAAGTTCAAGTTCGGCGGCAGCTGACGATGCCTCAGGGCCAAGGCCGCTTTCATCAGGCTGGCGATTCCCGAAGCCGCTTCCATGTGGCCGAAATTGGTCTTCAGCGCGCCCAAGGCACAAGGACTGCCCGGCGGGCGGGCCTGACGCAGCACGCTTCCCAACGCCAACGCCTCGATCGTGTCGCCCAACCGCGTCCCGGTGCCTTGCGTTTCTACGAAGCGGACTTGCCCCGGAGAGACTCGCGATCGCGCGTAGGCGTCGCGCACCACCTGCTCTTGCGCCGCCCGACTGGGAGCCGTCAGGCCGTTGCTGGAACCGTTCTGGTTGACGGCGCTGCCGCGGATCACGGCATAGATGGGGTCCTTGTTCTGCAGGGCGGCGGAAAGCGGCTTGAGCATCACCATGCCCGCACCTTCGCTGCGCACGTAGCCGCGGGCCGCCGCATCGAACGCCCGCACTCGCCCGTCGGGGGCGCAAAAACCAGCCTTGCTCACGTTCATCGTCCCGGCGGGCGTCAGCATCATGTGGCTGCCGCCCACCAGGGCCCCCTCGCATTCACCGCTGCGGATGTGATGGCAGGCCAAATGAAGCGCCACCAGGGAGGAGGAACATGCCGTGTCCAAGGCGACACTGGGGCCCTGCAGATCGAAGACAAACGACAACCGATTGGCCGCGATGCACAGCGAATTCCCGGAAGACACATAGGCGTCGGCTTGTTCGAGATCGCGCGACAGCAACATCCCGTATTCGCTGACCGCGATGCCGACGAAAACACCGACCTTTGCGCCGCGCAGCGTGGACGGCGGCAGGCCGGCATCCTCCATCGCTTCCCAGGCCAACTCCAGCAAGATCCGCTGCTGTGGATCCATCCGCGCGGCCTCGCGGTCGGAGATCGAAAAAAAGTGGTTGTCGAACTCATCGATCCGCTCCAGGAAGCCCCCCCAGCGCGTGTTCATCTTGCCGGGCACCGCCGGATCCGGATCGTAGAATTCGTCGGCCTTCCAGCGGTCGGGTGGCACTTCGCGAATCGCATCCACGCCGTCGCACAACAGCCTCCAGAACGAAGTGGGATCGTTGGCTCCACCTGGGAATCGGCAGGCCATGCCCACAATCGCGATCGGTTCCGTTTGCCTGCGCTCGATCGCTTCGAGCCGGGCTTGGGTTTCCTTGAGCGCAAACACCGCCCTCTGCAGCGGCGTCATTCTCTGCAGCCGTTCCGTCAGTTGGTCCATAACGTAATCAGCCCCTGGATCAGGTTTGGAGTTGTGCAAGTTGCCTGGCTACCAGAGCGTTCATTTCCTCTTCCGACATCTCTTCCACATCCGCCGCCGTCTGCGTGCGGATTTCTTGCCCAGTCTCCGCGGGCTCCGCCGCCGGCGCAGCGACTTCGGACTCCAAGTGCAGCACCTCGCGGACCACGTAGCCCGCAAGTTTTTCCAGGGTGGGATAGTCGAACAGCAGGGCCGGGTTGATCTCCTGCCCGATCGACTGGCCCACGCCGTTGACAAATTCGACTCCCGTCAGCGAGTCGAATCCCAATTCGTTCAAGGTCCGGCGCGGATCCGGCAGATGAGCTTCGTCGATGGCCAACACTCGAGCCGCTTGCTGCCGCAGGAACGTTGTCGCAACCTCCAGTCGCTCGCCGGCGGTCACGGTCTTCAGTTTCTCGGCCAGCACGGGCGGTCCACCGGCCTGCCGTGCCCCGGCCGTTCGGGCCGAGCGTGCCATGTCGCTCAGCCAGGCCGGTTCGGCGCCAGCCGGAATGCGTTCGAAGAACTTGGGCCAATTGACGGGGAGCACGCCCACTTGAACGGCATTCTCCTGCAGCAACTCCTCCAGGGTATGCAGCCCGCGGCTCAATTCGATCGAGCCGATTCCGGCTTCCGACCAGCGGCTGCTGTGCGCATCGCTCAGCCGGGCGGCCATGCCTACGTCGGCCCACATGCCCCAGTTGATACTCAGGGCCGGCCGTTGCTCCGCACGCCGGTGATGGGCCAACGCATCCAGGAACGCATTCGCGGCCGCGTAGTTTCCCTGCCCCGGCGAACCCATCAGGGCGGCCGCGGACGAAAACAGCACGAACTGATCCAACGCCAGGCCGGCTGTCAGCTCGTGCAGGTTCCAGGCCCCCAAGACCTTGGCCGCCATCACGCGGTCGAACCGCTCCCGTGTTTGCTCCCGCAGCATTCCGTCGTCCAAGACGCCGGCGAGGTGGAAGATGCCTCGCAACGGCGGCAGTTCCCGGGCGATCGCAGCCAGCAGCTCGCCGACGTCGTCGCGCCTAGAGACGTCGCACCGGCGCACCACGACGCGCACCCCGGCTCGCTCCATTTCCTGCAGCTCGGCAAGGGTTTTCTCCGCGGGGGCACTGCGTCCGACCAGAACCAGATTTCGCGCGCCGTGCTGGGCCAGCCAACCAGCCAATTTCAATCCCAAACCGCCCAGGCCGCCGGTCACGAGATAGCTGCCGTCTTCGCGCAGCCAGAGAGCGCGATCCGTTTCAGCCTCCGTGTCCGCGTCGATCACCACCTTGCCAATGTGCTCTGCCCGCGCCATGTGCCGCAGTGCTTCGATCACGCGCCGGATCGGAAATTTCCGCAACGGCAGCGGGGCGAGCCGCCCGTCCTCGAATTGCGGCATGACCTCCTGCCACAGCTCGCGGATGGTCGCCGGCTCTTCCGCCATCATGCGGTCCAAGGCGATCGCGTGAAAAGTGACTCCCGGCCGAAACGCGTCCACGCGCGATTGGTCCCATAGGTCCGTCTTGCCCAACTCCAAGAAGCGGCCGTTGGGGCGAAGCACGGACAAACTGCTGGCGATCGTTTCTCCGGTCAGCGAGTTGAGCACCAGATCGATTCCCTCGCCTCCCGTCGCTTGCAGGATCTGCTCCGCAAAGTCCAAAGAACGCGAATTCATCACGCGCTGTATGCCCAGGGATTCCAGGTACTCTCGTTTCCGCGGACTGCCGGCTGTGGCAAAGATCTCGGCGCCCGCCTGCCGCGCCAACTGAACGGCTGCCAGTCCGATGCCGCCCGAGGCCGCATGGATCAATACGCGCTCGCCTGCCTTCATCCGGCCCAGCCGGCACAAGGCGAAATAGGCCGAGAGGAAGACAATGGGGATCGTGGCCGCCTCTTCCATGCTCAGCGAGGCCGGCTTGGGGACCACGAACTCGGCCAGCGTGATCGCATAGCGCGAGAAACTTGCGGGGGCCAACGCGACCACCTCGTCGCCCGGCTTGACGTGCGTGACTCCCTCGCCGACCGCGACGACCTCGCCCGCGCATTCGCCGCCCAGCGGCCCCGGATCGCCGGGGTAGAGATCCAGGACGTTGAGTACGTCCCGGAAATTCAGCCCCGTGGCGCGCACCTGGATTTCCACTTGCCCGGGACCAGGCGACATCCGCGGCACCGAACGCAATTCGACTTGATCCAACTGCCCGCGTGCGACGATCTCCAGAACGTAAGGCTGGCCGCGCGGTACTTTCAACTCGCCGGCCTCGCCGTGATGAGCGGACCGCAATCGCGCGGCCCACCGTTGCCCGCCGCGCAGCGCGATCTGGTCTTCCCGGTCAGCGAACCAGATCTCCTCGGCCAGTTGGTCCGCTTCGTCCTCGTGACGCTGAAGGTCCAGATCAATGCGCGTGCAAGCCAGTTCCGGATGTTCGGCGGCGATCACGCGGCCCAGTCCCCAAAGCGGTGCTTGAGCCAGCAACAGAGGCTGCTCGGTCTCTCCGACCGGCTGTGCGCCGCGCGTCACCAGCCAAAGCCGCGGCGGCTGTGCCGCGCGCGCTTCGCTGACGGCATGCACCACGTCCAGGACGCCGCCCCAACCGTAACTCCGAGCAGCGGCAAAATCAGGAATCCGTCCTCCCGCTTGGCCGTCAATATCCAGGGCGCTCAAGTAGACGATGCCGCGGGCCGGCGCCGAACGGTCTGCCAGATGCTCGCGGACCGCCATCTGCCGCGACGCCGCGTCGTCCGGAGCGACGACGCGGCAGGTTTGGCCCTTTAACTCCAGACGCTGTGCCAACGCGGCGCCCAAACCGTCCTGGGAATCGAAAATGAGCCATCTGCCGGGCTCAATCGCCGCCCCGCCGGTGGCAGCGATCTCGGCCGACTGCCGCTGCCAAACCAGTTCGTAGGTCCAGTCCTGCGGCGGTTCGGCGACCATGCGTGCCAGCCAGTCACGAGGCACACGCCTGAGCCGCAGCCCTTGCACCTCCATCAAGACACGGCCTTGCGCATCCATGAGGACCACGTCGCCGGTGGCGAAATCGCGTTCCAGCGAGTTCAAAGACGCCAGATACCACGCCGGCTGGGTGACCCGGTCGCAGCACCGCAGTCGGCCCACCGTCATCGGCACGTAGGCGTCGATGCCGGTGCCGGCGCCCGGCAGTGCCGCACCCAGCAACTGGAACGCACAATCCAACAGTCCTGGATGGACGTGGTACCCGGCCGCGTGATCGCTGGCCTGGGGGCCGCGCACCTGTCCCAGAGCATCGCGTTCGTGCAGCCAGTGCAATGGGACCCAGCAGAACGAAGGGCCGGGCTCCAGGCCCGATTTGCGCAGGGCCTCGAGCGCCACGCGTCGTCCCAACGGCGGATCGGTGAAACGAGCCCGCTGAGCCTCCACGTCGATCGCCGCTGCGGCCGCTCCGGCGGGCTTCTCCAGCCGCCCGACCGCGTGCGTCTTGAAGCGAAGCTCTTCGTCGGCGTTCTCTCCGTCGAAGCTGACGATCCGAAACGCCGCCGCTTCGTCGCCGTGAGGCGTCAAGATGGTCTGGACGGTTTTCGGACGCTTGTCCAGCAGCAGCGGCTCGACCAAGGTGGCTTCGCACACGTCCCAGGCCTGGCCGTGAACGGCGACCGAGGCCGCCAGAGCCATTTCCAGATACGCTGATCCCGGCATGACCACGACGCCCTGGATCTTGTGATCCGCCAAGATGGACGGCCGATTGGCAGCCAACTGGGATTCGAAGATCTGTTCCGCGACGGCGGCCGGGACGCGGCGGCCCAGCAGCGGGTGCAGCGACCGCCCGCTGCCGGCGCTCGGTGCCGCGCTGACCTGCTGGCTCAGCTCGGCGGACTTCGCCCAATAACGTTTTCTCTGAAATGGATAGGTCGGCAGCGTCGTGCGCCGCCGCAGGTAGTCCCGGTCGAATCCCGTCCAGTCGATCGGCACGCCTGCCACGTACAGTTCCGCCAGGCTCTCCAACAGTGTCTGCCAGTCGTCCCGCCCGGAACGTAGCGAACACAGCCAGCGCAACGACTTGCCGGTCAGAATACGCTGTCCCATGCCGGCCAGAACGGGATGGGGGCCAATTTCCAGGAACACGTCACAACCGCATTCGGCCAGCGTCTGCATGCCGGCCGTGAACTGAACGGGCCGGCGCGCGTGGCGGACCCAGTAGCCGGGATCGGCATACGTCGCTTCGTCGGCCAGCTGTCCCGTCAAATTCGAGGCCAACTTGATCTGGGGCGGCCGAGCGGTTAGGCAGGCTGCAAACTGCCCCAGCGGCTCCAGGATCGGATCCAGCAGTTGCGAGTGGAAGGCGTGCGACGTGACCAGCGTCTTGGAGTTGATTCCCTCGGCCTCGAAGGTGGCGAGCAATCTACGCACCGCCGCCTCGGCCCCCGAAACGACCACGTTCTGGGGGCCGTTGAACGCGGCGATACTGACGTCTGAGGCCGAGTCGTCCAGGACTCGTGTTACATGTTCCGGAGCCGTGAACACGGCTGCCATCAGTCCGCCCGGCGGAAGTGATTGCATCAGTCGCGCCCGCTCGGCGATCAAGCGCAGGCCGTCCTCCAACTCGTACACGCCGGCAATGCAGGCGGCAGGGAACTCGCCGACGCTGTGCCCCATCACGGCCGCCGGCTCCACGCCCCAACTGCGCCATAAGGTGGCCAGGGCGTACTCCAGGGCGAACATCACTGGCTGTGTATAACCTGTTTGATCCACCGCGGAGCCCGTCTGCGGGTCCAACAGCGACAGCAAAGGCCGATCCAGGAGGCCGTCCAGGCAGGCGGCGCAGCGGTCCATGACGTCGCGGAATGTGGGTTGCGTCTCGTACAAGTCGCGTCCCATGCCGGCGTACTGCGCCCCCTGCCCCGTGAACAAGAACGCCACACGCGGCTCGTTGCTGTGCTCGACAACGCCGCGTCGCACGCCCAGAGGCAAGGGTTCGGACGCCAGCCCCTGCAGTCTCTCCCGCACGGCGGGCACCGTGTCCGCAATGATCGCGGCGCGATGCGCAAAATTTGCACTTTAGGACAGCCTACCATTGGCCGCTTGTTCACAAACAGAGGCCAA
>CAZAQY010000041.1:0-44424 GCA_964486845.1 uncultured Pirellulaceae bacterium
ATCGGTCGCGCCCCACGCTAGCTGCTGGCATTTCGCAATGTTACGATCGAGGCCTAATTTTTGTTCCGCGAACCGTCGTGCTTCCGTCCGCGGCAACCATCGCCCGCCACTCGCTACCCCCCCGCCGTGATCATTTTTCGGACCGCGCACCTCTGCCGAAAGGACGACCCTACGGCACTCGGCCGGCCAACTGGCCGGCCGGCCGGATCATTCTCAACAGGCTGGCGGCGGGGACGCACGTTCGGAAGACCATTTGCAGGTCGCGCTGCCGTTGGCCGTCTTCGCTGTAGTAGATCGATTCCGTGCTGCTGACCACCGCGACCACTTGCCCCTGATCGTTCAGCACCGGGGCTCCGCTGGATCCGCGGGCGTATTCGGCCGTCACCGCGACGGCATCTACCGCTTCGCCTCCCAATTCGGTTTTCATGTACCGGGACACGATGCCCGCCGTGTAGCAATAGAAGCGGCCGTCGGGGTGGCTGATGATGCTGACCGCCGAGCCGACGGGCGCCGCCGTACTGCCCGCCAGGGCCAGTGGCCGCAGACCTTCGGCGTCCACTTTCAGAATGGCCAAGTCGTCGGCGCGGCTCGCGGCCAGCACGCGCTGGACCGGATACACGTGCGAATCCGCGGTCATGACTACCATGGCGCGCTCTGTGGAGGAATCGACGACGTGATAGTTGGTGACGACGGCGCCGTCGGCGCCGATGACGAACCCCGAAGCCATGTCGGCGTGCCAGCGCGAGCACTTATTGCACTTGTACAACCCCGCGACGACGACCACCGAGTCCTTGGCGACCAAGAATTGCCGGGCGGGATCGCTGACCATCGGACCGGGCGGAGGCAGATCCAGCTGGCAAGAGGCAACCTCCAACTGTTGGCACAGGACCGCTGTTCCGACGGTGCGCCCGCGTTCGATCAGCGCGGCGCCTTGCCGGATCAAGTTGTCCTGGAGGATTCGATCTTCGACGCAAGCCGCTTCAAGGTGATCCCCGCGGGCTCCCTGGCAGGAACTCGGCAAGCAGTGCGTTTGACTGCAGTTGGGACCGGAGCAGTCCCGCAAGAAGTGAAAGTACGCAGGTTGCAGCAGAAGTAACACGCCCGAAACCGCGGCCAGCATCCAACGCATGGAGTTTTCTCCCGACTTGGAATTCTCTCGCTCACAGTATACGACTCGGCATGCCGTCACGGCGTCGAATCAAGACCCAGAAACACGAGAACTCGCCGCCAGCGGACAGCAACGGCGGAGAAACCACCAAAGGTTGCGCCCGCGGCAAAGTTTTCGCGTCTTTTCCGAAATAGCCGGACTTCTTTGGCGGCGGCTCCTCGTACACACAAATCTCTTCCGCACCTGTCCCCTGCCCCAAGCTACCCCAAATTCGCCACGATACAAATCCCTGTAGGCTCAAGTTACGTCCACGATCGCTTCAGCGAACTGCGGTAGGTCCCACGGGCCGTGCTTGACGTCGATGGGCAGGACGTAGCGTCCGGCCGGGATGCCGGCGGGAATTGCGGCCGTCAGCGTCAACGGCCTTTCCGCCTTGGCGGGCACCTCGGCCGAACTCCAATCCGTGGCCTTGCCGCCCCACGACTTTGGCAGGACGGCGCGGCAAGCGGTTGACTGCCCCGCCGGCGCGTGGTTGGTGACGACCACGTCCACCGCCACGCTCTGGCCCGCCTTGGCTTCTTGCGTATACGGAAAACACCGCACCCAGGATTCGTCCAGAGCGTAGTTGGCGTGCTCCCAGGGCACCAGCGCACCGAACTTCTTTTCGCGTTCGTCCAGCGTCTCCCGCATGAAGCGGATCTCCTCCGGCGTAAACGTGAACGCCGGGTTGACGTGGCAGTTGAAGATGTGCGTCGGCCGGAGTTTTTCGATCAGCGACAGGCAGTACTCAAGACCCACGCCGCGGCCCAGATAGTTGCGGTTCTGGGCGCAGTAGTCGTCGATTCCCGACATGGTGTGAGAGTCGCCCACAAAGAACATCCGCAGTCCCTCGCCCTCGACCAGCAGGGCGGCATGGTACAGCGTCTGGCCGGGATAGAAGTATGAGGTCAATTTGAACTCGCGCCACTCCCACGACTGGCCGTCCTCCATCGGCCGGTGGACCTGCACCGTCTCCGGGGCCAAGCACGGCAACCGCCAGGCACGCGGGTTGGAGAGCACGCCGGCCAAGCGGCGGTCGGTGATGCACGGGCAGTCGAACTCCTTCTGGAACAGCGGAATCCCATCGGTGTGGTCGAAGTGGTAGTGCGTCACCCACAGCCCGTCAACGCTCTTGATCTCGCCCCGCTCGATCATCTTCTTCAATTGCTGGACGATGTTGTTCGAGCCCACATCCATGACGAAGGCTGCACCGCTGTTGGAGACCAACATCCATGTCGTGCCGAAGTGCCGCAGGCAGGCCGGCGGTTCGATGCCCGGACGGATCGGCATCTGGCCGGGACGTCCGGCGTAGTCGGTGAACAGTTCCGGGAAATAATGCCGCAGCGCGCTGATCGCGACGTAGTTCTCGTAGCACGATTCGAACCGTTCCGCCAGCAAGCCGATGGCCTGGGCCGGATCGGACATGAGTTTGCCGTGCGACGGAACGAGCGTTTGCGGCTGCAAGGCTCGGATCCGCGCGAGGCTCTCCACCAGCCGCCAGCGGTCGCCCATAAAGCCGTGGTACCCGCCGATCTGCCGGCCGCCTTTGGAAAAACCCTTCTGCAGGCTAGACACATCCCACACGCGGCCGGCGTCGTAGATACAATCGCCGCAGAACACCACGCGCCGGCCGTCGACTTCGACCAGGTAGCTGACCGAGCCTTCCGTGTGGCCCGGCGTGCCGGCGACGCGAATCGTCGCCGGGCCGAATCGAAACTCATGCCCTTCCGCGTACGTTTCGTCCACGCGCAGCGGTTCGGTGAGCGTCAGATGGTGCGGGCGGAAGCTGGCATACACGCGCCAGAGATGCTTGTCGTCGTTCCAATAAGCGGCCGGGTCGGCGAACAGTTCGCGCTCCCCTTCCGGCACTCCCATCTTGGCCCCGGCGGCGGCCCAATGATGCGCCCCGCACGCTTGATCGCGATGGTGGTGCGTGAACACGATCTGGGCCACCGTGCTAACGCCCAAGCCCGGCAGTGCCTGGGCGACGCGGTCATCACCGCAGTCGATCAGCAGCGCCCGATCCCCATCGCGGACTAGGCCCACGTTGATCGGTCCCTGATAGACAGACAGATGCTCCGAGAGCCTGACCGTCGCGCCCGAAACCGGCTGGTCGGCGCCGCCGGCCGCCGCCGGCCACGGGCGACTCGTCAAGGCCAGCGCCGCCGCGGCGCTGGTCTTCAGAAACTCACGACGCGAAGCATGCGACGTTCCGAAACGATCTTGCCTGTGCGACATGGCTTGGTCCTCCGCACCGATTCTACTCTGTGCTGAGGCCGCATCCAACGGGCTGCAAGCGGAGCTGAGCATCCTTCGAAAAAAAAGGAAGCGGAATGGCGCTGGCCACCGGTCCGGAATGGGCCGGCCACCGGTTCACGATGGGCCGCAATAACGGCGGCTAGCGCCCTGCCGCTCACTCGCGCGTCATCTGACCGTGTTCCCTCCGAGGACGCGTGCGAGCAGGAACCGGGACGGCAGGCGGGTGAGAAACCCGTTGGCGATTCAGAGGTCCGAGGCTAGATTTTGATGCCCTGCCTGGCGGCCCGCGTGCGGAGGCCGGTCTCGAAGTACGGGAAGGGGTAAGGCCGTTTCACCCGAGCCCACATGAAGGTGCTCTGAACCAGGTCGTAGGGGAGCTGCTTGGCTTTGACCATCGCCACGACGCGTTCGATGAAATCGAACTCGCGAGGCAACCTCGCCTTGAGGCCCTTTTCCAGTTGATCCTGCAAGCCGGCGATTTGCGCGCCGGCCGTGGCCGGGTTCGAGGGTTGCTGCGCCGCCGTGTGCGTCGCAGCCGTCGCCAGGCAGAGGATGCCCACCGCGAACGCCAGACACCAAACCCATCGTGACTCGAACATTGGCTTTCTCCTCACGCCGCTTGTAGCGATTTGCGGCCACCACAGCAAGCCCGATTTCGTTCCCGCCAGCGGCGATAGCATTACTGCCACAGCGTCTCGACGGTCAACCTGGCGATGGGAACGAAGATCATCAGCGGGCACCAGGCGGCCAGAGCGGGACCGATCAGGCAGCTGTTGCCGGCCGCTTGGCTGGCCAGAATGACAAGCACAAACACCGCGACCAGCAACACACAAATCCCGGCGGCGACGAAGATACTCCGATTCTGACGGGAGAGTACGATGGGCAGCCCCAGCAGCAACAGCGTCATGTCCAGAATCGGCTGGACAATGCGGGCATGGACCAGGACTCGCACGTCGGATGCAAGATCCAAGCTGGGGTTGTACAGTCCGGCAATCAATTCGGGAGTCGACGAGAATTGCCGCCAGGCATTTCCCGCCACCAATTGCGCGAAGGACACGTCACTGACCACAAAGCACTGATCGTCCTTCAGCCACGGGGTGTCCCGCGGACTCAACACGACCGGGTTCCCGTCCAGGCTGAAGGACGCCACTTCCCGCAGGTTCTTCGGCGTCTGGACGCCGGCCAGCCAGTATCCTCCCGGCCGACCTTTTGCGGCGGGGCGGTAATAGGCCTTCTCCGCCGCCAATTGAGTGCCGAACTGGCCCATGTCGGGCTGCCTGCGAAAGGTCGGCTGCACGATGCATTGCTCGGCGGCCAGCGTGTGGTGCCCGTTGATCAGAATGTCGGTGCGGTTGTCGTAGCGGGGATCGAACCGTTTTTCCGCGCGGCCGTCCCAGTCTCGCAGATCGCGCATCAAGCGATCGCGAAACGGTGGGATGAACACTTCGCGGTTCACCGCCGCCAGCAAACTGATCGCGAGCGCGCCGCCGATCAGCGCGGCTACGACTCGAGCTTTGGGGATGCCCGCACCTATCAACGCCGACAATTCGTTGGAACGCTGCAACGACGTAGCGACGAACGTGGCCGCCACCAGCGTCATCAGGGCACTCGTCCGATCAAAGAAGGTCAAAACGCGGGCGCCGTAGTACTCGCACAGGAGTCCCAGGGGGCTGCTGCGTTGAGCGGCAAGTTCCAGCAGTTCGTCCAAATGCGTGAACGCGTCGATCACGATATACAGGCCGGCGAGGCTCAAGAAGCAAACGATCAGCGTTCGCAGGTACATCCGCAGCATGTAGCGATCGATGATCCGCATGAGAACTCCATTTCTCGCGCGTGCTAGCAAGTGAGCGGAAATGCGCCAGCGTCCGGTTCGCCCGGCAACGGCGAAAACCCGCGGCTAGCGCCCCGCCGCTGATGAATGACCCGAGCTAGCGGGCCAAAGTTGCGATCACGGCGCGCGCCAGCTTTTCTACGCCTTCGTGGATTTTTGCACAAGACTGAACGCCGAAACTCAGCCGCAGCGAGTTTCCCTGCACCGGCTCGCCGGCGGCCGGGTAACAGTACTCTCCCGGCACGTACAACACGCCTTCCCGTCCGGCGGCGTCGAACAGCGGCCCCTGCATGCCGGCGTCCATGCCGCGGGGCAATCGGACCCAGACGTACAGTCCGCCTTGGGGCCGGACCCATTCCACACCCGGCACTCGCGCCAGATGTGCGTCGGCAGCCGCCAGCATGGCCGTCAGTTTTTGGTGATAGCTCGATCGGATCCTTGCCAAGTGCGGTTCCAGCAAGCCCAATTCCAGCACGTGGGTCATCAAGTGCTGGTTGAGATTGGGTGAGCCGAAATCGACATTGCCTTTCTGCTCGGTCACCGGGCCGATCAGGTGTCGCGGGAGGATGCCCCAGCCGACGCGCAGGCCCGGAGAAAACGACTTGGAGAAAGTGCCCGCCACGATGACCGTATCGCCCTCTTCGTCCCAGACTCGCGGACTGGGGATGTCCTCACCGGCGTAGCGCAGTTCGCGGTAAGCTTCGTCGGAAATCACGTGGATGCGGCCGTGTATCGACCAGCGCTTGGCCATTTCCACCACCGCAGCACGCCGCTCGGCGGGCATGGTCGTGCCGCCTGGATTGTCGAAATACGGAACCAGGTAGATGGCTTTGACCCGCGACAATTCGCCTTGCCGCCGACATTGGGCGAGCGTCTCTTCCAAGGCGGCGGGGACCAGTCCCGCAGCGTCGCTGGCGACGCCGACAGCACGAGCGCCCAGGCCCGCCAGCAGTCCCAGGTAGACGAAATACGTGGGGGCTGCACAGAGAACGATGTCGCCGGCGTCGAGCAGGCTCTCGCTGACCAGGTGCAGCAGCTGATTGCTGCCCGCCGTGACGACCATCTGATCGAGCGAGATGGGAGGGCCTTGCGGATCGGCCTGCCGCGTCCGCTCTAGTAACCGCTCGCGCAGCGACGGATGGCCGGGCGTCGTCCCGTACTGCAACGCCGCGCCGGCGGCCCGCGGATCGCGAGACAGGGCACACCAGGCCTCGCTGGCGGCGGACGCCGGCAGCGTGTCCTGATCCACAAACCCCACGGCCAACGAAATCAGGTCGGGGTTCTGCAGCGCATAGGCCATCAGCGGGCTGATGGGCTGCCCGCCCGCCCACCTCGCCCGTTGGCTCGGCTGGTACTCGGCTGCAGCGGAGGCTGTCGTTGCGATGGTGGACATAGGACTATGGCCGATGCCGCGCGCGTCGTCCCTACCCTGCGGCGGCCGTCAGTTCGGCAGCGCGATGGGTGCTTTCCCACGTGAACTCCGGCTCGCTGCGGCCGAAGTGTCCGCCCGCCGCCGTCATGCGGAAAATCGGTCGCCGCAAATCCAGGTACTTGATGATGCTGCCGGGCGTCAGCGGGAACATCCGACGGACCAGACCACAGATCGCTTCGTCGTCGATCCTCCCGGTGCCCTGCGTGTCGATGTGGACGCTGACCGGTTCGGACACGCCGATGGCATAGGCGATCTGCAATTCGCAACGCCGGGCCAAGCCGGCGGCCACCACGTTCTTCGCGATGTGCCGGGCCATGTAGGCCGCGCTGCGGTCCACTTTCGTCGGATCCTTGCCGCTGAAGGCTCCTCCGCCGTGCCGCCCCCAACCCCCGTAGGTGTCCACGATGATCTTGCGGCCCGTCAGCCCGCAGTCGCCGTGCGGACCGCCGACCACGAATCGTCCGGTGGGGTTAATGTGGTACTTGACATCGCCCCGGACCAACTCGGCCGGCAACGAGGGCTTCACGACCTGCTCCACGACGAACTCGTAGATTTCCTGGTTCGAGACATCGGGACTGTGCTGCGTCGAGACCACGACCGTGTCCACGCGGACCGGCTTGTCGCCTTGATACTCGATGGTCACCTGGCTCTTGCTGTCCGGCCGCAGCCAGCCGGCCTCCGAGTTGAACCGGGCCTGCGTCAAACGATTCAGGATACGATGGGCCAGCGCGATCGGCATCGGCATCAATTCCGGCGTATCGTCGCAGGCGTAACCAAACATCAAACCCTGGTCGCCCGCCCCAATCTCCTTGCCTTTCGCCGCATCCTCGTCGACGCCCATGGCGATGTCGGGACTCTGCCTGTCCAACGCCAGCAGCACGGAGCAGGTGTCGGCACAAATCCCCATGTGGTCGTCCGTGTAGCCCACGGTCCGGATTACGTCGCGGACCACCTTGGTGTATTCCACAACGGCCTTGCTGGTGATCTCCCCGGCCACGATGGCCACTCCCGTGGTGACCATCGTCTCGCAGGCCACCCGGCTGTAGGGATCCTGCTCAAACAACGCGTCGAGAACGCCGTCCGAAATCTGATCGGCGAGTTTGTCTGGATGCCCCATGCTGACCGATTCGCTAGTGAACAGGTACTTGCCCGATGCCACGATGGTACTCCTTGACTGCTCCGAAGGCCCAAAACACATCTCGTCCGGTGACGAGGGGTAAGGAAAACGCAAGTGGAGATTATAGGCAGGAGCCTGCCGAATGGGCAAGCTGGCGGACGGCGCCTGTGCCGCACGTGGTGGAAGCCGGCAAATCGGGCAAGATATCATCGTCATCTGAAGCGGCCGCAGACCGCGTCAGGCAAAAACGTAGGCTCCATAACCGACCACTTGAATTCGTCCAACAGCACCTGCAGAAAAGGCAGTTGCACTTCCAAGCAGTGCTCGCGAGCGTGCGGCGCGTCCCAGATTTCGACCAGAGGCGATGCCGCCAGGCGTCTGACCGCATCCTTGTCGACGGCGACTTTGCCAAGCGGCGTCAAGAAGTAGTCCGCCGAACTGGTCGCCAAGCCGCGGAAGGCCGCTCGATGTGCGGGCCCGTGGCTCGACAAAGAGTTAGCTGTTTGCAAACCCCGTACCGTTCCTGATTTCTCACGGCAAACCTGGGCCGAGCGGGGCAAACTCCGCTTTTCCGGCCATAGGCAACTATTCCCAAACGAGGTTTGTGTCTAATCTAAAGGTAGACAGGTTGGGCGCGGGTGTGCGAATGTGCATACCCCCCCTCGACTTCAGAGTCGAGTATCATGCGTCTACGAAGCGACGTCCGAATTCATCTCGATCGTCCGGCCTTGGGCGGGCACAGGGTCGCCGCCACCGAGTGCGCCGGGCCCGGCAGACGTCGCATTCTCTGTCACTTGTTCCCTTCTGCTTCTCGTTCTTTCTCACGTTTTAGGGAAAGGGAGGTCAGCCATGGACACCTTCAGCACCAGTGATCTGAGGAAGTTGACAGCGATACAGACAGGACCGTGCGTCTCGATCTTCATGCCGACGCACGCCGCTGGGCGCGACGGGCAGCAAGACGCGCTGCGGCTCAAGAATCTGCTGGCGCAGGCCGAACGGGGCCTGATCGACCAAGGCCTGCGCGCACCCGATGCCAAGCAATTGTTGGAGCCCGTGCGCGAGCTGCCAGCCGACTCCCGCTTCTGGGAGAAACGCAGCCTTGGGTTGGCCGTGTTTGTCCACGAGGGGTTCTTGAACCGGTTCCGAGTTCCGCTGTCGCTGGACGAGATGGCGATTGTCAATCGCCGCTTTCAGATCAAGCCGCTTCTGCCGTTGATCGGGACGAACGACCAGTACTATGTCCTGGCTCTCAGCCAGAATCGTGTGCGGTTGCTCGAAGGCCGACAGTTCGGCATGCAAGAAGTCAAGGTCGACGGGCTGCCGAAGGACATGGCCCAATTCCTGAACTACGATTCCAGCGAACGCCCGTCGTTGGCCCACACAGCCTCGCGCAGGCAGCCGGGAAAGTCGTCCGCCGTCGTGCACAGCCTGGGCGGCGAGCGCGAGCCGGCCAAGGACGAACTGGCCCAATACTTCCGCGCCATCGATGCTGCGTTGCGCGAGACGCTGCGGGACCAGCGGACTCCGATGATCCTGGCCGGAGTCCAGTACTTGCTGCCGATTTACCGCGAGGTCTCCAGCTATGGTTTCATCGCGAAAGACGAACTGCTCGGAAATCCCGACCATCTCTCAGAGCACGAATTGCACAGCCGGACCTGGCCGCTGATCAAGGCCCGTGTCGCGGTCGCGCAGCAGGAGGTCGCTGCCAAGTACCGGAAGTTGGCAGGCACGGGCAAGACGTCGGACGATGTCCGCAAAATCGTAGCGGCGGCGCATCAGGGGCAGGTGGAATCGCTGTTTGTCGATCGAGCGGCTCATCGTTGGGGCGTCTTTGACCCGGCCAGCGGTGAGGTCATCGAGCGTGAATCATCGCCCCAACGTGGCGACGACGACCTCCTGGATCTCGCCGCCGTGCAGACGCTGCTGCACCGCGGCGAGGTGTATGCCGTCGCGGCAGATCAGGTCCCCGCGCAGCCGGTCGCGGCCGTGTTCCGCTACTAGCGGCACGGGCAAGAAAGCCAGGAAGCCGGCAGGCGCGCACCTGCCGGCTTTCCGGGAGAATATCCAAGCGGGTTAGAAACTCGGGGGGCTCTTCCCCAAGCCGACCATCCCGCCGTTTAGAACCGGCCTTCCACGCGGGCCACGATCCCGTCGAAGGTGATCGTATCGCCCATGTCCCGGAAGTCGTTGGTCTGAACTGCGTGGATCCAGTCCTCCGTCTTGACGACGTTGGTCCAAGCGCTGAACACGTAGCCGACCGTGGCTTGCACCTTCCCGCCCGGCAGGTAGATGCCGCCGCCGAGTTCCAGGTCGAACGTGGGGACAATCCGGCCGGCTTTCCAGCCTGTGTCCACACCGAAGTTGCTGTTGTTCTGAACGGTCTGCTGGTAGGTCGCATCGAATTCGCCGGCCATCAAGCTGGCGAAGCCCTTCATGTACAACTTCACCGGAACGCGGCAGTAGTAGCGTTCGCCTTCCAAGCCAAGCCGTACGCCGGCACCGTCGAAATCAATGTCCGTCGCCGCTTCATAGGCGTTTTCCGGCTGGCCCAGATCGTCCGTGTAACGAGCCGCGAAACTCTGTTCCAGGTTGCCCCAGCGCACGCCCAGGACATAGTCCAGATGCGACGCGCAACCCTGCACCAGGAAGCTGCGGTACTCGATATCGATCAAATTGAACTCGATGTCGTGCCGCCCAGCCGCCTCGACGGTCCCCGTGACGGCGTTGGCCGCGGCGGGATGCAGGACCATCGCGCTAATCTGCCGAATCGGATAGCCCATATCGCGGGTGATGGAATCTACCGTGGACGTGTCGAACCACGTATAGCTGGCCCCAATTTCGCTGCACTCGTCCAGACAGACACCGAAACCCGCGCGGAAACCTGACGAGAAATCCTGATCCAGCACCGCGATAGGCGAAGTCTGTATGGGAACGCTCGGCGACGTTTGCCCACCCGGCGTGGCGAGATTCGAGTTCGTCTCGACCGCATAGCACACCTCGGAATCGCGCGCTCTCAGGTACAGGTACTCGCCGTACACGCGAAAGGCGTACGGGAAACAACAGCAATCGCCAGCGTGGCCGCAACTCTTCTGGCTGCAAACGCCGGACTTGCCACCGAGCTTCTTGTCGATCCCAGACAACATGACGTCGTCCGGTTGCTCCGCCTGCGGTTCCTCTTTCGGCGGCTCCTGTTTCGGCGCCGCCTGCGTCTCGTCGGCAACCACCGTCACGCGGAAGGCCGGTTTCGTCTGCCCGTTCGGCAAGCGCGTCATTCCAGCCGTGTTGGTTGGCGGAACGGAGACCAACTGGCCATAGACCGGCACCGGCTGGCCGTACGCATTGATCGCGACGGGGGCGACGCCGACAGGCACGCCGTAGCCGGGCAGGCTCGCCGGCGCTTGAGCAGGCATCACGACAGGTCCCCGAGATAACGACTGGGCCTGGACTGCCGACCCCGCCACGAGCAGGATCGACATCGAGCCCACAACCATACAGATTCTCAAACTGGTTTTCATGGAATATCCCCCCCATGTGAAAAGACCCGGTTTTCTTCATCGACCGGCGTCACCGGAGGCTAAAGATTCTTTGATACCTCAGGAGAATGCTACCCAGTTTTCCCAGTTTGACGGGAATGAACCTATTTGCCGCCAACCTCCATCGGCTGCAGCCCGGCGGCCCAGGCTGTGGCTCGGCGAAACAGTTTGCCGACGGCCGATGTACCGAGCGCTTTCACATCGTGGCCGAGCGGACTGTGAAAGATGCGGCCTTTGCCGTATGTGAGAGTGAATGCCATCGGATAGGTTTTCTGGTCGACTTTGGAGACTGCGGTGGCCAACACCGTGACGGGGGTCTCTCCTGTCAGGCACGTGTACATCTCGTCGGGAACCTCGAAGGACGCCAAGCCGCGAGTGATCGGATGGTTCGACTCGATGATGTCCACGCGGAACACGCCATAGGGATCGTGGCCGCGGAGCTTTGGGTCCCAGACGCGCCCGGCGATGTTGACGAACTCCGGCCATTCCTGAAACGCGCCGCAGGCGAAGTGGACCAACACGGCGCCGCCGCCCTCGCGCACGAACCGGGCGAGGTTCTCTTGCCCCTCCGGTCCCGGCACCGCCGGATCGTAGTTCTTGAAGTGCATGACGATCGCCGCGAACTTGTGCAGGTCCGGCGAACGCAGGAATTTCAAGTCCTCGACCACTTGGATTTGCAGGCGCGTGTCCTTCTCCAACTGAGACCGCAGCACCGGGGTCGTCTCCTTCCACTTGTGGCCAGGGTAGTCTTCTCCGGTGAGGAGGAGGACTGGTTTGGCAGTCTGAGCCGGAGCTTGTTCGGCGGCCAATGTGCCGGCGGCTTGGCACCACGTGGCGATCAGCAGTGCGGAACCGAAGCATGACAACGGCGATCTTCTTGCGAAACGTGCGAGCATGGCGTGTGTCTCCCAGATGAAGGCTTCTGGAACGAAACCGCATCTCTGCGGACCAGGACATCGTACCTGCCTGTTGGTTGTGCGACGAGCCGGGATGCTGAGAAACCGCGGCTGGACTTGAGAAAACAGCCCCGCAGGTCTGGACACGGAGGTACGACCTTGAAACCTGGGCAGTTCCTGCAACAATATCGGGTTGGCAAACGATTTCCGCCCCACCTCGCAGTCTGTTGGAACAGAACCATGAACTCGCACCCACCCGCACCTATGTACCTGCGTTTATCCTGGATTTCATCCCCTCAGGTCGTTTTGACGTGCATCCTACTGATCCTGGGTAGCCCTGCCGCAATCGGTGGCGGGACATTCGCTGCGGAGTTGCCGGCGGTTCCGAATGCGGAATTCGACCAAGGCGAGGCGGCGCCCGCGAATTGGCATTTGGACGGCGCGGGGCGCTGGGTGGATCGGCAGTGGCTGGAGGTCACGGGCAACGGCGACGATTCGAGCTACTGGCGATGCGACGGCTGTTCCTTCCAGCCGGGGCGGACCTATCGCTTCGAGACTCGCCTCCGCCGCGCCAGCGGCAGCGGCATGGCGATCACCGGCCCGAATTTCGCCAATCGGGACCATACCGGGCTCTCGTCCGACTGGCAGTGGGTGGGCCATGCGTTCCGCGTGCCGGACCGGTGCGACGGCGCCTTTTTGCGGCTGGGACAGTGGCACGCCATCGGATCGATCCAGTTTGATCAGGTGCGGATCAGTCCCGCGGTGCCCGTACATCGCGCCGGCAGGGATGTGGTGCTTGGCGAAGGCGAAACGATCCGCGACGGGCAGTACACGTTTGCCGGATCGTTCGCCCACGAGGGCAGCAATTACCACCGCACGCTCCGCAGCGCGTCGGCCTGGTTCAACTCGGACCGCTGGCTGTTTGGGGCCGGCAGCGAAGTCGTCTATGAGTTCGGGGTGCCGCGGCACGATTTCCTGACGGCACGGGTGGAAATCAACGTCAACTACCACACGTCGGGACGCTGTGTGGTCGAGATCAGTCGCGACGGGCAAACGTGGCTGCCGCTGGCGGCGCAGGGCAGCGTCGGTGCGGCAGCGGCCGAAGCGCCGGCGGAGTGGTTGCCGGCGTCCCGGTTGCTGTTGCGGCTCCGCAGCGGCGAGGGGCCCGTCAACCTTCAGGTGAATGGGGTGCAGTTTGCCGGCCGCTTGAGCGGCACCGTGCCCGACCTGACGGGCGAGACGATTTGGGCTGTGGTCAAAACCTCCGGCGACGATGTGGCGATCGAGTCGATGCAGTTACAGCGGGATCCGGCCTCGGGCCGGGACCGGCTGCGGGTGAGCGTCAAGAATGCCGGAAATCGAGAGAGAAGCCTCCGCTTGGCCCTGGCAGACGATGCGGCGGCCGGCGAACCTGCGGCGGCCGTCGCGCCGCAGCAAAGCTGCCAGGTGCAGGCGGCGTTGTCGGCGCGGCACGCGGGCGCTCACGACGTCGCGTTCCGGATTCTCGAAGGCGCCGTCGCCCTGGTGGAAGGCCGTCTCACGATCCGCGTGCCCGACTTCTACCGCAGCGACTACGGTCAACGGATCGGCGGCGTGACGGGCGATGCGGCCGTGTGGTGGTGCGACGCGACGCGCAAAATTCCGCGGGTGCGGCCTGTGCCCGAGGCCACGGGAGACGTGGTTCATTTGGAGGCGGCCGGAAATGACTTTGAAGCCGTGCAAATCGTCGTGCGTCCGGCCAAAGCCCTGCGCGGCTTGACGGCGACCGCATCCGAACTGCGCGGACCCGACGGCGCCGTGCTGGCGGCGGATCGGGTGCGGATACTCTACGTCTACTACCACTTCGTCCAGCAGCCGACGGACGCCACGGGCGTCCGGGATTGGTGGCCCGACGCCCTGCCGCCGTTGGACGCGCCGCTGGACGTCACCGCCGGCGAGAATCAACCGCTGTGGGTGCTGGTACACGTTCCGTCCGGCACGCGCCCTGGAGATTATCGCGGGCAGATCTCGCTGCAGGCGGAAGGCTTTTCGGCCCGGATTCCGCTGGAGCTGCACGTCTGGAACTTCGCGCTGCCCAATCGCAACCATTTGCAGACGGCGTTCGGCCTGTCGGTGGGCAACATCTTCCGCTACCACGGGCTGAAGACGGAGGCCGACAAGCGCCGCGTGCTGGATTTGTACCACCAGTCGTTCGCCGAGCACCGCATCAGCCCGTACGACCCCACGCCGCTGGACCGGATTGGTGTCAAGTTCCTGCCGCAGGAGGACCCGCCGAGGGCCGAGGTCGATTTCACTGCGTTCGACCGCGCCATGTCGGAGGCGGTCGACAAGTACCATTTCAACAACTTCGACGTACACATCGAAGGCATGGGCGGCGGTACGTTTCACGAGCGTCATCCGCCGCGGATCGGCGAGTTCGGCGAGGAGACGCCGCAGTACCAGGCGATGTTCTCCTGTTACGTGCGGCAGTTGGAGAACCACTTCCGCGAGCGAGGTTGGCTGGACATGGCCTACGTGTACTGGTTCGACGAGCCCGAACCGCGGGACTACGACTTCGTCGCCCAGGGCATGCGGCGGCTGAAACAGTCCGCGCCGGGCCTGCGGCGGATGTTGACCGAAGAGCCGGGCGAGAACGTGCTGGCCGGCTTGGTCGATATTTGGTGTCCGATCAGTTTCAATTACGATCACGCGGCGGCGGAGAAACGCCGCGCGCACGGCGAGGAGTTTTGGTGGTACGTGTGTACGGGGCCCAAGGCGCCGTACTGCACGCTGTTCATCGACCACCCGGCCACGGAACTGCGGGTCTGGCATTGGCAGACCTGGCAGCGGAAGATCGTCGGGACGCTGGTCTGGCAGACGAACTACTGGACTTCCGAGGCCGCGTATCCCGACTCGCCGCAGAACCCGTACGAAGATCCGATGGGCTACGTCAGCGGCTACTCGACGCCCCGCGGTGTCAAACGCTACTGGGGCAACGGCGACGGCCGGTTCATCTACCCGCCGCTGGCGGCCGCCGTTCCGGGCCGCTCCGGCGACGAGCCCGTGATCGCCCCGCCGGTCTCCAGCATCCGCTGGGAGATGTTGCGCGAGGGCGTCGAGGATTACGAGTATCTGTCCTTACTCCGCGAGTTGATTCAACGGCACCGTTCGCAGTGGGGGGCCGAAGAAGTCCGCCGCTGGGAAGACTTGCTGACCGTTCCGGATGCGATCACGGCCGAGATGACCGAGTTCACGACGGATCCGACGCCGATCTACGGCCACCGAAGGGCCGTGGCTGAGGCCATCGAGCGCATCGGCCGGGGCACGGGATCGCAGTCCAGGAAATAGCGGAATCCGATTTCTGTCGGAATATATGGCCAAATTCATCGGTACCATCAAGCAGCACCCGGCGCGGGTTTCGGTCATCTGGTATGCCGCGACAATCGCCATCGGTGCCGTGTTGCTCACGCAGCCTCTGTCGTACACAGACGAGCAGCGTCCCATCACGGCGCTGGACGCGGCGTTCACCGCCACCAGCGCCGTGTGCGTCACGGGCCTGACGGTCCGCTCGACGGGCAACGATTTCTCGTGGCTCGGCCAACTGGTCATCCTGGCCCTGATCCAGGTGGGCGGGGTCGGAATCATGACGGTGACGACGTACATCACCCTGCAACTGGGAGGCCGCCAAAGCCTGCGGCAGCGGGCTGTCATTAGCGAGACCCTGGGAGCCGCCGAGAACGCCAATGTCCGCTGGGTCCTCGGCCGCGTGCTGCGTTTGACGTTGGTCTTCGAGGGCGCCGGCGCCCTCGCACTTTTCGTGCGGTTCCTCTTTGACTACCCACCGCACATCGCGCTGTGGCACGCCGTTTTTCATTCCGTCGCTGCCTTCTGCAACGCCGGATTCGGGCTCCACGACGACAACCTTGTCCGTTACCAGGGCGACTGGATCGTCAATTTGACCGTCATCGGTCTGATCGTCACAGGAGGCATCGGCTATCCCGTGATGATCGACTTGGGCCGCCATCGGCACAAACCCTGGCGAGACCGCTGGGAGGGGTTGTTGCTGCACAGCAAGTTGATGGTGGTCGGCACGGCGTTCTTGCTGGCGTTCGGCGCCGTGACGTTCGTGCTGCTGGAGGGAGACGGAGTGCTGCGCGGGATGCCGTTGCCGCGTCGCTGGCTGGTGGCCCTTTTCCATTCGACCACCTGCCGGACTGCGGGCTTCAACACCATCAACGTGGGCGAATTGACGAGCGCCACGCTGTTCCTGACGATCATGCTGATGGCCGTCGGCACCGGACCGTGTTCGACGGGCGGCGGGTTCAAGGTCTCGACGTTCACGGTCTTGGTCCTGCGAGTGTGGAACAGTTTTCGCGGCTGGAGCCAGATCAACGTCGGCCGGCGGACGATCCCGGAAGCCGCGGTGCATCGGGCGATCGCCGCCGCCGCGGGCTTCTCCGCCGTGGCCGTCATCATGCTGACCGTGCTGCTGGCCATCGAACCGACGAATCGGCCGTTTGCGGCATCGGCCGGCGATTTCATGGACAAGGTGTTCGAGGTCGTGTCCGCGCTGGGGACGGTGGGGCTTAGTACGGGGATCACGCCCCATCTGAGCACCGGCGGCAAGATCGTGCTTGTTCTGCTGATGTTCATCGGCCGTCTGGGTCCCATCACGGCCTTTATCGCCCTGTCTCGCGGTCAGCGCAAGCAGGCGATAGAATACGCCCAGGAAGAACCCTTGATTGGATAGTCGGATGCCGCAGAAGAAATTCTTTGTCGTGTTGGGTTTGGGCACCTTCGGCTCCGCGTTGGCCGAGCAGCTGCACAAGAACGGTTGCCGCGTGACGGGCGTGGATGCGAACCGTGACCGGGTGGAAAACGTGAAGGACGCGCTCTATGAAGCGGTCGTCGGCGACGTGACCAGCCGCGACACGCTCGCCGAGCTGTCTGTGGACGTCTGCGACGCGGTGTTCGTCAGCCTGGGCGAGAACCAGAACATCACGCCGTCCGTGCTGGCCACGCTGCACTGCCGGGAACTGGGCGCCAAACGGATCATCGTCAAGGGCCTGAGCCGCGACCACGCCAAAATTCTGGAAGCGATGGGGGTCGAACGGGTGGTGTTTCCGGAGGCCGAAATCGCCGTATCACTGGCCGATCGGATGGCTTGGCCAAACGTCCTGGACTTCATGCCCATCGATCCGGAATACAGCTTCGTGGAGATCGCCATTCCGGACTCGATGATCGGGAGGACGCTCAGGCAAACGGACCTGCGCCGGCTGTATAACTTGTGGGTAATCGGCGTGAAAGACGCATTGACGGGGAAGTTGGAGTTGTTTCCCGATGCCGATTACCAGTTCGGCGCGGATCAGTTGATGATTGTTGTGGCGCGCCAGCAAGACCTGAAACGGTTCCGGCAACTCAAGTGAGCGCAGCGGAAGAGATGGACGGCGAGTCCGGTAGAACCAGGAAGATCACGGCGCTGGCGGTCGCTTTCGAAGGCGGGCTGGGCCTGGCCGCCTTACTGCTGGGTTGGCTGGCCGGCATCTGGCCTGTTCCGGGAGTCGAGTTCGACGAAATCGTGTGGCGCGACCAGTGGCCCGCGCTGCTGTGGGGACTGGCCGCCACGGGCCCCATGCTGATCAGCTTCTGGCTGATCGATCGCTTCCCCTGGGGGCCCCTGGGAGAACTGAAACGCGACGTCGAACGGCTGGTGGTGCCGCTGTTTCGAGACTGCAATCTGCTGGACCTGGCGTTGATTGCGGCGGCGGCGGGGATCGGCGAAGAGATGTTGTTTCGCGGTCTGCTGCAGCAGGGTTTGGCCCAGTGGCTTGCGCCGCCCTGGGGCGCCTGGATCGCCCTGCTGGCCGCGTCCTGCGTGTTCGGCTGCTTTCACCCGCTGTCCACTACCTATGTCGTCCTGGCCGCCCTGATCGGCCTCTATCTCGGCCTGCTGCTGGTGCTCAGCGGCAGTCTGCTCGCGCCGGCGCTGGCCCACGGCCTGTACGATTTCATCGCGCTGGTTTACCTCGTGCGCGGCGACGCTGGTTCCGCAGACGGACCCGGTTGCGACGCACCGTAGACTGCCCGCTCCGCGAGCAGGTATCCGCTCGCGGAGCGAGCGGCCTACGATGATGCGTAGACCTCGCTGCGGAGTTCTCTCAGTCGCTGGACCGACACGGCAACGGTGTCGATGGCGAAATCGACCTCCTCGTCCGTGTTGAACCGACCCAGGCCGAAGCGGAGACTTGCCCGCGACAGATCGTCGCTCAGGCCCAGCGCCCGCAGCACGTGACTGGGCGCCGGCTCGGCGGACGTACACGCGCTGCCGCTGGACACGGCCAGGCCCTGCATGCTCAGCATCAGAGCTTCGCCATCGACGCCGGCAAAGCTGCAGTTCAAGTTGCCGCTCAAACGCAACTCCGCCCGCTCCAGCGCGGGCCCGTTCAGCGCCACGTTCGCCACGCGACCGCAGAGTCCGCCGAAGAGCCGGTCCCGCAGCCGCCGCAACCGCTCCGACTCGGCCGGCATCTCCGCCAGGCACCGCTGCAGGGCCGCCGCGAAACCGACGATGCCGGGCACGTTCAGGGTCCCGCTGCGGCGTCCCGCTTCCTGGCGGCCGCCGTCGATTTGCGGTTCCAGACGCACCTGAGGGTCCCGCCGCCGGACGTACAACGCGCCGATGCCCTTGGGGCCGTAAATCTTGTGCGCCGTCAAGCTCAGCAGGTCGACCTGCAGTTGGTCGACGTCCACGGGGATCTTGCCCACGGCTTGGGTCGCGTCCGTGTGCAGCAGCACCCCCCGCTGCTTGCAGATGCGTCCAATCTCCGCCAGCGGTTGAAGCACGCCGATTTCGTTGTTGGCCAGCATGACGGAGACCAAGACCGTGTCGTCGCGGATCGCCTCGGACAATTGATTCACGTCGATCGTGCCCGCGTCGGCCGCGCCGTGGGGTCTGACCGGCAGGTGCGTGACCGCAAACCCGCCGCGCGCCAGTCTGGCCAGCGGATCCAACACGGCCCGATGTTCCGTAACGACGCTCACCAAGTGGTTGCCGCGCCGCCGGGACCGCTCGCACACGCCCCGGATCGCCAGGTTGTTGCTTTCCGTCGCTCCACTGGTGAAGACGATTTCCCGAGGCGACGCTCCGATCGCCGCCGCGATCGCTTCCCGGGCCCCGTCCACGGCTTCTTTGGCTTCCCAGCCGAATACGTGGCTCGTGCTCCCGGCGTTGCCGTATTTTTCCGTCAGGTACGGCAACATCGCTTCCAGGACGCGAGGATCGACTCGCGTCGTGGCATGGTTATCCATGTACACCGGCGTGGCAGGCATGGGACGCATGGGATGCACGGGAACGGTTTACCAGTCAGCGCCGAGGTGTCCTGCGAATCCGCTGACCCCTTCCAGTGTATGATGAGACAACTGACAGAAACATGGGGTGACAGAAAAATGAGGAAGAAGGAAATTAGTTTTCCATCCCATCCTTTTTCTGTCACCCCATCTTTCTGTCAGCCACCTTGATTGTCTCCCTTATTTTTCTGCTGTCTTTGCCGCCTCGCTAGGCGCCGCCGCCGGCGGCGGTTCCGCCACGTAGCAAACCAGGGTGCGCGAGGGCAGAATCTGGCGGCCGCTCTTGGGCGGGCTGGGGCCGATCAGGCCCGGATAAACATCGTTGGGCGCGTGCGAGGCGGTGTTGATGAACAACCGCCACTGGCCCGACAGCCTGGCGACCGAAGGAAAGAGGAACTCCTGAGGCCCGTGGGAGGCATTCAGCATCAGCAGGATGTCGCGGCCCTGGCCTGCCGGATCCCGGTCCGCCGGCGGACGCGTCAGCAGGCAGGTCAACGCAGCAGATCCGCTTTCCCAGTGCACCGGCTGGCCGCGGTTATCGAACCAGCTGACGTCCGGACGCGAGTCATGGGCGTGCGGTTTGCCCGTCAGAAAATTTTCCCGCCGCAACGTCGGCTGGGAGCGACGGAACTTGATCAAAGCCCGGCAGAACCGCACCAACTCGCGGTTGCTCCGCACCAGCCGCCAATCGAACCAGGAGATTTCATTGTCCTGGCAGTAGGCGTTGTTATTTCCTCGCTGCGTGCGACGGCACTCGTCACCCATCAGCAGCATGGGCACGCCGTGGCCCAGCAGCAACGTGCCGAGCATGTTCTTGATCTGGCGGATGCGGAATTCTTCCACCTCGACGCGGTGCGTGGGGCCCTCGTGGCCGTAGTTGTCGGACCAGTTGTTATTGTCCCCGTCGCAGTTGCCTTCGCCGTTGGCCTCGTTGTGCTTGTAGCAGTAACTGACGAGGTCGTTCATGGTAAAGCCATCGTGCGAGGTGACAAAATTGACGCTGCAGCACGGCGAGCGGCCGTTGCGTTCGTACAAGTCGCTGGACCCGGCCAGCCGCGTGGCCAGCGCGCCCAGCAGCCCCGGATCGCCCCGCCAGAAGCGGCGCACGTCGTCGCGGAAATGGCCGTTCCATTCCGCCCAGCGTCTGCCGCCGAAGTTGCCGACGAGGAAGGCGCCGCCTGCATCCCAGGCTTCGGCGATCAGCTTGGTGCCGGCCAGGTAGGGATCCGTGGCAATCTCGTCTACCAGGGACAAGTCGAACAAGATCTCCCCCGTGTTACGGCGCCGCAGCACCGCCGCCAGATCGAAACGGAAGCCGTCGACGTGGTAATTGACCACCCAGTGCCGCAAGCAGTCGATGATCAACTCCTTGACGGTCGGATGGTTGCAGTTCACCGTGTTGCCGCAGCCGGTGTAGTTCTTGTAATAGCGGCCGCCGTGGTCGGTCATGTAATAGACCTGGTTGTCCAAACCCTTGAAACTGAACACGGGACCACGTTCGTTGCCCTCCGCCGTATGGTTGAACACCAGATCGAGGATGACCTCGATGCCCTCCTCGTGCAGCGCCCGCACCATCTCCTTGAACTCGGTCACCTGCGATCCGGGCTCTTTCCCGGCCGCATAGCCGCGATGAGGCGCAAAGAAGGCCAAGGGGTCGTAACCCCAATAGTTCGGACGCTCACGGGGCACGCCGAAGATGTCCAAGATCGGAAACTCGTGGACCGGCATCAATTCGACGGCGGTCACGCCCAGGGACTTCAGGTAGGGGATCTTTTCGACGACGCCCAGGTAGGTTCCGGGATACTTCACTTGGCTCGTGGGGCTCTTGGTAAAGCCGCTCACGTGCATCTCATAGATCACGGTGTCGGCCAACGGGTGATTCAGGCAGCGGTCACCACGCCAATCGAAATGATCGTCGATCACCACACACTTCGGCGGCCGCAGCACACCGTCGTCCGCAGGCTGAAAATCTCCGGCCAGCGCTCGGGCATAGGGATCGATCAGACGCGCACGGCCATCAAACCAAAGCCCGCGTTCCGGATCGCGAGGCCCATCGGCCTGCAAATGGTACAACTGCCCGTGACCGCTGCTCTTGACCAGTGCGTGCCAAACGCTTCCCAGCTTGAATTTCGGATCGAACTCGATCTCTTCCGCAGGTTCCGTGTCCGCCACCGTGTCATACAGCAGCAAACGCATGGCAGTGGCAGCGTGGCTGACAACTCGAAACGTCACACAGCCTTCGGTGACGACCGGTCCGCAACTGGGGATCAGTGCCAGGGAGAGATCCGGTTGCGATTCGCGCATCAGCATAGACCAACCTCATCAGACGAAACGGTGAGCTTCAAACAACGTCTCCCAAAACACTAACCCCGTTTCCTTGACGTGCTGGGTTCAGCTTGAAGCACCGCCGCGATTTTCACGTCGACGACCGACGGCTGGAAGGACTCGCGAAACTCTGACTGTGACCGAGGCCGGATCAGTGGGGCAGAGTCTAGCGTTTTTCGCGAGGACGATATTGTGACCTTTCGCATGCCGCACGTCTAGCCACTGCTGGCAAACCGTCGCGAAATCGGGTATCTTTACGCCACGAGGAAACTGACAGGCCCAATCATCTGTTTGCGCCGGCAGCCGATGCCAGCTTCCGGCCCTAGATCCAGGCGATGTCCTATGGCGCGCAAAGTCGTTAGTCGCAAGGCGTTACGCGAACAAGTCGAGGCGGCGGAACGTTCCGAGCCCGAGGGAAAGAAGCCCGAAGACAAGAAGGCAGCCAAGCCCAAGGCAGCCAAACGGAAAAGCCGAGTCGCTGAGGCCAAGGTGGTTCGCGTAAAACTTTTCTGGCACGTGGTGAACCAGTCCATGAAGCCGGTCGCCAAGTTCGAGTACCACCAAAAGACCGCCGCCCAGAAAAAGGCGGAGGACCTGAGCCAAGGAGGCAAAACACCGCACTTCTTGCACAAGCACCGTGAAGAAATCGCTGATACCTGATCGGAGAAGGACCATCATGAGGCTTTCGGCTGTTGGCAAAGTTGGCGGGTTGTTTGTCCTGGGCATGGCTCTCACGCTCGGCGGATGCTCCGGTGCCGGAACCACGGGCGGCGGTGCGGGTGGGTCTGGAGCGGGCGGGGCTAAAGGTTCCTCCGACGACCTAGCCAGTAAGATCGGCGACTACATGCCACCGTTGGACGGTGGGAGGCTGGAAATTGCACCGCCGAAGGGCTGGGACTGGGCTAACCCCGGAGGTGATGTGCTCGTCGCCTTCAGACCCAAGAACTCCGAACTCAACAGCCTGCCGCGCATCCTGTTGTCTGTTGCGGACTCCGACTCGGTGGGCATCGACGACGTCGTTGCGGACAACGTCGAAGCCTTCGCTCGCCAGGTCGCCGACTCGCTGCCCGCACCCAAGCCGAAGGAACCGGTTCGCGCCGTGAGTCTGGGAAAGCACCAGTTCGCTCGCTACATCACGTTCGGAAAACGCAGGAATCAGGTTGTAGCTCAGCAAAGCGTGACGACCGCGGTCGGCGGCCGGGTGTATACGTTGCGGCTGGAGGTGTACCAGCATCAGTTCGACAAATACCAAGCGGCCCTGTCGGCAGTGGCGATGAGCATGAAATTTCCAGGACGGGACGCGGCCGAAGCAACGGAGCCTGCAGCGGAAGAACCGCCCGCCGCGGAAGCGGCCGGCAAATCGAAGGAAGAGGCGGAGTCCGATCAGCCCGCCGCGGAAGCGGCTAAGGAGGAGAGCGCGGAGGCGAAGCCGCCCGAGTGACGTGCCAGGATCGACAACAACGCCCGGCAGCAAACACGTCATGAGACGTTCTCAACGAAACACCCCCCCACCCAATCGCCATTACGGCTAGACCATCTCGGCTTTCCCGCTTACATTGTTCCTTCGCAGAAGCTCACCCTGGAACGGAGCAAAGGTATGGAAAGGCGTGGTCGCAGCCCGGAAGATGAGAAGGTCGTGGAGCAAGTCCTCGGCTACCTGAATTTCTCTTCCGGCGCTCCCGATCCGCGTTTCCTGGCTAACCTGAATCGAGTGTTCGAATGGGTGGGGGATGGTCGCGCCGATTTGGCAATCTGGCGGGCTGCCTGGGATGCGCTGGAGAGCGATCTGGCGGAACTGGCTTCGACGTCCCCCACATTTCAGAACGCCGAACAGGCGGTCTCCGTGCTGCAACTGGTCCGCGACCATGTTATTCCTGGGTACTTGGCCTTTCATCGCGATCTGCTTTTTCATCAGACGGAAGCCGGCTTGTGCAACTCGTTTTTCGTGGGCCGGGTCTGCGAGGCCGTGCTGCGTCAAGGGCCGCCGTGGGACCAGCCGGAACGGATCGCCGCAGCGGCCATCGAGGAGTTAAACGATTTTCTGGGCCACCGGCCTGTGGCGGCCTTGGAGTCGCAAAAGATCGAACCGTATGCCCACGAATGGGTGCGGCCGGTGCCGCTGTACGTCTGCGGGGCCGGGGCCGCCGCCGGACCGTACCGGCGCGTTCTCGAAGCGACCCTCAAGCTGCTGCGGGAAACGGATCCCGAACTGCTGCGGGAAGCGCATTTCGACCCCGACCTGCTGGACGAATTGGCCTTCGATCCGCGGGCTTACGACTTCGATCATCCCGCGAACAAGCGGCCGAATTATCACTTCGGCCAGTGGGACCCGCATCATATCGACAACCGGGGCTACTATCGCCGCTATGTGATCCAGCAGGTAACCCTGGACGCGCTGATGAAACGCGCCGTCGAGTCGCAGGAGGCAGACCCCGGCGAGTTGCTGTTCGAGGCGGCGGCGGTGATGGCCGGCACAATCATCATGTCGACGGGGGTCAGCGGGGCGGGTCCGGAGACGCACGATTCGACGGTCACGCTGGCCACGCTGTTGCCGCGGATCGCCGCCTATCGCGACCGTTTTTACGAGCAGTTGTTGGCGCGTATGGAGGGCCTTCATGGCCGGCGGTTGCGGCAGGAGGCCGCCCAGCGGCGGCAGCCGTTTGGCGGGGCTCGGCAGCAATTGAACGCCGAATTGGCGCGGCGCCGGGCGGCTCAACTGGAGCACGTCCATCTGGCAGCCATCTACGCGCGGTTGGGTTTCCCCGACGCGGCGGCCGAAGAAGCGGACGTCGTCCCGGCCGCCTCGGCGCGGATGTGGTGCCAGATCGAGAATCGCCTGACGGCCTGCGACCTGGCCCTGGGGGCCGGTGACCTGCAGCGCGGGTCGCTGCTGATGCAGGAGATCATGGCCTGGATCCATCGCGGCATTCAGTGCGGAGCGATCGTCGATCCCTGGAACATTCTCGGCTTCGACGCCAATTTCAGCCTGTTTCCCGCGCTGGAAAACAGCGTCCGCGATCACCGCGTGGACGAACTGATAGCGCTAATGGAGCAGATCTTTGCGCTGGAATCCCGGCTGTGGAGCGAGGCCGCGGCTCGGGACGACGAGGCTTTGTCTCGCAGCGTGGCCGTGCGGTTTGGCGACACGGTCGCCTGGTGGCGGAAATATGCGGCCCACGAGGTGTCCGGCGTGGAGGCCATCGATCCGGAAGAGGCCCTCCAGGCCGCCGAACGAGTGGCCGCCGCCTTGAATCTCTGGCACAAGGGCGGCGCGGCCGTCGAGGACGTGCGGTTCTGGGCGCCTCATGCCGATATGTTCGACTCGCCGAAAGCCTACGCGCTGGTCATCGGCGCGCTGCTGGAGCGCGACGACTACGTGGCCTCTCTGGCCCTGACCATGCACTGGCTGGAACGGGCCGAGCAAATCGGGCTGGAGCAGGGCGACACGTCGTTCTTTGACGTGACCGAGCGTTGGATGTCCGGTCTGCGGCGGCAGATCCAGGGCCGGACGGCGCCGTCGGAAGGCCCGCAAGCCTGGCCGCTGGCCTGCAAGTTCCTGGACTACCTGGAGGCGAACGGCGAGGAGTTCTGGCGGCCGCCGACGTTTGACTTGGGCGCCGCTCCGTCCCGCCGCAACCATCAGGACCAGGGGGTCGAGGACGAAGCCGACGAAGCGGACGAGGACCTGGACGACGACTTGTACGAAGCCGCCTACGACGGCATGGTGTACCGCGACAGCACCGACGACGGCATCGACAGCCAACTGGTGGATTCCGGCCCGCCGTCCGACGACGAGCTGATGGCCGAATCCCGGCGACTGGGTTTGCGGCTGTCCTTCATCAGCAGCGTGGCTCGGCTGTGGCAGTCGGCGGCGAGTTTCGCGCTGGCCGAAGGGCAGAAGGGCGACGACTTCCGCGAGATCATCTCCCGCTGGATTCAGCAGGCGGCGGACCATCGGGCTCGAATGCGCGAGTTTCTGGACGCCGTGAGCGTCTTTCCGCTGCCGACGCCGTCCGGCGATCACGATTCGATGGTCGAGTACGATCGGCTGCGTTTGATCAAGGAATCGATCCTGGAACAAGGCATCGCGACCAGCGTCGACGTCTCCGATGCGATCCGCGTGCTGGCGGCCGCCGCTTACGACGGCGAGCACGACTTGCAGGCGGCCACCGGGGCCCTGGAACTGGGCGACGACGTCGCTCGGGCCATGCCCATCTTCTCGGGCATTCTGCAGGGCAACCGAGCGGTGATTCGGCAGCGCTGGCGCGGCCTGCTGCACGCCCTCTCGCGGCACACGCTGTTGTACGTGCCGCTGGTCAAGGGCGGCGATCCGCACGACATCGTCGCGGCCCGGACGCGGCAGCGGCTGATCCAGGATCTGCTGGCCTGGCTGCCCCGCCTGGGTTTGATCGTCGAGACGTGCCAGGCTGTCGAGTTGGCCCGTGAAATGGAGCGCCAGCACCCCGTCGGCCCCGGCGCGGTGACCGAGTTCGACGAGATGTTCAAAATGGGCTACAAGTCGCTCGTCCGGATGGTGGTGCATTCCGCCGCCAACTGGACCAAGGGCCGCCGGGGTCGCGCGGCTGGCGAAGCCGGGGCGCGAACCGTCGTCGAATGCCTCAAACAGCTGACGGAGTCGCTGCTGTCGAGCTGGCTGGCCCACAGCAAGACGTTGCGGCTGTCCGTGCTGGAGAAGGTCAAGGATCGCCAGGAATGGAGCCGGCTGGTCGCGTTCGTAGAGAAGTACGGAGCGGACTTGTTCACGCAGCGGTTCCTGAACCTGGCCAACCTGCGGGCCATCCTGCACCAGGGAGTCGACGCCTGGCTGACCCAGCTGGAAGAAGAACCGGAACCGGAAGTGGCCGAGCACCTGTTGACCGATCTGGACCGGGGCCGGACGTCGCGTCAGGTGGCGGTCGAGGTCCTGTCCGTGATTCTGGAAGCGATCGTCGAGAACTACGGCGAGTACCGCGACTATAACAGCATGACCACGCAATCGGACCGCGGCGAACTGGTGTACATGCTGCTGGATTTCCTCCGCCTGCGCACCGAGTACGACCGCATCTGCTGGCAGTTGAAGCCGGTCGTGTGGGCGCACGAAATCCTGGTCCGCGGACGGCAGACGCCGGCGGCCGAGATTTGGCGCCGCGAGTTGGCCGAGCAGACGCACCAGGAAGCGGAGTCGTTCCTGCGGAAACTGGCCAAATTGCAGAGCCAGTACGCGATGCGGATGCCGACGGTGGCCGATCGCTTGGGCGAGCGCTTTGTCCGCCCGATGGTGATCGACCGCATTCGGGCCCTGGTCCAGCCCGCTACGGAAGAAGCCCGCAGCGGCCAGCCTGGTCCGAATTTTGCCTTGCTGAGAAAGGAAATCGCGTTGCTGACCCGCGAACCGACGGGCGTCGGCTTGGACGTCCCCGCCTGGCTGATGGCCCTGGAGGAGGAGGTCGGCGCCGTCACGCAGGGCAGCCCCGACACCGATGCAACGACACCCTGGGACGCCGTCATCCCCCAGATCACGATTTCCCTGGAAGAAACCCGTCGGCAGCTGGAGAAGTGGTCCGCACGGAGGTAGTTCAACTCCCGCCCACCAAAGCCAAATTGTCGCGGTGGATCACTTCCTCGTACGGCCGGTGGCCCAGCACCTGGGCGATGCGGTTGGACGGCAAGCCCATGATCCGTTGGATGTCGGCGGCTGGATAGTTCGTCAAACCGCGGGCGATCTCCTGTCCGCGTTCGTCGCACAGCGCCACCACGTCGCCTTTGCTGAAGTCCCCCTCGGCCGCCACGATGCCGATGGCCAGCAGGCTGCGCCCCTGCTCCGACACCGCGCGCACGGCGCCGGCGTCCAGTCGCATCCGCCCGTGCGGCCGCGCGGAAAAGCCAATCCAGCGCTTCCACGGACTGACCGACTTGCCCTGCGCCAGAAAGACCGTCCCCAATTCCTCGCCGGCCAGGACACGCTTTAGTACTCCGGGATGGCGGCCACCCGCAATGATCACGTTTTCGCCGGCCATGGTGACGATGCGTGCCGCCTCCAGTTTGCTGGCCATCCCGCCCTTGCTCAGCCCGGTGACACGGTCCCGCACCAGCGCGCGGACCGCGTCGTTCAGCCGATCCACCGTGGGAATGACCTGAGAACCGGGTTCGCCTGGGTCGCCGTTATACAGGCCGTCCACATCGGACAGGATCACCAGCAACGGGGCTCGCAACAGGTTGGTGACCAGCGCCGCCAGCCGGTCGTTGTCCCCGAACGTGGTCATCAACTCTTCCACGGCGACCGTATCGTTTTCATTGATGACGGGGATCGCGTTAAACTCCAGCAACGACAACAGCGTGTTGCGGACGTTCAGGTACCGCGTCCGATGGCTGATATCGTCCGCCGTCAGCAGCACTTGCGCCGCGCGGCGGCCGTGCTTGCGGAACGTGCGATCGTAGGTTTCGATCAGGTTGGTCTGGCCCACCGCCGCCACGGCCTGAAGTTTGGCCAGATCGGTGGGCCGCTGCTTCAAACCGAGCACGCTCATGCCGGCGCCGACCGCGCCCGAGCTGACCAGCACCACACGATGTCCGGACTGGTATGCCGCAGTGACATCCTCAGCCAGGCCGGCGATCCGCTCTTCATTCAACCGGCCATCGGCGTGAGTCAGCACGCGGGTGCCGACTTTGACGACCAGCATCCGGGCGGTGGCGGCGATTTCTTGACGCAGGAGGTTGCACATAAGGGCCCTATTCGACAGATTCTTGAGCGTTTCGTCAACGGCGGTTGCCGTGGCTGAACTTGATCCGACTGCGCCAGGGCTTTGCTGTTTGTGTTTCCCCCACCTCCGATTAGAATAGGCCCCATCGATTACTTCGGGAGAGGACCTAGCGCTATGAGTATCGACATTGCGGTGGTGCCGGTGGCCGGCCTGGGAACGCGGTTGCTGCCGGCCACCAAGAGCCAGCCGAAAGAGATGTTGCCCGTGGGCCGCAAGCCGGTGGCGCAGCACGTGGTGGACGAGTTGGCCCAATCGGGCATTCACCGCCTGCTGTTTGTCACCGGCAAGGGCAAGCACTCGATCGAGAACCATTTCGATATCGACTGGGAATTGATCAGCTACTTGCGGGAGACGGGCCGCGAGCGGGAATTGGCCGAATTGGACTTTGAACGCGAGGACCTGGAGTTCTTCTACACGCGGCAGCGGCGCCAGTTGGGGCTGGGGCATGCCGTGCTGTGCGCCCGGCCCCTGGTGGGCGACCAGCCGTTTGTGGTGGCCTTGGGGGATTCGATCATCGGCATCAATGCCCAGTCGGATATTGTCCGCCGCATGATCGAGACGTTCGAGGCCAGCCGGGTGGATGTGGTCGTCGCGTTCGAGGAAGTCCCGCGCGAAGAAGTCTTCCGCTACGGGATTGCTCAGCCGCGGGGGGCCGTCGACGATGTGTTTGAACTGGAACGTCTGGTGGAAAAGCCCGACGTCGCGGAGGCTCCCAGCAACCTGGCCGTCGCGGCCCGGTACGTGTTCAGCCCGGTGATCTTCGACAAGCTGGTCCAAACGAAACCCGGCAAGGGAGGCGAAATTCAGCTGACCGACGCGATTCAGATGCTCCTGGAAAACGGCGGCAAAGGGTTGGGATTGCGGTTGCGCCCCCACGAACGGCGTTTCGACATCGGCAATTTCGACAGCTATTTCCGGGCGTTCTTCGAGTTTGCCCTGGCAGACGAGAAATGTGGTCCGGGTCTGCAGCGGTATGTGAAGACGTTGTTAACGACATGAAAATCATTCACCAGCAAGGATTCGCCCGCGCGGGCTTGATCGGGAATCCGTCGGACGGCTATCACGGCAAGACGATTTCGTTCTTGGTCAAGGACTACCACGCCGACGTCATCTTGTACGAGTGGGAAGACCTGGAGTTGATCCTCAGTCAGGAGGATCGCAGCCGGTTCGATTCCATCCACGAGTTGACCCGCGATGTGCGATTGCACGGCTACTACGGCGGCGTGCGGTTGGTCAAGGCCACCATCAAGAAGTTCGCGGACTACTGTCGGCGGCAGAACTTGCCCCTGCACGGCCAGAATTTCTCGATCCGCTACGAGAGCAATATCCCCCGGCAAGTCGGACTGGCCGGTTCCAGCGCCATTATCGTTGCTACGCTGCGGGCGCTGATCGAGTTCTACGGCGTGGAAATCCCGCTGCACCTCCAGCCGTCGCTGGCGTTGAGCGTCGAAACCGAGGAACTGGGGATCGTCGCCGGTTTGCAGGACCGCGTGATTCAGGTCTACGGCGGGCTGGTGTCCATGGATTTCGCCCGCGAGGCGATGCGCCAGGAGTGCGGATATGGCTACGGCGTGTATGAACGCCTGGACCCGGCATTGCTGCCGCCCCTGTACCTGGCGTACAGCGAAGAGGAGGGCGAGCCCACGGAAGTCACGCACCGTCCCTTGCGAGTGCGTTTCGAGCAGGGCGATCCGGACGTAGTGGCCGCCATGCAGAAGTTCGCCCGCCTGGCCGCCGAAGCCAAGACCGCGTTGCTCTCCGGCGACGCCGGCCGGCTAAGCCGCCTGATGGACGAAAACTTCGACACGCGGCGGAGCATCTGCCCCTTGCAACCGGCTCACGTCCGCATGGCGGAGACCGCACGACGCGCCGGCGCCAGCGCCAAGTTCGCCGGTTCCGGCGGCGCCATCATCGGCGTCTACCAAGACGAAGCAATGTACTTGAGGCTCAAGAAGGACCTGGAGGCCATCGGCTGCCGGGTGCTGAAGCCGGCCATCGTGTGACGTACAAGTAGCATGGCTCTCCGAGCCGTGCAGGCCGGCGCTGGGCTTTCGGAAAACCCACGCGGCTCGGAGAGTGCGTGCTACGGGGGAGGATGAAACGATGAAACGAAATACGCAAGCGTCTTCGGAACGTCGAACCGGGCGCAGAAATTTCTTGCTCCAGACGAGCTGCCTGCTCGCCGACGCGGGGATCGGTTGTCTGACACGAGAGCCGGCAGCCGCAGACAGTGAAGATCCAGCCGTTCCACTTCTGCGGATCGGACTTCTGACCGACCTCCATTACGCCGACAAGCCGGCGGCCGGCAGTCGCCACTACCGGGACAGCCGGGCCAAGCTGGCGGCCGCGGGCAAGCAGTTCGCAGAGGCCAAGACAGACCTGGTGATACAGCTCGGCGATTCCATCGACACCGCGACTTCGCTGGATGCCGAGAAAGAGGCCTTGCGCAACATCCACGCCGAGTTCGCCGCGATCCCCGCGCCGCGCCACTACGTGCTGGGGAATCACTGCGTCTCGGCCTTGACCAAGGCCGATTTTCTGGAGATCGTCGGCCAGCCGAAATCGTTCTACTCGTTTGATCTCAACCAGCACCACATCGTCATCTTGGACGCCTGTTTCCGCAGCGACGGCGTGGCCTACGGCGGAGTCAAGTTCGACTGGGGCGATGCCAACGTGCCGCCCGATGAGATCGAATGGCTGCGCAAGGACCTGCAGCAAACCTCGCTCCCCACGATCGTCTTCGTACACCAACGCCTGGATGTCGCGCCGCCGTACGGCGTCAAGAACGCGCCCGAACTCCGCCGGATACTCGAGGACTCCACGCGCGTGCTGGCGGTGTTTCAAGGACACGACCATCGAGGCGACGTGCGCCTGATCGACGCAATCCGCTACTGCACGCTGCGTGCCATGATCGAGGGAGCAGGGCTGGACAACAACGCGTTTGCGATTCTGGACGTCTTGCCGGGCGGCGAACTGCGACTGACCGGCTTCGGCAAGCAGCCAAGCTATCGCTGGTAGCAAACCGTCCGGCGTTCGCAATTGTCATGTTGGAGCGGATCTCGTCAGAAGACGGCAGGCTGCTGTCAACAACCTGGCGCACCGCAATGTCGCTCCCGGTCCGTCATCGCGTCCCGCCGGTTGGCGGCTCGTCCAGGGCTCGCAGGAGGGCCCAGAGGGCGGTCCGGCCCGTGACACGCATGTCGTCGGGAGTGCGGCCGAACCAGGAAAACTTGCCCAGGCCGTGAAACACGCCGTCGGGGTTCATCATGGGGATCACGTGAAAGACGTATTGTCGCACGGCTGCCGCGGCGTACGGCTCGCCGCTGATCAGCCAGCGGACCATTCCCTCCATCGTGTAGCTCCCGGCACTCTCGTAGGCGTGCAGGCGGGCGTACAGGAGAGCCGGCTTCTTGGCCCGCGGCGAATCGCCGGTGATCCGCAGCAGCCAGAGGTTCCGCCCCTCGTCGCTTTCTCCGAGCTTCTCGACGCGCACCAGCGGGTGACCGCGCAATGAGTCGACGAACTGGTCGCCCTGCGTGTAGGTGTAGGGCGGATGCCAGTGGATCTCGGTCTCGCCGGGCGCAATTTCCAAACGCACCAATCCCACCGAGTCCTCGACGTCGGCCATCACGGTCCGCCAGGCAGTCTCGCCCGGCCCGCGAACGACCACGAAATCGCGATACGACATGTACTCCTCGACGCCGCTGAAGCGGGGCACGTCCTTCAACGGAGCCTGGTGATGCTGCCAGTCAATCAACAACTCGACCGGCCGCAGCGATGTGGCGGAATTGACCACCTTGAATCCCAGGCAGGTACTGCGCCCCACGGCATCTTCGCCGGTTCCCGCACGAATGCGCCAGGAAGGGAAGATGCGAAAGCGTTGGGGGCCTTCGCGTTTCACGCCCTCCAGGCTCTGCGGGCAACTGCCCTCGAACCCGACCACGATCCGCAATTCGTCCCGGCCGGCCGCGGCATCGCCACCGGCTGGCTGCTCGCCCGCCGCCGTCGTGCCGGCGACAAGCACCAGGAGACCTGCGACAATCCGATTTGACCGGCAGCGATCGAGCATCAGTGGCTCCTGATTCAAAACATTCCCTGACGGGTACAACCACCCTGGCTATTTCTTCGCTGCCGGCACGCCGCCGCACTGGATGAACTCGTTTTCAAAGCCGGCTCGCGCAGCCGGATACCGGCAACCAACGGATCCGCCGGTCCGCGAACGTAGATCTGGTTGTCGGTCACCAGCGTATCGTTGGCACTGATCTGGATGGCCGTCCGGGCCACCGGCGACTGGCCCACGCACGTCATGTCGAAAATGTTGCCGGCGATGGTCGTGTTCCCGGAGGCGTAATGGGTGCGATCCGTGGCGCCAGACGCTTCGACGGCCGAAGAGCCGAAATTGATGAACAAGTTGTTGCGGATAACTACCTGCGTGGCCCCCGAGGCGGACCGAATCGCGCAGCCGCCGTAGGGCACATGGCTCTCGAACACGTTGTCGGCAATGATGTGCTGGCCGGCGCCGAGGTCGGGGTAGGTCGCGTCGCGATTCGCGGGGCCGAGGTTGCCCATCGCCACTGATCGCGGGCGTGGAAGGTGATCATGTGGCCTGGCTGCCACGCTTGCTTCTTGAACTTGATTTCGACGCCGCCGCTGAGCGGCTGCCAATCGAACGTGACGGGAACGTCGGTTCCTTTCCAGGTGCGTGCCAAATCGTCGCTCCAGCGGAACGTGAGCGGTTCGGCACGATTCACCTCGCCCAGGAAGATCAACCAGCTGCCGCTCGTGCCGTCGTAGCCGCGGTGGTCCGCCGCATCGCCAAGCGGGGCGGTGCTGTAAGGGTTTTCCGGCGGCTTCAGGATGCAGTGCTCGAAGTGCGGATTGCACTTCGAAACCGTCACGCATTGACCGACCTGGAAATCGCCGACCTCCGTGACCGTGATCTGCGCGGAGTCGGCCGTGGTGGCGGCGGTGGTCTGGTACGGCGAGCCCGAGGCCCCGCAGTCGGCCACGCTGAGCCAGCCCGGCTGATCCGTGTCCGCGGCGGCCAGCCCGAAGCTCCCCAGCAGAAGCACCGGGACCCAAGAGAGGCTTCCAGGGCGTTTCATCGTCACTCCTCCGCAACCAAGGGCCGCGACCGTACATGATCCGCGCTAGTCTAGCCCCGCCGCGGATCGCCTTCAACCATCCTGCCCCACGCCGACGCCTATTGCGGTTGCCGCGGCCCGGTCCTACGCTAAGCAGCGTTCGAGAAATAGTAGCCATCACACTCCGTGTGATGACCGGCAAGAAACACTGGACCGTTATTTCTCGAACGCTGCTAGATGACCAAGTTAGTCCACGAACCCCAGGAGGTGATCCATGTCACAGCACTCGATTCGCCGGCGTGACTTTCTCGGAACGATGGGTATCGGATCGTTGGGCGCGGCGGTGGCCGCACCATGGGCCATCGGCGCAGTCGCTGCGGAGGCGGCCAAACCGCAAAAGAAGTGGCAGCCGTTCTCCGGCCGCAAGATCCGCTGCGGCGTTGTCAGCTACGGCGTTTGCCGATTCGGCGCCGCGTTCAGTTTCCAGGACCATCCCAACGTCGAGATCGTGGCCGTCAGCGACTTCGGCGCTGGCCAAGGCCTGCCGTTGCGAGAAGACGGATGAATCGCTGGAAGTGCTGGTCAAGGACCCGAAGGTCGAGGCCGTGTTCCTGGCCACCGGCGCCGCGAGCCACGCCCGGCACAGTATCGAGACGCTCCAGCACGGCAAGCACGTGATGACGGCCGTGCCGGCGACGTTGGGATCGATCGAAGACGGCGAACAGCTCTTGGAGCCCGTCAAGAAAGCCGGCCTGAAATACATGATGGCCGAGACGAGTTCCTACCGGGCCGATTGCTACGCCATGCGGCAGGTTTACGCGGCGGGCGGTTTTGGGCGGCTCGTGTACGCCGAAGGCGAGTACCATCACGACATGGTCGGCGTCCTCGATTCGTACAAGGACTGGCGCCGGGGCATGCCCCCGGCCTGGTACCCCACGCATGCCACGGCCTACTACGTGGGCGCATCGCCCACCAGTCCGCGTTGAAAGACGGCGAGACCCTAAAGATCCCGCAGTTCGATCCGCCGGGGTGACGATATCGATTTCTCGCCCGACCGGAAGAAGAACCGCGTAGGTCGGCTCTCCGAAGCCGGTTGAATCCAAAAGGCATCGCTCGCTGGCTCGCAACTCGCAGACAGTCAAGTTTGCCCCGGAAGCCGCGAAGCCGATGAAACGCGTTGCAGGCGATTCCAGGGAACGCAACGGGCAATCTTATCCAAACGGGACGAACGTGGGCGGACGGTTGACGCAAACCAGTCGGGGCGGAGAGATTCGAACTCTCGACTTCCTGCTCCCAAAGCGGTTTTGAGCTGACCAGCCGATCAGCGTCAACAGCGTGAAACGTCGACGATTTCGTAGGTTACGTCATTCAAGCGACCGTTGCAATGACCTTCACGCTATTGCAGGAATTTTCGCGGCATGCTACCAAAGCGTGGTAGTAATGTGGTAGTCGTTTCCGCACGTGTACGCCGACTCGGTTGCATCGGATCGAGCCGCCACCAAGCCCGATAATGGACCTGCAGCATGGCCCCCAAACCCTCAAAGGACCAAGTACCGGCGGGATTCGATTGGTCTGCCTGCCCGCTCCCCAGTCAGCCGGAGGCCGAGCCTCGCAAGGCAGAGGACCCTTACGTCGATCTCGCCGACAAGGTAGCTCAAGGCGAAGCTGTTTCCGGCTTCGATTTCGACGCGCCGGAATGGCTGCATGGCGATGTCCCGTGTCCCGTCTTCCCTGGCAGTTATGTCCGTGAGACGCCACAGCGGAACGACACCGTCAAAATTAAGCTGACGACCTACCTCGATACTTGGCTTGCCGACCAAGGCTACAGGAAGGAATTGAAGCCGGGTTATCTTGGATTGATCGTGGATGCCACAAGGAAGACTGTTTCAAGGGCCGGGAAACGCCACAATGTCAGGCTAGGTAAACGGCACTTCCAACTGTTTAACGCTATATTCGGCGCTGGCGTGGAGGGCGTCGCCCCGGCAGATATGCGTGATGTTTACGGCGGGACCAGCGAAGCCTGCCGTAACGCGGTGAAGGAGTTGCGACACGATCTCGAATGCCTGGAAGTGACGATCACCAAGCGACGAAGGTGGAAACTCATCGAAGAAAAAGAAGAAAAATCGCCGACGTAAGATCGCACCTTACGTTCATCGAGAAAATTCCTTGAAGTTCAGTCTCACCCAGACAACTTCAAGGAGTTTCACTCATGCTCAACAACGAGCCGCTGCTCACCCTCGCGCAGGCGATGCACGGACTGGAAAGACGTCCGTCACCTTCTACAGCCTGGCGCTGGTATCGGAAAGGCATCCTCGGTGTCCGCCTCGAAACCGTGGTCGTCGGCGGGCGAAGGTACACATCCAAAGCGGCGTTAGACCGCTTCGTAGCGGCTGTCACTTCGGCCGCGGATTCTAGGCCCATTCGCGGGCGTGAACGAGACGCCGACGTTCAGCGCAGCGAAGACACCGAACGGAAACTCAAGGACGCCGGCCTGCTGTAACGGCTGACGTCCACTGGGCGGGCGTTCATGGCACCCACCAACAGCAACGCCCGCACGGAGCGGGCGTCGTCGAACAACTGATTCGCAAACCGCCGGTCATGTGTTGCCGCACAAACCGGCGCCAGGTGAGGAAGATCAAGGTGACGCCGCTGGGATTAGCAGCGGCGTCATGCACCCCAATTCCGTTCGCGCTGAAAGGAAGTGAAGTGAGCAGCAGCATAGCGTCTGTTCTCGAAAACGACAAGCCGGAACAAGAGACAGATCAAAACACCCCCGCAGTACATTGGGTTGGCGTTACCGGCAATGACCCGTGTCCGATTTGCGGCAAGCCCGACTGGTGCAGTCGGTCAAGCGACGGGCGGGTTGTCAACTGTCGGCGCACGATAACGAATCACGAAGTTCCGGGTTGGTGGTTCGAGGACATCCACAGAGACAAGGCAGGCCAGCCATACAGTCGCTGGCAATCGCTCGGCGAAACAACCGAAGTCAGCAAGTGCCGTCCGCCGGCGCCCCACAGGGTAGACGCCGCAGGTATCAAGACGCGGGACACGGCGTACCGGACCTTCCTCGATCACCTTCGGCTGCCGCGAACGCCTTGGGCGGAACTCCAACGTCGAGGTTTGACGCGAAGCGAAATAGGACGGCGGCAGTACGGGTATTTGGACGATCGTCGCGGCCAAGCCGTTCAAGCATTGGTGGAATCGCTGTCGGAAGACCAAGTCAGCAGAGTACCGGGCTTTGTGCGAAACGCTGATGGAACCTGGACGGTCAACGGGCCAAAGGGAATTGTCATTCCCGTACGCGATCCAGACGGGAAAATCCAGGCACTGAAGATCAGGCGAGATGTGCCCACGAAGGATGGGGGCAAGTACGTTTACCTGAGTTCTACGAGCACCGGAGGTCCCAGTCCCGGATCACCCCTGCATGTACCCATTCACGACGACTGCGCCGATTTTTCTACGGTGCGGGTGACCGAGGGCGAACTCAAAGCGGATATCGCCACGGCCCGCACTGGGATTCTGACGCTTGGTCTCCCCGGCGTCACCGCCATCGAGAAGGCCCTACCGATCCTGAAGCAGGTCGGGGCGAAGACCGTACTCGTCGCTTTTGATTCGGACTTCGAGCAAAACCGTACGGTCGGAGATGCCCTGCTGCGCGCGGTTCATCTTCTCAGAGCATTATTCACCGTCGTAGTGGAGTACTGGACGCCGACCTTGGGCAAGGGGATCGACGACGTCCTGGCTGCCGGACATCAACCTACTCAAATTGGCCCCGAAAAGCTCGAAGCGTTTCTGGACCGGGTCCGCGACCTCCCGGCTACACCACACACAGCCGAGCGGCCCGGTTCCGTCATCGCTTCACATGGGGGACCGAGACCATCCTCACTACGGACGAACTCGAAACTGTCGCGGCCACGGAAAAGACCGAGGCCACAGGCACGATGGGGCCGGAAATCGTCATTACGACCGATGAGACCGCTGTAAACAATCAAGCTATCGCTGCCTTGGCCCACGATCCAGACATCTACCAGCGTGGGACCATCTTGGTGCATGTGGTTCCCCAACCGGCAAAACCCAAGGGAGTCCGTCGACCAGATGGGACGCCCACCATCGTGCCTATCCGCCGCGCGTTGCTACAGGAGAGAATGTCCAAAGCGGCGAGATGGTGTGCCCTTTCAGCAAAAGACGAACTCGTCAGTGCTCACCCGCCAAAGTGGTCAATCGAGGCAATCCTGCAGCGAGGCATCTGGAGTGGTCTGCGACATCTTGAAGGAGTCGTCTTCGGTCCGGTCCTGCGAGCTGACGGAACGATCCTGGCCCGCCCAGGCTACGACGCGGAGACCGGGCTGTTGTCGTACTCGTCAGTTTCGCTTGCAGGTGTACCGGAGAACCCTACCGCTTCCGACTTGAAACAAGCAATCGCCATCCTTGACGATGCCATCCACGATTTCCCATTTGCCTCCCCTGGCCATCGAGCAGCGTGGTACGCTCTGCTGTTAACCATCGTCTCCCGACACGCGTTCTCAGGTCCAGCACCACTGACGGTGATCGATGCCAACATCGCCGCTTCGGGCAAGGGCTTGCTGGTGGACCTGACGACCACCATCGCCATTGGTCGGAGACCGTCTCGACTTGCCTATTCGCCCAGCGACGAGGAAATCCGGAAGCTGATCACATCATTGGCCATTGCGGGGGATAGCCTGGTGTTGATCGACAACGTCGAAGGGGCCTTCGGCAGTCCAGCGTTGGACGCCGCTCTGACTGCAACGAGCTGGAAGGACCGCCTTCTAGGCCGCTCGGAGATAGTAGAGATGCCACTCAGGGTGACTTGGATGTCAACGGCCAACAATGCGTTCCTCAAGGGCGACCTGGCGCGTCGCGTCCTCCACAGCCGGCTCAGGTCCGAAGTAGACAACCCCGAACAACGCACCGGTTTTCGGCACCCGAACCTGATCGCCTGGGCTACGGAGAACCGTCCTACGCTGTTGGGCGCCGTCTTCACGATTCTGCGTGCCTACATCGCAGCCGGCCGCCCCAACCTCGGGCTCCCTGCCTGGGGATCGTTCGAGGAATGGTCGGACTTGGTTCGCAATGCGATTGTTTACGCGGGTTTGCCTGACCCCGCAGAGACGCGCGAGGACTTGCGTCGGCGGTCGGATATCGAGGGACAGGGGTTGAGCGCGCTGCTTATGGGTCTGCAGTTGCTCGATCCCGATCAATCTGGCCTTACCGCCAGTGAAATCCTGGCCACCGTGACCGATCCGGAGAAATCCCGCAAGGAGTCGGCGCAGATGATCCGCGAGGCGCTGTTGCAGATCTGTCGGACGACCAGTGGTGGGTTGCCCAACGCCCAGAGCATCGGGATGACGCTCCACCACCTCCGCGAGCGTCCTTGTCAGGGGATGTGCCTCGACAAGCGGGACCGGCACGGGACTTCGGCATGGTTCGTACGACACGTTGCGGGTGGGACTAGTGGAGCTAGTGGGACTAATTTACCCCGTACGCGGGCGAAGAATTCTGGACCGAAGTCTACAAAATCCCAAACGAAGATCAAACGAAAAGCAGGGGAAAATAGTCCAACTAGCTCCCCTAGTCCAACCCAACCCAAACAGGACGTAGCGGTGTTCTGATGAAAACAATCGAGTTGTATCAACGGTTGGTCGGGAAAGGCTTCGCGCTGACTTGCGGCGCGGATGATCGCCTGTTCGTCGAGCCGGGGAGTCGCTTGACTTCCAGGGACTGCGACCTGATCCGTCGTCACAAGACCACCTTACTGGGCATCATCCGCGGCGAGGATCGTGACGAAGCAGTCGGCACTCCCGCCAATCAGGCAGCTAGGGGGCACTGGTCTGATCAGACTCACTTCCAGTTCACCTTGAGCGGCGAGGAGGTCGTAGTAACCTGGTACGTGTCCGACATGGGAACCGTCTTCCGGAAGCGGTTCTCCATGGATTGTGAAACAGAACTGATCCGCGAGGGGCGGATACCTGCGTTGGCCGTGATATCGGTCAGCGATGGTCAGACCCACTACTTGGTTCACCCAGATGATCTGTCCGCCTTCGTGTTGGCGCACCGGAACAACAGGATCGTCTTCCACCACGCGGCGTTTGATTATTGGGTCGTTCTCCATCACCTGACCAAGGCCAGGCTGACGGCGGCCAAGGCTGTGTGGATTGACCATCTGCGTCAGCGGCGGCTTCACGACACGATGCTGCTCGACTTGCTCGTTCGACTGGCCCAAGGTGGTGACGTGTCCAAGAAGGACTTCTACCGCGATCTCGGTCGTGTGGCTGAGGAGCTTCTCGACCTGCGACTAGACAAGGAAAGTCCATATCGCGAACGATTCGCCGAACTAATCGGAGCAGACTGGCTAGCCGCCGATCCGGGATTCTTCGAGTATGCCGTGCCCGATGCAATCGCCACCGCCAGGATCTACCCCGTGCTGCATCAGGCTGCCCGTCAGCTGATGGACAGCTGCGGTTACGATCCCCAAGCTTCCACTACCTTCAGCATCGACCCGGCTGCTATTCGGAAGTTTGGCGTGCTGACCGAGTGTGTTCAGGTTGGAGCGGCGATTGCTTTGGCTCACATCAGTCGCACCGGCATGTCCACTGACCAGGAGCGGTTGAAGCAGACAGCCGAAACCCATCGTCAGCGACTCGATAGACTCATCCGGACGATCAACGTTCGGTATCCGGGGCTCTTTAAGGTCGGCAAGGACGGGTGCATCATACGAACGGCGAAAACCGGAGCTCCCAGCAAATCCAGCAAGGCTCTGGACCAGTACTTGCTGCAGGCGGTAGCTCAGATCCGGGAGGAATCCGGCCAGGCGATTGAGACGCCACATACGCCTAAGGGGCAAATTGCCAAGTCCTTGGAAGCCTGGGCGCCGCTGCTTGACCAGGAACCGTTTCTGAGACTCTGGGCCGACTACGAAAAGACGACCAAGCTGTGCGAGTTCCTCAACAAACTGAACGTGCCTGTGATTCATCCTCGTTACAGTGTCCTGTGCCGGACTGGTCGGACGACGTGCTCGGCCCCAAACGTACAACAGATACCCCGTCGCGACGAATTCCGCGAGACCGTGATTCCGTCTGCGGGTCACTTGCTGCTGACCGTTGACTACAAGTTCATCGAGCTGGTGACTCTTGCCGCCACGTGTGAGCAGCGGTTTGGTTTCTCCAGGCTTGGCGAAATCATCCGGGATGGCGTCGACCCGCACTGCTACACGGCTGCCTTGTTGCTGGGCATGGGCTACGACGAGTTTTTGCGGCTGAAAAAGCGCGATCTAGGACAGTTCAAGCAATGGCGCCAGATGGCCAAGCCGATCAACTTCGGAGTTCCGGGAGGCATGGGGGCCGAGTCGTTGGTGGACTACGCTCGCCGCAATTACCACGTCGAATTGACCGTTGACGCGGCACGGGATTTTCGGGGCCGACTGGTGCAGGATGTGTACCCCGAACTCGGACGGTACTTGACTGACACGAGCCTGAAATCGCTTGCGAACAACCTGGGAGTTGACCTGGACGCTGTTCACGCGGTGTTTCGCAACGCGGACGGCATGGCTCCGTGGGTAGCTGGGAGTATCCGAAAGATCGCCGAAGGGCGCCCGATCAAACGGGACGGGACTCCGTATAGCGATGCCTTTGTGGATCGCGTCTGGGACAACCTGAACGACCTGAACCATGTGTCCGAGCTGGCGGCCCCGCTCTCGTTGCGATTGGGTAGCAAGGAGCTTGCCAACCGTCTCTTCTTCACTTCCGTGGCGACGCTAACAGGCCGCCTCCGAGGAGGTGTCAGGTACACGGAGGAACGGAACACTCAATTTCAGGGTCTAGCCGCAGATGGCGCCAAGATCGCTCTTACCGGCTTGGTCACTGCGGGCTTTCGAGTGGTCGGTTTTGTGCATGATGAGGCTCTGATCGAACTGCGGGACGAAGGTGGTTTTGTCAGTCGTGCGGTCGTCGAGCGAGCCGTGTCCATCATGCGGGAGGGCATGGAAGAGGTCACCTACGGTATTCCGGTGGGCTGTGAGTACACCGTCTCGACATGCTGGTCAAAGCGAGCCGAATTGATCGAGGATGGTGACCGCATCTGCGCCTGGAGCCCGCCCGAATCAACCCAGAGGTAGTGAGGATAACCGGAGCTATTGCATTCACGATCTTCGCGACCGTTTGTCTGGTATTCCAGCTTTCGACTGCTGCCCTCGGTCGGTACTGTGATCTCCGCCGTCCACTTCATCCATCTGCTGCGACACCGCCGCGTTGACCGCCTTGAACGCCTTACTCACCTTCGCCATCGCGGCTTGGACTTCTGGAGCTAGATCCGCTCGCCGTATCTTGACCTCGTCGTCGTCCGCGTCCGCAAGCCGCTCGGACCAGCGGCACCAGGAGACCGCGAAACCCTGCAGCTGCAGCAGCACGCCGGGCACGTCTCCGGCGACGCGCGGCTTTCTTCCGCCCTTCCAGCCGGGCCGCAGTTCGCGTTTCAGCCGGGCAACAATTTCCGAATTGCACCAAGCCCCGGCGATCAGTCTCGACTGGAACTGAGCCCGTTTGCGTCTGTCCTCGAACTTGACCAGGTGTCTGACGACCGTTAGCCCGACGACTCGGTCGTGCTGCTCACACTGGTGGCATAGTTGTTCAAGATCGACATCGCTGTACAAGGCCGCGAACTTGCGTAGCGTGCGGATCGTGTGGGCGGCCAGGTTGAATCGCTCGCAGACGGTTTGCATGTCGGCCCATCGCGTCACGCCTGGTTCGCGCTCTTTCAACAACTGCATGCCGAGCTGGTGGTACGTCCGCAGTTTAGAGATTGCTGCCTGCATCTCAGCCGACGCGAGTTTCTTTCGTGCCATCTCGTTTCCTGTGGGTTCTTGGGGCGACTTCGGGGATACTCGCCGAGATTCTCGTGCGTCCCAATGTAACCGCGGCGCGATGAAGAATCCACATTCTACATGTGCTTCTCCGGGCTACGTCGTCCACTCTTGGTCTTCGTAGTTGAATTCGCATTCATCAAACACGAAGTCATCCGCATGCCTGCCATGCGACCATCAGACGGCGGTCTCGGGGGGTGGAGGGCTGGCTTACTGCGCCGCAGGGTGGACTTTAATGGAAGTGGTTTTGCGGAAACTACGACGGAGGATTTCGCCGGTTTTTGGTGCATCACTTGGGCTTTTATGCACGCTGCGAGTGCCGCGGATCGGTTTATTCTGCTGTCCGTGGGCCTTACCCCGGCCGATTTCCCGCGGAATCGTGTCATTGCCCTTCGCGTTTTTCCCGCGTTTTTGGGATGTTGCGGGCACAATCCCCCTCCAGCTAGTGGAAGGCAATGGTTTTTGCCGCCCCCCACACGGGGCCATCGCCCGCGCAGTACGGCTTGGCGCACATTTACGGCAGGGAGTTGGTGCATGAGCGACAGTCGTCGATCTGGGACCTGTCACCGCGCTTCGGCGACCCAGGAAAAGGCAGTGCGGTGCCCTATTGGGCTGGCGGTCGACCTGGGCATCATTCTCATCGTACGTTTCCTGACCGAGCAATTTGACGCCCCGACCGGTCGGCCGACCGAACGGTTCTCCTGACCGATCTTTCATATTGAATTCACATTCATGATAATTGCGGCATCGATGCCGAGAGCGTTGGCTGCTCAGCGGCAGACGCCGGACCGGATACCCTTCCGCCCAATTAACCTAAAAAGGAATCAATCATGACACTGACCGTCAGTGCCCCGCAGCCCAGCGAAATCCACAGCCCGGAATTCATCGCGAAGTTCCTTCGCCGGCAAACCAACCTAAGGCACTTCCTGGTGGCCTGGCGGGATGGTCGCCAGATCGTATTCCAGATACAGCCGGACCCCGACGTCATGACTGGCGTTATGCGCGAGGCGGACGAGCGGATGAGGCGTGGACCGACTCGTGTGGGTCCCCGAGAAGATCCAGTTCCTAAGCATGTTCGGCGGCTCCGCGGTCAGCTCCGGACCTGCGTTCGCGATTTGAAGCTTGGAGGGACTGAGTTTCTCTTGTGCTCGAAGATCGAGGAGCAGCCAGCCGAGTACGCCTACGCGATCCACGTCCCGCAGCGTAGCGTCAGGGCGGATATCGCAGCGCTGTTCGAGCGCACGATCCAGGACCAGTTAGCCGGATTCCGGGAACAAATGTCGAGAGCGGCGAAGGCGGAGGCCGACGCTCGGACCGGTCATCCCGTGGACAGACCCTTGTCGAATCCAGCGTCCGCTGGCGAAACCGCCAAAGCGCAGACGTCAGGCCACCGGTGCGTTGGCCGAAAGAGGTGTGGCGTGGGCCGCTCGAAACGGCGCCAAGCCACGAAATAGAGTGAAGTGCGGTTGGCAGTTGCGGGCAAAGGTGACTGAGTTGCCGCGCTCGTCGGTGTGATGGCGAGGTCCCGAAGGTCGGCAATGGAGCCGGGATGCGGGTGTACGTTGCTGCCTGGGGTGGAAACGCCCGTCACGGAACCGCAGGCTGAGCTGCCCAGCGATCAACATCCGGCCGCGGCTATGGGCGGTGGCAGAGCGAGGGTCGCTCGGCGAGCCCTCCGGTTTGAAACTAAGGGCGAGCCGGTCCCTCTGTTGTCGTGGATCGTGGCACTGAGCAGCAGGGCCGAAGTTCCCCGGAAGAGCTTGCGTCTCTTCGCCCCGACGCCTCGCCCCGCAGGAATCATCGTGTACCGTCCCCACGCGCCGCGACGATGCTCTATA
>CAZAQY010000042.1:0-44346 GCA_964486845.1 uncultured Pirellulaceae bacterium
AGCCGGGCGCGGGTGCGGTTACGAGAGTACCTGGGGGCCTACGTGAAGTCACGGTAGCCGAGATGGCCAGCGACGAATTTGATTCCAGCATGGACAACCAACTGAACGCCGTGGCGTTGCCCGTCGGGTTGCTGCCCCGACTGTACGACATCGCCGCCCTGAGCGACGACGAATTGGACGTCCGATTGCGGGACGTGCCGTTGCCGGCTGGACTTGTCGAACGTCTCGCGGGCCTGGTCGCCGACGAGGATCTGGACGAGCGGCTGCGCGAATTGGCGATCCCGGTCGGCGTGCTGGCTCGAAGCCGAATCATCCCTTCACGCCGCACCCGATCGCTGGTGCGTCAATGGGCTCTGGCCGCCTGTTTGTTGTTGATGGTCGGCGCGGGGACGCTGGCGCTGGTGGGCGGCATGGTGTCGTCGGTGCGTCTGGTCGAGCCGCCGCCGCTGGCACTGATGGTGATCGACCAGGGGCCGCTGGACCTGGTCATCCCGATCGAATCCGCCGTCGCCATCGTTCCGGACACACCGGCCCCTCGGACGCGGACGTTGGGGGGATTCAGCGACGAAACGATGGCCCTGTTGACCACGTTCGATCGGCCGCGGCTCGGTCCGGCCGGCCAGTTGGCCGCCGATCTTCACACCGTTTGGAATCCCTGGGACAACTGGCTGCTGAAACGGTGGGGCGCGCTGGGCTATGCGCCGAGCAACGGCTCGCCGCCGCCGGAGTTGACGGCGTTATCCGCGCCGATCGCGCAAGGCAGGGAAGCGCCGCTGGTACGCGGCTTTGACCGCGAGTTTCTGTACGCCTACGCCGTCCAGCCGCCCGTGCTCACGTCGTTCGACGCGGAGGCGCGGTCGCTGGATGTGCCGCTGGTGGCGCAGACGGACAGCTTCGACCAGGCCCTGCGTCTGGCGGCTGCAGGCCGCGCGCCGGCGGCGGACCAGGTGCGCGTGGAGCATTTCCTCTCGGCCGTCCAGCCTCAACCGCTGGTCGAGGCGGAGCCGGGCAGGTTGGTCATTTGCACAGGGGCCGGGCCTTCCGCATTCAATCCCTTTGCCGCCGGACTGCTGCAGGTTGGTGTTCAAGCCGGCATGGCGCGCCACCGCAGTCTCCCCGCGGTGCATCTGGTTCTGGCGATCGACGCCTCCGCCGGCATGTCCGTCGCTGGAGGGCTCGATCTGGTCCGGCGCGCCGTGGCGGATTGTGTGCGCTATCTGGGGCCGGAGGACCGCCTGTCGCTGATGGTGTTCGGCGACGAAGTAGCCGAGATTGTCCGCGAGGTCCGCGGCGACGATCGAGCCGCGCTGGATCAAACGCAGCGGGTGCTGGAACAGGTAGGCGCCGGGGGTGGGGCGAATCTGGGCGCGGCCCTGCAGCAAGCGATTTCGGTGGCGATCGAGTCGGAATCCTCGGCGAGTCCGCCACGGCGGTTCGTGCTGGTTACGGCCAGCCCGCCGCTGGTGACCGGCAGGGATGCAGACGGCATCCGGCGGATGTTCGCGGAGGCGGCCAAAGGCGACTTCCGTTTCGAGGTCTGCGACGTGGCTCGCGAGGATGATGCGAGCGCGGGCTGGGAGGCGTTTGCCGAGTCGGTCGGCGGCACGGTCCGGCGTCCGCGTACGGCGGACGCGTTGTGCTGGGCGTTGGTCGAGGCGCTGAGCGGCGATTCGTCGCTGGCGGCCACCGAGGTCAGGATGCGGGTCGAGTTCAATCCGAAGGCCGTGGCGGCTTACCGCTTGATCGGCCATGAATCGACGACGGTAGGAGGACTGTTGCCGGCGGCGACGCAAGCCGATCTGCACGTCGGTCAGGGGGCATCGGCGTTATTCGAGGTCTGGCTGTATCCCAACGAAGAGGATGACGTGGCCAGCGTCCGCGTGCAATGGACCGATCCGGCCGGCGGGAAGGCGTCGCAGGTGGGGCCGCAACGAGTGAGCCGCTTGCAGTTCGCTACGGCGCTGGAGGGCGCGGCCCTGTCCCTGCAGGCGGCGGCGGTCGCGGCCGAGGCGGCGGAAGTGTTGAAACAGTCGTTCAATTACAGCCTGGTCGCGCCGGACCGCTACCGGTACGACCCCAAGCCGGGCAGGCTGGATCATGTGCTGGCTCGAGCCGATCGCGCCACGGCGGCGTTGGCGCAGCAGCCGCGATTTCGGCGTCTGGTGGAATTGCTGGAGGGCCTGTCCGGCCTGGTCCGCGAGCGTGGGGCGGCTTCCGCACGCTCCGGCACGCGCGGAATCATGGCCGATCAGTGGCGGGAATATGGTTCCAAGTAAGGCTGGAGTCGGAAGAGCCTGGGGGGGAGCCAGAAGCCGGGCTTCTTCAAAAAGCCGGACTTCTTGGGGCCGGTTCGCCTTGGGAGGGATCCAGAAGGCGGGCTTTTTCGAAAACCTGGGCTTCTTTGGCTCGGACGTTCCCGCATCTTGCGGCAGTCCGCGCAAGACGATAATCTAAGACTCGTATCCGGATGGAGGAGGGTTCGCCAGAACTGGAACCGGTGGTGGAGAGTTGGTGATGACAAAGCGGCATGTTGGTAGGGCGTGGTTCTGGGCTGGTGCGGCGGCGTGGCTGACCGCGCTGGCGTCCGTGCCGTCATCCGGCGGCGAACCCGCTCGGCAGTTCCTCCAGGGCTTGCGGGAACGCGGATACTACGACACGGCGGTCGACTATCTGAACATGATGAGGACCAGCAGGCTGGCGCCGGTCGAACTCAAGGAGACCATGCTGTACGACTTGGGCTCGACGTTGATCGAAGCGTCGCGACTGCAGCGCGACGTGGCCTTGCGTGAGAAGCAGTTGGACGAAGCCCGCGACGCGCTCAACCGCTTTGTCGGCCAGCATCCGGAACACACCTTGGTGAACTCGGCGAACAGTCAGTTGGGGAATCTGCTGGTCGAGCGGGCCCGCATCAAGATGGAGCAGGCCAAGCAGCCCAAGGCGGACAAGGCGGCGCAGCACGCGGCGGCCAAGCAGCAGTACGACGAAGCGTACAAGGTGTTCACCAGGGCGCAGAACGATCTCCGGGAACGCCTCTTGAAGATGAAGGTGGTCGACCCGAAGGACGCGAAAGCCGCCGAATTGCTGGATCAGTTGCGTGCCGACTATCTACAGGTGCAACTGTTGGCCGCCGCCGTCCGCGAGGAGATGGCGGAGACCGTGGCCAAGGGATCACAAGACCACACGACGATGCTGACCGAGGCCGCGGCGCAGTACGGCGAGATCTACGGCAAGTACCGCACGCGTTTGGCCGGCTTGTATGCCCGCATGTACCAGGGGCGCTGCATGCAGAAATTGGGCAAGCTGAAGGAGGCGTTGAGCTTCTTCGGCGAGTTGCTGGAACAACCCGACAATCCGGAGGAGTTCCGCGCGCTGAAGGCGAAGACCATGCAGTTGGCGGCCCAGGCGTGGCTGGCGAGCAAGCCGCCGCTGTACCAGGAGGCGGTCAAGTGGCTGGAGCCGTGGATCGACAACGCCCGGCCGGCGGAATCCAGGACGCCGGAGTGGCTCGAGTTGCGTTTGGCCCTGGCCGAGGCGCAATGGGCGCAGACCGACGCGGCGAAGAAGGCGAAAGGCGGCGACGCGCAAGCCAAGCGTCTGCAGAGCGAAGCCCGCAAGCACGCGTTGTTCGTCTCCAAGCAACCCGGCGACTTGCAGCAGAAAGCCCGCGAGCTGGTCGCCAAGTTCGGCGGACCCGAGCTGGCGGCGGAAAGCTCCCAGAAGGAACTCAAGACCTTTGACGAAGCCAAGCAGGCGGGGCGGGAGGTGCTCGACGCCCTGCAGGCGGCAAACCTGGTCGTCCAGACTTTCCCAGCCAGGATCGCCGCCGAGTCGGACGCCAAGACCAAGGCGGATTTGCAGCGGCAGTTGGACGAGGCGCAGGGAACGCTGAAGACGGCGGTCAAGGACGCGATGGGGTGCTTCCAAAAGGCCCTGCAGTTGGCGGATGCGAAAACATCAACCGACGATCTGAACGTCGTCCGCTACTTCCTCTGCTTTCTGCACTTCTCGGCCAACGACTACTATCACGCCGGTTTGCTGGGCGAATTCGTCGCCCGGCGTTATCCGGACAGCGCCGGCGCGCGCCAGTGCGCCAAGATCGCGATGGCGGCCTACCTGAAACTGTACACGGAGAACGAGTCGGACAACAAGAATTTCGAGTCGGGCCGGGTCACGGGCATTGCCAAGTACATCACGCAGAAATGGTCCGACCAGCCCGAAGCGATCGACGCCCTGAACACGCTCGTGCCGCTGATGATCAAGGCCGGCGATCTGGACGCGGCCGAGAAGTACTTGAACGACATTCCCACCGATTCGCCCAAACGCGGCGAGGCCGAGATCAAGACCGGCCAGGCCATGTGGAGCGAGTACTTGAAGGGCATGCAGGAGATCCGCAAATGGGAGTCCGGGGAGGAGATCAAGCCGGACGACGTGGATCTGGCTGCGAAGAAGAAGGCCCTGGACGAGGTCAAGGCCCGAGCGCAGAAGATTCTCGAGGACGGCGTCACCCGGATGAAGGCCAGCGGCAAGGTGGACGAATCGGCCGCCACGGCCTCGCTGTCGCTGGCCCAGATCTACGTGGACACGGGCCAAGCGGACAAGGCGGTGGCCGTGTTGGAAGACGCGCAATTGGGCCCGCTGGCGCTGGTCAAAGCCGATCATCATGCCACCCAGCGGGAGGGCTTCGCTGGCGAGACCTACAAGACCGCGTTGCGGGCGTACATCTCCTCGCTGACCGGGGCGGCCGACAGCGACGCGGTGATCAAGAAGGCCACGGAAGTGATGGCGGCGATGAAGGAGAAGATCCCGCAGGACCAGTTGATCGCGATCTACGTCAGCTTGGCCCGCGATCTGGAGCAACAGATGAAGCTGGCGACGCGCGAAGCCAAAACGGCGCTGTCCAAGGGCTTCGAGACCTTCCTGACGCAGATTCGCACGACCGCCACCGAGTTCAGCGTGCTGTACTGGGTGGCCAACACGTTCTCCGGGATCGCAGCAGGCTTTGACGCGAGCACGCAGACGAAGCCCGTGCTCACCGCCGAAGCCAAGAAGTACTCGGAGGAAGCGCTGGAAACCTACCAGACCATCCTGGAGAAGGTCAAGTTTGACGATCCCAAGCTGAAAACGCAGATCCAGCTGAAAATGGCCGAGGCGTACCGCCGTGTGTACCAATTCACCAAGGCGAAAGACATCTATATCGAGGTGCTCACGGCCAACAACACGATGCTGAACATCCAGGTCGAGGCGTCGAAGCTGTACCAGGACTGGGCCATGTTGGCCAAGGAGGAAGATAAAAGGGCGTTGTACCTGAGGGCCATGGGCGGCTCGCAGGAGAAGGCCGGCGCGCCGCCCAAGAGCATCATTTGGGGTTGGGGCCGGCTGTTTCAGACGGCGGCCAAGTACCCGCAGTACCGCGGCGTGTTTCACGAAGCCCGCTACAATTTGGCGCTCTGCCGGTTCCACCTGGCACGCATCCCCAGCCTGAAGAGCGATCAGCAGGAGAACTTGAAGAAAGGCAAAGACAACATACTGCAGACGCAGCAGTTGTTCGGGTCCGGCCCGGAGTGGGAGGAGTGGAAACCTCGTTACGACGCCCTGCTGAAGGAAATCCAGAAGGCTTTGGGCGAGAGGCCCTTGGGCCTTCCGCAGTTGCAGCTGCCGGGGGCGGCCGCACCGGGCGGGAACGAAGCCGGCGACGCCGCCGCAAAGCCGGCACCGCCGCCGCTCAAACCGCCCGCCACGCCGGCGGCGCCGGGCAAACCGCAGAGTTAGAGTCCAATACGCAGCATTTTCGTAGGTTGGGTAGCGGCCACCGGGCCGCGTGAGGAACCAGTGGACAATCCAAGACCTTCGACATCTGTCAGGAGTGATTATCGATGAAACGTTGCTTGGCCCTTCTGGCCCTGGCCCTCAGCGTGCTCGTCGCCACACCGGCGCCGGCTCAGCAAGATCAGATTTTTGGCAAGACAGGCACGCCGGTCCGCGGCACGATCGTCGGCATCAGCCCGACCACCGTGAAGATCGAGACGACGGGCGTGGCGCGAGACATCGAGGTTCGAGACATCCAAAAGCTCTCTTTTGGAGACGAGCCGGCGGACGTGGGAACCGCCCGCGACCAGGCGCTTGCCGGCCAGTACGAGAACGCGCTGGCCTCGCTGAAGAAGCTGAATCTGGCAGAGATCCAAATTGACGCGGTCAAGCAGGAGGCCGGATACTACGCCGCTTTCTGCAACGCCAAATTGGCGCTGACGGCCGGGGGCGACCGACGAGTCGCCAGGGACGGGTTGTTCGGGTTCATCCGCGCGAACCCCGGAACCTACCATTTCTTCGAAGCGGCCCAACTGCTGGGCGACTTGAGTTTTGCGCTGAACGAATACGCCGAGGCGTCCAAATACTATGGGGCGCTCGCCAAGGCGGACTGGCCGGAGTACAAGATGCGGGCGGCCGTCCTGCAGGCGCGCGCCCAGTCGGCCGAAGGCAAACACGAGGAAGCGTTGGCAGCCTACGACCAGATCCTGAGTTCGGGACTGAATACGCCGGAGGCGGTCGAGCAGAAAATGCAGGCCACGGTCGGCCGCGCCGTCTGCCTGGCTGCCATCGGCCGGCACGAGGAAGGCATTACCATCATCGAGGACTTGATCGCCAAGCACGATCCCAACGACGCCTCGCTGTTCGGCCGAGCCTACAACGCGCTGGGGGCGTGTTACTTGAAAGCCGGCAAGACACAGGAAGCCTTGATGGCCTACCTGCACACGGATGTGCTGTTCTTCACGGACGGCGAGTCGCACGCGGAGGCTTTGTATCACTTGACTAAACTGTGGGCGGCGGTGAACAAGTCCGACCGGGCGGTCGAGGCAGGAAACACGTTGCGCAGCCGCTACCCGGGCAGTCGCTGGGCGACCATGAACTAGATCCCAACGGTCTTCGGCGGTTGGAGGGAGATTTTTCGAGCGGTCCTTTACCCCTGGCGTGCAGGGTTATTAGAATCTAAACATTGAGCGTTTTCCGATCCACAGGGCGGTTCCAGCGGGGGTCCTCCCCAAGCCAGTATTTCGGAGGGAGTTATGCGGCAAGGTGTTCTGAACGGCTACCGGGCGAGTGTCGTGTTCTGGTTGATGGTTTTGCTGGTGTTGGGTGTCTTCGCCACCGACTACTTGACCTCCGCGAGGCCCGTCATGGCGGCCGACGAGGCGGCGCCGGCAGTGGGACCATCGGAAGAGGACACCGCCGCGGCAGATGAAGAAGCGGCGATGCAGGAGAGCTACCTGGTCTGGTTCTACAAAGCGCTGGGATTGCGGTACGTGGTCATCTTCTTGGCCATCTCGTTCACGCTCGTAGCCTTTTTTGTGATGAACCTCCTCGTGACGCGGCGGGACAACATCTGCCCCCTGCACCTGGTCGAGACGTTCGAGGGCCATCTGAATGAAAAACAGTACCAGGAGGCCTACGAGTTGGCCAAGGCCGACGAGTCGATTTTGGGGCAGGTGCTGGCCTCGGGGTTGGCCAAGCTCTCGACCGGCTATGACAACGCCCTGGCCGCCATGCAGGAAACCGGACAGGAGGAGAGTCTCAAGATGGACCAGCGTTTGAGCATCTTGGCCTTGATCGGAACCATCGCCCCAATGTTCGGCCTGCTGGGGACGGTCGATGGGATGGTCGCCTCGTTCCAGGTCATCGCCCGCAGCAGCACCACGCCCAAGCCCTCCGAGTTGGCCCAAGGTATTTCGATGGCCCTGGTTACCACGCTCATCGGTCTCTGGCTGGCGATCCCGGCCATTTTGGCCTTTAACCTCCTGAAAAACCGGCAAAGCAAGCTGCTGCTGGAGGCCGGCATCATCAGTGAGAACCTGATGAAGCGGTTCCAGGGCGTCGGCGGCACGGCGAAACCGTGAGGACGCGCAGCTGCAACCAAAGCAGTCCGGCTGTTTTGGAAATGCCGGGCTGCTGGCATTGGAACCGTTCCAAGCTGTGGAGTGACCGCTGATGAAGCTCTCCAAAGTCAAGACCGAAATCACCGAGCTGGACATGACGCCGATGATCGACATGACGTTCCAGCTCATCGCCTTCTTCATGATGCTGTTGAACTTCGCCGAAGGCGATCAGAACCAGCGGATTCAGCTGCCGGCCAGCGAATTGGCCAAGCCCGCGGCCATGCCCCTCGAATCCCCCATCACCTTGCACGTGACCCAGGAAGACACGGTGATCATCGGGGGCCAGGAGGTGTCCGTCGAGGGACTGAAGCCGTTCTTGGATCGCGAGGCCAGCGTGTTGACGATGCGCGGCAAGTCGCCTGCGGTGGCGACGGTCATCGTGCGCGGCGACATGGATGCGAAAACGATCACCGTGCAGGACGTGATCAAGACTTGCCAGCTGGCCCGGTTCGAGAAATTCGTCCTGCGAGCCAAGGAAGATCGGGGTTACTAGAAAGTAGCCATCACACTCCGTGTGATGATCGGCAACAAACACGGGACCGTTCCATCATGCAAATCGAGAAAAAAGGTCCGGAAGCCAAGGTCGAAATGCAGATGACGCCGATGATCGACATCGTGTTTCAGCTGCTGACCTTCTTCATCATGTCGTTCAAGATCGTCGCGGCCGAAGGCGATTTCGACATCAAGATGCCGCTGGCCGCCAAGACCGAAGGTCGGCCCCCGGACACCTTGCCGCCCATGAAAGTCCGGCTGACGGCGACCACCGGGGGCCAGCTGAACAAAATCCGGCTGAACGACAACGACTTCGGCCTGAGCTTCGACGGCTTGCACAATTACATCATCAGCGTGATCGGCGACGAGCGCGGACCGGGCAGCGTGCAGTCGACCGCCGAGGTCGAATTGGACTGCGACCCGCAGTTGCACTACGAGTACGTCATCCGGGCCATCACGGCCGTTTCCGGTTACACGGATGCCGACGGCAACATCGTCAAGCTCGTGGAAAAGATCCGCTTTACGCCGCCCAAATCACGGGCCGGATAGCGATCTTCCCAGCGTTCGCCTGACACCCCGTCATTGGCCGCCTGGCATGCTCGCCATCAACAGCGGCAGGCGGTACTCCTGAAAGCTCAACGCTTGGAAATCGGCCATGTACGTGCCGGCCGTTTCGATGCGTTTGCGATCGGTATTCGAGAGACGCCAGTTGAAGATGTGGTGGCTGCGGACGACAAGTTTCCTTCCGGCCCAGCGATTTTTGGGCTCCACGGTCAACTCGACTTCTTCCGGAACCTGCTGCCGTTCGGCCAACGAGCGGTTCAGCTCCAATCGGGGGAAGGGCGGCAAATTGCCGGGCCGGGTGGCGTTCAGCCGCGCGTACCAATCCGCGAATTCCCGGTACGTATCCGCCGTGGCGGTGAGCCTGGGCTTGATCCCTTTGGCGCGATACGACAACAGGCTGCTGGACAGGGTCAGCCAGCCTTCCTGACCGCCGGCCTCGACTTGGAATTGAGGGTCCGCGGCAAACGCGAACACGCCGTCCAGTTCCTGCGCCTGGACCTTGATGGCCGCCGTCGTCTGCAACAACTCTTGCGTCGTCAGGGTGGCCTTGGTTTTGCGGGGGACGTCCAGCAGCACGAAACGGCCTCGCCCACTGTCGAAGACGGTGATTTCTTGAGGGCCGATGAGCGGGAAATCGTAGACCAGACCGCCGCTGAACAGCGTCACATTCTGGGCTACCGGCTCCCTTTCACCGCCCAGAAAAACATCGGTCTCGACGCGAAAATCCTCGGCCTGGACCATCGCAACAGGGATCTGTCCGGCAAGCAGAGACAGGGCGGGAATCCAGAGAGTTTTGACCATTCCGTGCATCCTTGCGCTGGTGGGCATGGGGCCTGCGAAAGCCCGTGACGCTTGGCGGTAAAGAGTACCGAGCGGCATAGGGTACCGAAAAACACCGCCGGCTGTCCACTGCAATCCGTCTCGGATCGTGGTCAGCTCGCCAGATGCCATTGACAGCACCAGGGCACGGCAATAAATAGAATTAGTGGCGAGCCTTGCCTGCCAACGCGCGGCGGAAGGGCGTGTTGGGATTGGTTCCGGATCGTGGATGGGCGCGCCGCGCCCGTCTCGTAGAGCGGAATTCATTCCGTTCCGAACGGATTGAAGTCCGTTCTACCTATGAGGTTGCGGCTGTAGGCCGCGTCGAGATCTGAGTTATGAACGGCTGGTGCGTTCTCGTCGCGATGATCGTGCTGCCGTTGGCAGCAGCGCCAGCGGTGCCGGCGGATGCACCAACTGCGGCTGCGGCCAACGCCCCGTCCGCCGCGCAGATCCAGCATTGGATCGATCAGTTGAACGCCGAGCGCTTCGTGGACCGGGAAGTCGCCACCGAGAAACTCATTTCGACCGGCGGCGCGGCCGTCGGACCCGTGCTGGCGGCTATGGCGGAAAACAATCTGGAGGTCACGACGCGGGCCATTTACATCCTCCAGGAATTGGCCCTCAGCGGCGACGCCGCCGTTTCGGACGCCGCGCATGTTGGCTTGGAAAGGATCGCCCAGCCGCGATTGACGTCAGCGGCCCGCCGCGCTCGGACGGCGCTCCGGCGACTGGATCTCATTCGCCAGGAGCGGGCGATCCAGGACTTGCGGCGCCTGGGGGCCGGCATCGCCGACCGGCAAGCGGACCGCGTCTTCGGGTTCGTCGAAGGCTATACGGTCGAACTGGGCGAAGCCTGGCAGGGGCGACTCCAGGACCTGTCGCGACTGCGCTGGTTGCGAGACGCCGGCGAGCTTGTCCTGCAGGGGCCTCAAGTCACCGACGAGTGGCTGAAGTATGTCGCGTCCATGAGCCAACTCCCGATGTTGACCGTCAAGCGGGCCAAGGTGACCGACGAAGGGCTGAAACACCTCGCGGACTTGAAGGAGTTGTCGGTGTTGAGCCTGGTACACGTCCCCGTCAGCGACCGAGCGATTGAAACGCTGCGGCAATTGCAGGGCGTCGACAAGTTCCGCATCTACGGCGGCAACCTGACCGCAGCGGGCGTCGACAAGCTGAGACAGGACCTGCCGAACAGCGATATCGACTATCGGCGCGGCGCATTCTTGGGCGTGGGTTGCCAGGATGGAGCGGAAGGGTGCATCATCTATACGGTCCGCCCCGACAGCGCAGCGGAAAAGGCCGGACTGCTGATGCACGACGTGATCCTCGAATATGATGGACAGAAGATCGCCGATTACAAGACACTGATTGCTCTGATTGCCGCCAACGTCGCGGGCGACACCGTGACGGTCAAGGTCGTGCGAGAAGGCCAAACGCTCAGCAAACGCGTGACCTTGGGCGAATGGGAGTAGCGCGCCCCACGCAGCCCGGTCTCTCCGAGACGCCGTGGCAAGGCGACTTCGCGAGGCTGACCACCAATACGATCCGTCTCCGCTCACTCACGCGAGTTCCTTGGGCCTCCAGACCTGGAGCAACCTCCCGCCTGGAGGGACGATGAGGTCCTGCCAGCGTTCGATGTCCAGGCTCACCTGGGCCAGCGCCGCGGTCGGCATGGTCTCGACCTGTCCGGTCAGATGCCGCACCAGTTCTTCGAGGCCCGGATTGTGGGCGACCACCAGCACGGTCGCGTGTTGGTTGCCGATCTCGCGGAGGACCTCGATGAATTGACTTGAGTAGGCGTGATACAGCCGGCTGGCAACCTCGACTTCACCAGTGTATCCGCAAGCCTTGGCGACTTTGCTGGCCGTCTTGCGGGCGCGTTGGGCGGTCGAACTGACGATCAGCTCGGGCACCAGACGGAATTCCCGGAGAAGCCGACCGATGCGTTTGGCGTCTTTCTTGCCGCGCTCCGTCAGCGGCCGGTCGTGGTCCGGCAAGACGGGGTCATCCCAACTGGACTTGGCGTGGCGGAGCAGCAAGAGGGTCTTCATTGACTTACGACTTCTTCTTATGCCGAGTATCGGCCCCCTGCAGGCATTCTTCCGCCCAGGCGGCGGCCCCCAAGACAGAGGCATCGTCCGCCAGTTTGGCCACGGTCACTCGGAAGAAATCGACCAGCGGCGGCATGCACGTGTTGCGAGCCACGGTCGTCACCGGCTTCAGAAACAGTTCCGGCAGGGCCTGGACCAACCCTCCCCCGAGCACGATGACGTCGGGGCACATGATGGTCACCAGGTTGCCGACCGCCATCCCGATCTTCTCAGCGGCCCGCCGGATGATCTGTTCGACGACCGTATCGCCCTCCTCGATCGCCTGGGCCAGCACGGCACTGCGGATTTCGTGCAGGTCCGCGCCGATTGTATTGCGCAGGTGAGGTGCTTCGCCCCGGTAGGCAGCTTTGGCCACCTCGGCGGCGATGGCCAGACGGCTGGCCTCGGTCTCCAGGCACCCATAGCGCCCGCACCCGCAGAGCTTGCCATGCGGGTTGATCTGGATATGCCCGATCTCCATGGCGGAACACGACTTGGCGCGGAAAATCTTGCCTTCGTACACGCATCCTCCGCCGATGCCCGTGCCGGGGAATACGCCCACAACACAGTGAGCCGACTTGGCGGCTCCAAAGCGGTATTCTCCGTACACGCCCATGTCTACGTCGTTGGCGATCACCGCCGGACAGCCGAATTCGGTTTCCAGACCTTTTTTCAGAGGCATATCTTCCCAGCCTAAATTAACGGCTTCCAGCAGTTCGCCGGTCTGCATATTTACCGGTCCGGGGAAACCGACGCCAATTCCGCCCAACTGCTCAGGGTCCACGCCGGAGTTTTCCAGGGCTTTGCGAATGGTTTTGACAATCCGTTCCATTCCAGCTTGGGCGCCGCCATGTTCTTTCGTCCGTTTACGTTCCGATCCCAGTTCGCGGAAACTGGCGTCGTACACCTTGGCCAGCATTTTCGTGCCGCCCAGATCAAAACCGACCCAAACCGGTGATTTCGAGCCATCTGCCATGGTTGTTCCGCCCTCGTATGGCCTGTGCCGTGTTAATCCTTACGTTCTGCATAAGATAGCAGATTGCAGGTGGCATGCGACTGGGGGGACGAACGGGCGGGGCCCAACGAACTAAATTCCGTTCTCACGCAAACCGCCAAGGTACTTGCAAACTGCTGTCATCTCGCCATAATTTCCCCCTGCGATCCCGTTTGAGCCGAGTCAACCGCGATTCACACGAAAGGTACAACGTAACATGCTTGGCAGATTCAGAAGGACGATGAGGAGTAAACACGCCAGGACGGCATTTTTACTTGTCATGTCGCTGGCGTTTCTGGGGGGCTATCTCTGGCTTCCAGCGGCGGCGCAAGAGGCTGGCACTGCGGTTGCCGCCGCACATGGCCACAGCTTCAGCTTCTTTGAGCCTTTGTTGGACATCGAGAAGTACAATACCCTAGAGCGAACCGGCTTGATCGGCGTGCTGGCTACCGCCTTCCTCGGCTTGGCGTATGCCTTGATGCTTCGGAGGCAAGTTCTCAGGGCTCCGACTGGCACCAAGAAGATGCAGGACATTGCCGATGCGGTCCGCGAGGGCGCCAATGCCTACCTGGGCGCTCAGTTCCGTAAGATCGGACCGCTGATCGTGATCATCACGATTGCCCTGTACTTCACCAAGTACCAGGACCCGGTGTTTGCTTGGGGCCGAGCCGGGGCCTTTCTGGTGGGTGCTCTGTTCAGCTGGTGCGTCGGTTTTGTCGGGATGCGTCTGGCCACGGCCGGCAATCTCCGCGTGGCCACCGCCGCACGCAAGAGCTATGGCGAGGCCTTGCAGTTGGGCTACCGCACGGGCACGGTCGCGGGCATGTTGACCGACGGCCTGGGCCTGTTAGGCGGCACGTGTATCTTCCTGGTCTACGGCGAACAGGCGTACGAGGCCCTGCTGGGCTTCGGTTTTGGCGGCACGCTGCTGGCCTTGTTCATGCGTGTCGGCGGCGGCATCTATACCAAGGCCGCCGACGTCGGTGCCGACCTGGTGGGTAAGATTGAGGCCGACATTCCCGAGGACGATCCGCGCAATGCCGCGACGATCGCCGACAACGTCGGCGACAACGTCGGCGACTGTGCCGGTATGGCGGCCGACATTTTCGAGTCGTATGAAGTGACGATTGTGGCCGCCATGATCCTGGGTATGGCCAGCTTCGGGCACAAGGGGGTGATCTTCCCCTTGCTGGTCCGCGGCATCGGAGTGATTGGCTCCATCATCAGCACGTACACGGTCAGGGCGGGCCCCAACGACACGTCGGACACGGCCCTGCACAGCGTACATCGCGGCTTTTGGATCGGGTCGGTCATTTCCGTCGTCGGCTTCGTGACGCTCGGTTTCGCGTACTTGCGGTTTGATCCCGCCTACTTCACGCATTACCCGCAGGCCATCGCCGGCTTCGAACTCAATTTTACCAACGAGATCGTCGGGGGCTGGTACATGGTCGCCGGCGCGGACATGCGTCCGATCATCACCTGCTTTATCGGCATCATGTTGGCGATCGCCCTGAACAAGCTGACCAGCTACTACACGCACACCAGCCACGCCCCGGTCAAGAGTCTGGCCCGCGCGTGCCAGACGGGCCACGCCACCAACATCATCCAGGGTTTTGCGGTAGGCTACGAATCGGCGGTGATGGCGACGCTCGTGCTGGCGGGGGCGATCGCGCTGTCCGTGTTCTGCTACAGCGGCACGTCGGCGGTCTTCGTGGCCTACGGCGTCGCCATGGCGGGCATCGGCATGCTGACCCTGACCGGCAACACGATTTCGATGGACGTGTTCGGGCCGGTGGCCGACAACGCCAACGGCATCGGCGAGATGGGCTACGAGAAGGACGAGATGGGCGAGGAGGGCTACAAGCGGGCCCGCCAGATTCTGGCTGACCTGGACGCGGTGGGCAACACCACCAAGGCCGAGACCAAGGGAATCGCCATCGGCTCCGCCGTCATCGCTGCGGTGTCGATGTTCGCCAGCTTCATCGCCACCCTGGCGATGGGCTCGGAAGAGAAAATCATGGAGATGTCCCAGGACCAGTACCAGAGGTACTCGGCGCTGCTGACCGTCGCCGATCCCAAGGTGCTCATCGGCCTGCTGATCGGCGGTGTCGTGCCGTGGCTGTTCAGTTCGATGCTGATTCGGGCCGTCGGCCGAGCGGCGTTCTACATCATCAAGGAGTGCCGCGCCCAGTTCCGGGACAAGGAGATTTGGGCGGGCACGAAGAAGCCCGACTATGGCCGCGTGGTAAACCTATGCACCAGCGCTGCGCAGAGCGAGTTGATCGGCCCGGCCTTGCTGGGCGTGCTCAGCCCGATCCTGGTCGGCTTGCTGCTGGGTCCATACGCCCTGGGCGGGTTCCTTGCCGGGATGATCGTGTCGGGCGTGATGCTCGGCGTGTTCATGGCCAACGCCGGCGGCGCGTGGGACAACGCCAAGAAGATGATCGAGGACGAACCCCGCGACCACGACCGTAATTTGGGCAAGGGTTCGGAGAAGCACAAGGCAGCCGTCACCGGCGATACGGTCGGCGACCCGCTGAAGGACACTGCCGGCCCGGCCATCAACCCGATGGTCAAGGTCATGAACATGGTGGCCATGCTCTCGCTGACCAGCGTGGTCTTGGCGTACAACGTGGCGGGCGACGTCAATCCCGCCACCAAAGAACCGCCGAACGGGTTCATCGGCATCAGGCTCAGTGTCGTGTTCGTCGTGCTGATTATCTGGGCGATCCGCAACTCGAAAAAAGAGACCGCCGAGATGCAGGATGTCGAGGCCGAAGTCGGCAGCAATGCCTAGACGCGTGGCCAGAAGTCCTTCAGAAGCCCGGCTTCTCAAAGAAGCCGGGCTTTTCTTACGCGCTGCGCCGGCGCCGGGCCTGCCTCGCTAGTTCCCCAGCGATTGGATCGCCGCGATGACTTCTTCGTCGTGGCCATCGACGCTGACTCGCTGCCAGACCTTGGCGACCTTGCCGCCGGCGTCGATCAGGTACGTCGAACGCTGGATGCCCATCGTTTTCTTGCCGTACATGTTCTTCTCACGCCAGGCGCCGTACTTCTCGGCCACCGCGTGGTCCGGGTCGGCCAACAACGGGAAATTCAGACGGTACTTGTCGCGAAACTTGACGTGGCTCTCCACCGTGTCCGGGCTGACGCCCAGCAGCTTGGCGCCCAGTTTCTCCATCTCCGCCTTGCGGTCCCGGAAAGCGCACGCCTCTTTCGTGCAGCCGGGCGTGTCGTCCTTGGGGTAGAAGTAGAGAACCACAGGGCTGCCCTTCAGGTCGGACAGTCTGACCTTCTTGCCGTCGCCAGCGGTCAACGTAAAGGCCGGCGCCTTCTTACCAACCTCGATCCAGTCTGCCATAATTCCGGTCTCCTGAAGATTCGTGTTCCTGCAACCGCATGATTATAGTCCGGCAACTGACGCGGAGGAGGCAATGAAGACGCTCGCCACTTTCTTCGTGCTTTCTGTGTTGGCGCTCGGCAGTCGGGCCGCCGAACCGGAGAGGCTGGGTCCGGGCGACCACCGCAGGATGCTGCAGATCGACGGCCAGACCCGCAGCTATCTGGTCCATGTGCCGCCGAATTACGATGCGTCGAAGCCCACGCCGGTGGTGCTGATTTTCCACGGCGCGGGGATGAACGCCGCGCTGATGCAGGGCTTTTCGGGTCTGAACAACAAAGCCGATCAGGCGGGTTTCTTGGCGGTTTACCCAAACGGCACCGGCGCCGGTCCTTTTCTGACGTTCAATTCCGGCGGCGTCGAATGGGGCCTTCTGAAGCAACAGCCCGATGACGTGGCGTTTGTCTCCCAGTTGCTGGATGATCTGGCCACGGTGCTCAACGTGGACTCCGGGCGCATCTTCGCCACGGGCATGTCCAACGGCGGCATGATGTGCTACCGGCTGGCTGCGGAATTGTCTGAGCGGATTGCCGCCATTGCGCCCGTGGCGGGAACCATGGCCGGGGCGGAAGCCAAACCGAAACGTCCAGTGCCGTTATTGCATTTTCACGGCACCGAGGACCCGCTGGTACCGTTTGGCGGTCCCGATCAACGGGTTCCCAAGTTGCTGACGTTCAAGAGCGTCGAGGATTCCGTGACCGCCTGGGTCAAGCTGAACGGCTGCCAGGAGGAACCGTTGATCGAGGAACTGCCTGATATCGCAGACGACGGCACCAAGGTGACGCGAAAAACGTACCGCAACGACGCCGGCGCCGAGGTCGTGTTGGTGATCGTCACCGGCGGCGGTCATACCTGGCCGGGCCGGCAACTGCCCGTCAAATTGATGGGCCGCTCGACGCGCGACATCTCCGCCACGGACATGATATGGGACTTCTTCGTCCGCCATCCACTAAAGGAAGGTTAGTAGCTGTGAAAGCAGGAAAAATATGCCGCGCCGAGAGATTTGGATAAGCCAGCTCCAATTGATCGACGATACTGTCAACTAGTCCCACCGAAACCGCTGGCCCCCCCCTCTGTGCCAATATGACTGAGACAGTTACCTCCTCGTTAATTACTGTAGAGGGCGGGGAGGCAAACGATGCTCGCCCCGGGTGCTAGCGGTTCTTGTCCGTCGTTAATCCCACTCCGTCGCGATGGTGAAAGCATGACCAAGATAGCTTGCCGAATACTTGTGTGTCTATCAACCGTGGGCCTGATCCTCCCGTACGGTACATTCGCCTCTGCCGCCAATCTGAAGAACACTGTTTCCGCAGTCACCGCCGGGCCGCTCGATGTCGCGTTGACGGATGGAATGTTGCGCGGGCAGCTTCTGGATGGACAGGGATCGCCCCGATCCGATGTGTCGGTTACGGTAGCCACGAGGGACCGCGTGGTTCAGCGGACGGCGAGTGACGCCCAAGGCAAGTTCGCCGTGCCACTCGACCAGGGCGGTGTCTACGTGCTTGCGGCCGGCGACAACAGCACGGTGATCCGAGCCTGGACGAAAGCGGCGGCCCCGCCCACGGCCAAAGATGCGGTTCTCCTGGTGTCGGGGCAAGATGTTCGGCGAGGACAGGGAGGCTTCCGCGACTGGTGGGGCAATCCGTATGTACGCACAGGCGTCGCGGTAGCCGCCATTGCCGGGATTGCCACGGCAATCGTCCTGGCTGTGGACGACGATGACGACGCAAGCTGACCGTTTCGTGCGGAAGCCCGGCCCCAGGAATTGCTGTGAAATGCCATCGCCGGTCGCGCGTAATTCGGAGAAACACCTCCGGATTTGCACGCCGCCGGCGATCTTGTTTCGAAAGCGGAACTCGCCCCAATTCTCCAAACTCATCTTGTCCGAGCGCGGGCAAACCTGTACTCTCCGCCTCTCATATCTCCGCAGTTGACCCAGCGTGAGCCGGTGCCGGCAGTCCCCGTACTTGGCACGCATACGCCGGTCAAGGGAGAAGGGCTCAGGCGGTTTCGCTTCAAGGAGGAGGCGTCGCGTGTCACGGGCGGGTTCGTCGTACGAGAGCAAGCATGCGCGTCGTCGGGTTTCCGACCGGCTGCGCTCAGCGGGAGAGCGAATCAGCCGACGGCTGCTGCAGCTTGTCGATGCGGGGCTGATAGGCGTGATCTTCGTCGCACCGCTGCTGATGGGCGGGCGGGGCGACATTGGCCGTCTGGTGTACGTGTCGCTGGTGTGCTTCGCGGCGGTCTGTTGGATCGGGCGTCAATGCTTGCTAGCAGATGCGCGTTGGCGTTGGTCCGGTCTGGAGTGGGTTCTGATCGGCGGCGTGTTGCTGGTCGTGTTGCAGTTGACGCCGCTGCCGCCATCGGTGCTGAACACGTTGTCGCCGCAAACGCGCGCACTGCTTCCGCTGTGGTCACCGCAGGCTGCGGCGGAAACGCCGTTGGGGGTCTGGAATCAATTGACGTTGTCGCCTGCGGCCACGCGCGGTGGCTTGATCACGTTTGTCGCCCATGGGCTGCTGTTCGTGGTGCTGGTCCAGCGGATTCGAGACGTGCCGGATGTCAAGCGATTGGTGCGGTGGTTGGCGTTGGCGGCCGTCGGGATGGCCGTCTTGGGGCTGGCGCAGCTGCTGTTCGGAAACGGCAAGTTCCTGTGGATTTACGAGCATCCCTCCCGCGACACGTATCGGGTGGTCAAGGGTACGTTTCAGAACCAGAACCACTTTGCCCATTTTCTTGCACTGGGAATCGGTCCACTTCTGTGGTGGCTGCACTGCTTGTGGACCGCCGCCCCGAGAACTTCCTTCCGTGCGGGCGGCTCGTCAGGTCGTCAAGAGATTCCCAAGCATGCCCTGGCGATTGGTCTGGGACTGGTCGCCTTTGCCGGTCTGCTCACGTTTTCGCGGGGTGGCGTCATCGCGATGTTTGCGGCGACCGCGATCGGCTTGGGATTGCTGATCTGGCGGGGCATGTTAGGGAAAAAGTCGTTGGTGGCCATCGGCGGACTCGCGGTCGTCACGGGCGGGGCACTGATGATTTACGGTTACGAGCCGTTGGCGGCCCGACTCAGCACGTTGCGGGATTCCCGGTCGCTGGACGAATTGTCCCGAGGCCGCAGGGCACTCTGGGCCGCGCACTTGAGAGTGATCCCCCAGTTCGCCTTCAGTGGCACTGGCGTCGGCAGTCATCCGTACATCTACCCGACGTACATGGAAGAGGATTTCGACGTCGAGTTTACGCATGGCGAGAACGGCTACCTGCACTTGATGGTGGAGACCGGCATTTCGGGGTTGGTCCTTTTGCTGGCTGCGGCGGCGACGATTCTGTTCTGGTGCTGCCGCCTCGTGCGGTGTACCGGCGAGTCCGAGCTCCCTGCCTTGGCGGCGGCTTTGCTGCCCGGTTTGGCGGCCAGTCTGCTGCACTCGTTCGGGGACTTCGTGTGGTACATTCCAGCATGTCTCTCCTTGACCATCGTGCCGGCAGCCTGCGTCTGCAGGCTGTATCAGCTGAGTGCAAGCGGCACGGACGGCGAGCGTTTGAGCCATCGGATCGTATGGCGGAATCGGCTGCGGCGATGGTTCCTGGACGGAGGTGAAGTTGCGGTCCCGCGTGGGGCCTGGGTTGTCGCCAGCGCAGGCCTGATCGGTTTGGCCATCTCGCTGATCGCCGGTCGCCTGCCGTCGGCCCTGGCAGCTCCTCATTGGGAAGCCTATTTCAAACTCGCCCGCGCGGCGAAACACGTCACTGCGGAGGCGACTCCGGCGGAGCTTGCTGAGCAGGCGGCCGCCATGACCGCCCACCTGACGGAGACCCTGCGCCGGGAGCCGTACAACGCTCGAGCGAATCTCCGCATGGCGGCAGCGTACTTGCGGCAGTTCGATGAACGCCAACGAGCCAGCGAGAATCCGATGCCTTTGAGCCAGGTCCGGGACGCGGCCTTGGCCTCGCAATTTCCCACCCGTGAGGACCAGGACCGATGGTTGTCGGTGGTGATGGGCGACAACCGCCGGCTGTTGGACGGGGCCTTGCTGCACGCTCGGCGGGCCGTGCGGCTTTGCCCGGTGCAGGGCGAAGGGTATGTCTATCTGGCCGAATTGGCGTTTCTGAACAGCGCGTCGGAGGATTTGAAACACGCCTTGGTGGATCAGGCTTTGCGGGTGCGGCCTTACAGCGGATTGGTACTGCTGGCGGCTGGCGGGGAAGCCGCGCTGGACGGCGACAGCCGGCGAGCGATGACGTTGTGGAAGCAGGCGTTCCGTGCGGATCCCGATCTGCAGACGCCGATCATCGAGTTGTTGGCGTCCGGTATGCCTGCCGAGGCGTTCCTGGATTACTTCAGCCCGGACCGCGTCGCACTCGGCAAGCTGTACCGCTTCTACCGCCTCCACCAAGCGGCGGAGGCAAGCAGGCTGGTCGGGCTCCGCTACGTTGCGGAACTGGAGCTTGAGGCCCAGCACAGCGACGGTTCCGACGCCGCATGGCTGTGGGACCAGGCTCGCGAGGTGCATGGGGCCCTGGGAGACGCGCGCAAAGCGGCGCAAGCCGGCCGAAATGCGGTTTTCCACTCGCCTGACGACTTCGACTTGCACCGGCGCCTCGCTATGGCCTTGTCCAACGGCGGCGAGTACGCGGAAGCCGTCGCGGAGTTGCAGTGGTGCCTCAGTCGCCGCCCCCAGGAAGCGGGCTTGCAGCAGCAGTTGGAGCAGGCCAATCGGCAACGGCTGAGTTCCCCAGCCAGGATCGTTCGCTAGCAGGGACCACCATGTGGAATTTCTTTCGAAAGAACGGCGCCTTTGGGATAGCGAGGCTGCGAGCCGCCGCGTCCTGGCCGCTGTTCGCCCTGATTTACTTTGGTTGCTACTGGCTGCGATTCGAGGGCGAACTGAGCGAACCGGAACTGAGCGTCTTCTTGTCAACGTTTGCTTGGGTGGCTTGTTTGAAGGTCGCCGCGTTTAGCTATTACCGAGTCTATCAAGGCTGGGGGCGGTACGTCACGTTCCACGATCTGACGCTGCTGCTCAAGGCCGCCACGGCCAGTTCGTTTGCCATCCTGCTGGTCGATTTTCTTGTCTTGCCGGCGTCCGCAACGCCCCGCAGCGTGTTCCTGATGGATTGGGGACTGACGATCGTCGCCATCGGCGGAGTGCGGTCGCTGGCTCGGTTGTGGGAGGAGCGTGAGCTTTCGCCGTTGTTTTCCGGCGGCACGACACCGGTCCTCATCGCGGGCGCGAACGATTCCGGCGAAGCCCTGCTGCGCGCGATCCGCCGCAACCCGCGGTTGGCCTATCGGGTCGTGGGTTTCATCGCGGAGGACGCGAACGCCCTGGGTTCGCAAATCGCCGGCGTGCCGGTGATCGGCCGCCTGGCCGACACTTGCGAGCTGGCCTGCAAGCACAATATCTCCGACGTGTTCATCACCGCCGGCGAACTGGCAGGACAGCAAGTCCGCCAGTTGGTGGACGAGGCTCGCCAAACCAGGATCAACGTCAAGGTCTTGCCCAGTTACGAGCAACTGTTGAGCGGCAGCGTGGACCTGCGCCCTCGCGAAGTCTCGATCGAAGACCTCCTCCGCCGGGATCCCGTCCGCTTGAATCTGGCGGAACTGCACCGCTGGATCGACGATCGCGTGCTACTGGTCACCGGCAGTGCCGGCAGCATCGGCTCGGAAATCTGCCGGCAACTGGTGCAGTTCTCGCCCCGCTCCCTGGTGCTGGTCGACCGTTCAGAAAACGGGCAGTTCTTCCTGGAGCGCGAGTTGAAGCGTTTGGCGCCGGACTTGGATATCCGCGTCTCGATCGGCGACGTGACCGATGCGGCGCGAATGCAGACGCTGTTTCGGACCCACCGTCCCGATGTGGTTTTTCATGCCGCCGCCTACAAGCACGTGCCGCTGATGGAAGCCCACCCCGGCGAAGCCGTCAAGAACATCGTCATGGCCACCAAGCTGCTGGCAGACCTGTCGGAGAACAGCGGCGTTTCGTCTTTCGTGATGATTTCAACGGACAAGGCGGTCAACCCGACGAGTGTGATGGGGGCCTGTAAACGCGTCGCCGAATTCTACGTGCAGGCGATCGCTGCGGAGTCCCGTTGCCAGTTCGTGACGGTGCGGTTTGGCAACGTCTTGGACTCGGCCGGCAGTGTGGTTCCCATCTTTCGCCAGCAGATTGCCCTGGGCGGGCCCCTGACGGTGACGCATCGCGACATGGTCCGGTTCTTCATGACGATTCCGGAGGCATCGCAACTGGTGATCCAAGCCGGGGCCATGGGCCGTGGCGGCGAGATCTTCGTGTTGGACATGGGCGAGCCGGTCAAGATCGTCGACTTGGCGCGGGACATGATCCGCTTGTCCGGGCTGGAACTCGGCAAGGACATCGACATCCAATATACGGGCCTGCGCCCCGGCGAAAAGATGTTCGAAGAGTTGAACTGCGACGGCGAGAGTCATCGTCCCACGTCGCACCCCAAGATTCGAGTCGCGGACTCCCGCCGCGCCAGCTTGACTCTTCTTCAAGACCAGATTCGGCAACTGCAGCGGTCCGTTGATGGGCCGGAGCCCAACCTCATTCAACTGCTGCTAAGAACCGTTCCTCAATACGCCCCGCCGATGCCCGCCGCCGAACGGCCCTCAACACTCGGCCCCTTACGAGTCCTTGTCCCAGATCTCGACGACAATTCCGCTGAGCCCGAACGCCTGCCCGCCCGCGCTGTGTTTCCGACGAAAGCCGCCGCCTGACCGGAGGGCGGAGGAGACGGAGGTCTTCACCGTCGTGGTCGGGGCGTGCCGCGCAGGAGTGAAGCCGGCGGCTTCGCACTGGTCCCCCTTGCCTGCACTGCCAGCAGCGAAACTGGTCTTGCCACGTCTATATGCCGGGGCTAATCTAACGCCCCATTTGCGGCGGGGCAGGAGCCGCGTGGCCGTCCTCCGCATGCGTCTAAGTTGCTGCGATCAGGCAGACGCTGGGAAGAACGCCGCCCCCCCCAGAAAAACCGTCACCCAAGAGCTACCCTTTAGCTAGCGACATGGCGCAGAAAATCGGGCCAGATTCCGAAACACGGCATGGCCGCGGCGTTGGACGCGCCGTGTCCGGGACGACGCATCAAGCCTGCCTTGCCCCGGCGGCACTCGTAAGCGGTGCCCGCACGGTTCCTGGCAACGCTTTTCTCGATCGCCCACAGGCCGGCGGTCAAGCGGCCAAGCGGGACGCGCGCGGTATTCTGCCGGCGACACCGCCCGCCGCCGCTGCTCTCTCCAACTCCTCGTTCTGTCTGATCTTGGCGACCATCGCGTCGGTTTTTTCCCTGCTCTTGCTGGGCTCCTTTCCGAACGAAGATTCCTTGTTTGCGAGTTCCTTGGTCCTTTGTCTGGCCGGTCTGCTGGTCACGGGGGTGTTCGCCGGCGCCGGGTGGCGCCCGCACGTGCTCGCACTGAGTTTCTGCGGGATGTATGTCGCCGCGTATCCGACCAGCGGCGTTCTCCTGCGATGGTTCCCGGAGACGGCTCATCCGATGCTGGATACGTCTCCGGAGACGCTTGCCTGGAGCCTCCTGGTGGGCACGGCCGGCTGGCTCAGTTTTGTTTGGGGGTGCTGCACGGATCGGCGGCAGGTCCGGCCGCCGGCCGACTCGGTCGCGTCCTCGGGGGCGGTCCGTTATCATCTGACTTTGCCGTTGTGGATCGGAGTCATCGGGATCTGCTTCAGGCTGCTGGTCCAGTTGTACTCGTTTTACGAAAGTGCCGGCAATTTTCTCAATCACGGGGTGTTGCCATCGATTCTGGCGAACGTGGGCACGATTTGCACGTGCGCGTTGTGGGACTCGCGCTTGCGTGCTGGCCGTGTGAGCTGTCTGGCGCTCTTGTCCGCGTACTCGATGGCGGGGTTGTTTTCCGGTCAGCGGGCAGACGTGTTCCTGCCCTGGTTCTACCTCGGCGGCATGATGCTGCTCAGCGCCGGCCGTTCCCCGCGGCAACTGCGCAACGGCATCCTGTTTTCCGCCGTGCTGCTGGCGTTGATCGTTATCAGCTACCCGGTGCTGACGCGATTCAAGCAGGCGATGACGAAGGAACGCGTGGGGGTGGCGGGGATGACCCGCGCCGTGGAGGCGACAGCGGCCTTGGGGACGGTTCTGGATCCGTATTGCGACGAAGCCGGGGCGGACGATGGCTTGGGGGAGGCGGTGCTGCGGATCAGCACGCGTTACTCGCACCTGCAGTACGGCGGCAATCTGGTGGTCCGGGGCCAGGAAACGTTCGGCTGGCTGTACGGTGCCTCGCTGGCCCACAGCGTGATCGTCTTCATTCCCCGATTCATCTGGCCGACTAAACCGACCATTGGCTTGGGCGAGCAAGCCTATCAGCTGATGGGATATCAAGGCGCAGGTTCCGCGACCGTCCCAATCGCCGTCGACTGGTACCTCAACTTTGGCCTTCCCGGCGTCGTACTGGGAATGTTCACGATCGGCCGGCTGTACTCGGTGCTCGGCCGCCATCTGTACGGCCGAGGACCGTTGATGCGGGCCTTTTCCGCCTTCCTGGTCTATCCCTTGATGGTCGCAGGACAAGGGATGTCGGGGTTGGTGTCCGTGATCGTCCTGCACGGCCTGCCGGTGTACGTCATTCACGTGCTCTCACAATCGGCTGGCGAGTCGAAGCGCGCAGGTTGGAGGGGGCAGGGGAGATGAACTTCAGGGGGAGGCCGCTAGTCTTGCCACACCTGGAAGCCAATTTGACCGATCGCAGCGCCCCATGCCCGCTTGGCCGGGAACGGTACGTCGGGGTCGGAACGGTTTCCGATGTCCGCGCGCTGCGGTGGCAGAAGGTACTCGCGCAGGCCTCGTCCCCGGCCCGCCGCGCCGCCATCGTGCTGATGATCTGCAACTACGCTCAGGCCGGCATCGGATTCGCGCTGCAACTCTGGCTGGCCAACCGCTTGGGCGCGGACGGCTACGGCAGCGTCAGCTATGGCCTGTTGGTGGGAGCGATCTGCAGCACGCTGGTGACCTTCGGCAGCGACCGGACCCTGGTCCGCGATCTGGTGCAGAATTCGGATCGTCAGGCTTTGCTGACGGCCTCGATGCTGCAGCGCAGCGCGATCGCCTTTCTTGTGCTGGGCGGATGCTGGCTGTATGGCGGCAGCCGGGACGGTCCCGAGGCAACCAAGGCCTGGACCGTACTCGCCGGCGGCGTGTGGGGCGCCACGATGGGGCTGATGCCCACCGCCTGGCTGGATTCCCGATACGAAATGGGGATCAGCGCTGGTTTAGCTCTGCTGGAGCGAATCCTGTTCGGGGTCCTCGCGGCCTGCCTGCTGGCCGGTGTCTCCGACGCCTCTCCGGCCATCCTCGTGCTGGGCGGCCTGGTGGCGGCGCGACTGGCCGGCGGCGCTGCCCAATGGATTTACGCAAGCAGGTCGTTTCGGCCCGTGTGGCGAGGGTGCCTGGAGCGTGCCTGGCAGCTGACCTGTGGCAACTCCCTGGTCTTCGGCGGCGCCCTGGCCAGTCTGCTGTTGACCCACTGGAACCAGATCGTGTTGGAGTCCCGCGCCGGCCCCACACGCCTGGCCCACTACGCGGTCGCCTTCCAACTGGTGTCGCTGGTCACCATCGCTCAATCCCAGCTGGTCCGCTTGCTGACCCCCCAGATCTCGATTCTGACGCGAGAGGGGAATGGCTACGAAGAACGCCGTCGCGGCCTGCTGCGGCACTGTGGTTACGCCGCGTTCGTGACGCTCGTGTTGGCCCTTCCGCTGCTGCTGCTGGCGCCTTGGGTCCTGGCCATCGGATATCGGCCGGAGTACCAGTCTGCCGTCTTGCCGTTGCGGATCCTCTGCCTGTGGGTGATCTGTTACGGACCGGCTCTGATCATCAATCAGTACCTGCTCTGCCTTCGGCTGAATCGGGCCTATCTTGTGCTGACCGTGCTCTCCGGCGGCCTGGGTCTGCTGTTGGGGCAAGTCCTGGTGCCGCGTTGGGGCGCCAGCGGAGTCGCCCTGTCGCTGTTGTGCTCCCACGTGCCGAACATGGCTGTTCAAGGACTGCTGGTGATGCGCAGAGTCCGTTCGCTGCGCGACTCGTCCCCGGCGAAAACCGCGGCTCCCGCCGCCCTGATGACTTCTCCCGTCCTTCCTGCTGCCGCAGCAGGTCAGACCGAGTTGTTGACACCTGCGGCGCTGGAACGAAACGATTTTCCAAGACTCTAGCTTTGGAGACCACAAGCCGTGCAGTTGCCTCCGCCTTTCGCTGTCGTGCGTGCGGGTCTGCGTCCGCTGGCCGTGCAGTTGCACCGTTGCCGAGCCATGTGGCTGTTTCGCAACTCGGCGGCCTATCTTGCCGCCCTGCGGCAGTGCGGCCCAGGAGCCGTACTCCTGCAGACCCGCGATGGCCTGCGGATCGAGATGCGGAACAACCTCTGGGACGCTCGCATCGTGCGGGAGACGTTCTTTGAGCGTCCGTATCTCAGACACTGCCGGCTTTCCGCCGCTCCCACGGTCGTCGATATCGGCGCATACATCGGTGATTTCTCTCTGTTTGCCGCCCACTATCTCGGCGGGCGAGTGGTGGCCTACGAGCCGACGCAAGAGAACCTGGCCATGCTGGTCAAGAACGTGCGGCTGAATGGCCTTCAGGACCGGATCACGGTGTGCCATCGCGCCGTCGGCTCGGCTTCCGAACTGACCTTGTCGGTCGAACGAAACGACCAGGAGGTTCATGCCTCGTCCTTCCTGTTCGCGGGAGGCGAGAAGCGCACCGTGCCCTGCGACCGTTTGGAGGAGGTGTTCTCCAGGCACGAACTGCCGGAGGTGGACCTCCTCAAGATCGACTGCGAAGGCGGCGAATACGAGATCCTGCTCTCGGCGCCTTCCGACTTGTTCCGCCGCATCCGGCACATCGTCTTCGAGGCGCACCCGATTCCGGATTATCGTTCCCAGTTGGCGGCGACCACCAGCAAGCTGCGCGGGCTGGGTTTCGTGGTGCGGAACCACGGCATGATCTATTACGCCAGGGGAATCCGCTGAACAAGGGGAACGAGTCATGCTCATCGCGGAACATTCCCAGCCTGCCGGCGGTCTGAAGGTCCTGCACGTGACCAACTGGCCGGGACCGCCGTTCGACGGCGGCCGGATCAACCGCTACCACGTCTTGAAACGGCTGTCGCCCCGACACCGGTTCCGCTTCGTCATTCTCCGCGAAACGCAGGAGACAGCGGCGATGAACTCCCAGTCCCTGGCGGAATTGGGCATCGGCAACGAGGGCGTGTGCGTGATTGAACGTCCACGAATGAGCGCGGCGGCGCGCCTGCGGGAATTCGTCTCCAGCCGCCGGCCGCCCGGGGTCGCATTCCTGGAACGTTGCGCCGGCAGCCGCCTGCGGGCTGCGGTCGAGGCCGCGACGGCGCAATGGGAACCCGATGCCCTGATGGTCTGGAGCCCCAACTGGGCGGGTCTGCTGGCCCCCACCGCTCGGCACTTGCAGAGGGTTCTGTTCGCCTGCGATTGTCTGAGCATGCTCCATCGGAACATCGCTGCCAGTTCCTCCAGCCCGCTGCGCAGCGCGTACCACCGCGAGGTTGCTCGCCGCTATGCGCGATACGAGCAGGCGTTCTACCCGCAGTACGGCGATGTGGTCTTCGTCGGTTCGCGCGATGTGACGGCGGCCTCCCTGCCGCCCCAACTGCCGGTCCACGTCATTCCCAACGGCGTGGACTCGGACCAGCTTCGCCCGCTGGCCGGAGCGAGGCCCCAACCACCGCCCCGAGTGGTGTTTCACGGCCACCTGGGCTACGTGGCGAACGAGACCGCGGTGCGGTTTCTGGCCGAGGTGGTGGGCCCGCAGTTGGCAACGCGTTTGGGCCAAGACGGCTTCGAGATCCGCATCCTGGGCGGCGCGGCCGGCCGCTCGCTGCAGCAAGCGGTGTCCGGCAAACCGTGGCTGACGCTCGCCGGCTACGTGCCCGATCTCGCCGCCGAGTTGTCTCAGGCGACCGTCTACGCGGCACCGCTGGCCATGGGCGGCGGGATTAAGAACAAGGTCCTGGAGGCGATGGCCTGCGGCCTGCCGGTGGTTGGGACTCGCGAAGCGTTCGAGGCGTTGCCGGTCAGGCCCGGTATCGACGTTGTGGAGAGCCCGCTCGAAGTGTTCGCAGGACAAGTCCTGCAACTGCTTGACGCGCCGAATCGCCGGGCGGAGCTGGGGCGGGCGGCCCGCCAATGCGTCGTCCGGCATTCGAACTGGGACCGCGTGGCGGAAAGCTTCGAGCAGTTGTTCCAGCCCAGGGGCACGCCTGCGCGTGCGGAGGTGAAAGCGGCATGAACGCCAACCGTCTGACGGTGCTGGGCCTTTGCGGCTACGACTTCCGCAATGTCGGCGACGACGCCTTCATGGCCGTGCTGGGCGAGCAACTGGTGCGAGCCCGTTCGGCGGCCGAGGTGCGCGTGACCAGCAGTTATGTGCCGGCAGGCTGCCAGAGCGACCACCTGCTGCCGATCTACCGCGGCCTGGGACGTTGGCGTGGCGCCTCCCTGTTGCGGCTGCTGAAGTTCGGCGGCAACTTGGATGCGGTGGTGTTGTGCGGCGGCAGCGTCCTGCACGAAGCCTGTCATTTCGAGCGTGAGACCTTGAAACTACGCGCCTTGCAGGCCCGCAATCCCGGCCTGCGCACGGCGGCGTTGGGCGTCTCGATCGGCCCGATTCAGTCTGCGGGACAGATCCGCCGCCTGATTCGCTACCTGAACCGGTTCGACTACGTCAGCGTGCGCGACGAGCCCTCGTGGGAGTTTCTGTGTGCTCAACCGTTGCGCTGTCGAACCGAGCGGCATTTTGACTTGGCTGCGCTGCTGCTGAGGGAACCGCAACCCACTCAGCGAGTCCGGCAAGCGTGCGACGACATCTGCGGGCCGATGACCATCGGACTGGCGCCGTGCCACGTGCAACGATTCCGCGGCGGGGATCCGGCGCTGGACGACGCGCGTTGCGTCAAGATCGCGGAGGCCCTGCGGCGATTGGCGCGGCGGCAACGATTGCTGGTGCGGTTCTTCGAGTTCAACGGCCATGCAATTCAAGGCGATCGTCCGGCGATCGAAGCAATCTGTCGCGGTCTGGACGGCCTGGACGCGATCGAAGTCATTCCCTACCGGCCCGATCCCCGCTATTTCTTGAACGAGGTGGGCCGCTGCGACGCGATGATCGCCATGCGACTGCACAGCGCCGTGTTCGCTTTCTTGCGGAAGGTTGCCCTGGTGTCGCTGGCGTACCATCCGAAGTGCACGGGCTTTTCGCGGGACATCGGCCTGCCGGCGGACTCCATTCTGGACGCCGACAACTTCGTCCCCGGCGATCTCGTGCAAGCCGTCGAAGCGGCGCTGGCCGGCGGCGGCCGCGGCAGCTTGCGCGTCGAAAGCGCCATCGCCTCCGCCCAGCGGCATTGGGCGGGAGCGCTGCAAACCTGGGCATGGGCGGAAGACGGACTGGGACCGAAGAAAGTGGGAACGCAAGCATGAAGATCGGAATCTACGCGCACTGGAACGTGGTCCAAGATGCGGGACGCGTGTTCACGGTGGGCTGTAATGCCCGCTACCTGCGGCATTTCCTGGACATGACGGACGGCGTCAGGTTGTTCACGACGTTGGCCGCCAATCCCCACACACAAAACCTGGACTGCATTCGCGATCCACGGCTGGAAGTGGTTCCCGTGCCGGGCGGAAACTATGCTTCGGCATGGCTGCGGCAACGCGAATTGCGGCGCACTGTGGAGAGCCATCTCGACGGACTGGATGCCCTGTACGTGCGACTTTTTGATCCCTGCCCCTGGGTCGTAGCAAGGCCTTGCGAAGCTCGCGGAATCGGCTTGGTTTTCGACATGGTAGGCGATCCAGTCGCCGGGATCTGGCATCGCCGGGACTGGTCCCTGACGGGGCGACTGGTGCGCCGGCTGATGTTCCTGCCGGAGGAAATCCTGACGTTTCGCGCGGCTCGTCGACATCTCCTGCTGCTCAACGGGGGCACCATTGCAGCCAGTTACGGCCGCCGCCATCCTGCACCCGAGACGGTCTTTTCATCGACCTTGGAGCCGGGCGACTTCTTTCTTAGGCAGGATACCTGTCAGGGCGACATCATCACCGTTCTGTACGTCGGGATGCTGCGGCCCGCCAAGGGTGTGGAGACGCTCCTCGACGCGGTCGCATCCTTGCTGCGCGAGGGCCGGCCGATTCGCCTCCGAATCGTCGGCGGGGGCGACCCGCCAGCGTATGTCGCAAGTCTAAGAGCTAGAATCCGAGAGGCCGCTTTGGATGAATATGTCGAATTGGTGGGATTCGTTGCCCTGGGCGAGAGGCTCAACACGGAGTACCGGTCGGCGGACATTTATGCCTTTCCCTCGATGACGGAGGGTGCTGCGCGGACCCTGTTGGAGGCCGCGGCGCAATCGTTGCCCTGCGTGATGACTGACGTTGGTGGTGCCCGTGACCTGTTCTGTGACGGCGAAAGCGCTTTGCTCGTGCCCCCCGGCGATCCGGAGGCGATGTCTCGTGCCATCGCCCGGCTGATCGACGACGAGAAACTCCGGCGGCGCTGCATCCGCAATGCCTATCAGGTGGCCGCCCGGAATACCTGCCGGGACTTCATCCACAGCATGGTGCGTCGACTGGCGGCGTCGCGCGCAAGGTACGGCATCGAGCACGATGCGGCTTGAGAATCAGCAGACCGAAGGAGTTCCCGTAGCATTGGAGGAGACTGGATTGTGGACAAGCCCTTGGTTTCCGTGGTCGTGCCTTGCCGCAACGAGGCCGCGCGTATCGCCCGTTGTCTGGAATCCATCGTTCAGAGCGACTTTTCCAAGGACCGGCTCGAGGTCCTGGTGGTGGATGGGATGAGCGGCGATGGTACGCGGGAGCATGTACGCGGTTACGCCCGCCAGCATCCTTACATCCGCCTGCTGAACAATCGCCGGCGCATCACACCAGCCGCGATGAACGTCGGCATTCGTGCCGCTCGCGGACAGATTCTCATGCGGATGGATGCCCATTGCGTGTACTCTGCGAATTATATCTCTTCGTTGGTCCGCTGGTTGCAAGAGAGCGGTGCCGACAACGTGGGCGGCCTGTGCGTGACGCAAGCGACGGGTCCCGGTGCCGTGACGCGGGCCATCGCCGCCGGCCTCTCGCACCCACTGGGTGTCGGGAATTCCTATTTTCGCATCGGCTGTGCTTCCCCGCGGTGGGTGGACACCGTGCCCTTCGGCTGCTATCGCCGGGAAGTCTTCGATCGCATCGGCCTGTTCGACGAGGAACTGGTGCGGAACCAGGATGACGAACTCAACCTGCGGTTGAAGAAGCACGGCGGCCGCATCCTCCTGGTGCCCGACGTCCAATCCACGTACTACCCGCGCGATTCGCTCGGCAAGCTCTGGCGCATGTACTACCAATACGGGTACTTCAAGCCGCTGGTGGTCAAGAAGGTCGGCGGCGTGAAGACGTTCCGGCAACTGGTCCCCTCGCTGTTCCTTGTCGTCCTGACACTCTCGTTGGCCCTGGCCCTGGCAGTCCCCACGGCTTGGTGGCTTCCGGCGAGCGTCTTGGGAGGCTACCTCTCCGCGCTCTTGGCCGGGGCGGTTTCCGTAGGACGGCGTGAGGGCTTGGCCTGTGGAGCCGCGATGCTGCTGGTCTTTCCCACGCTGCATTTCGCCTACGGCTGCGGCTATCTGCACGGGATGATGCGATTCCTGAATTTCGGGAAACGCGACATGTCGCCGATCTCCGACGCCCCCCTGTCTCGTTAACTTCCAACAGAAAACGCAGATCATGTCCCATTCCACGGTTACGGCAGAGGTGCAATCCGAGAATTCCGCAGCGCAGCGCATTTGTGAAGCCTACGCCCGTCGCCAGGACCGGGGCCGGTACTCTTGGTTCCGGACGGATTATGTCTTTACGATGCAGCAGCGCGAACGCCACGTGTTGGCGCTGCTCCGGCGGTGCGGGTTGGCGGACCAGTTGGCCGCGCAGAAGATTCTCGACGTCGGCTGCGGCAACGGGGCGTGGCTGCGCGACTTCATCAAGTGGGGCGCGCGGAGCGAGCACTTGTTCGGTGTGGACCTCTTGTCGCAACGGGTCGAGGAGGGCCGCCGCCTGTGTCCCGCCGCGGTCCATCTGCAGCAGGGAAACGCGGCGGCGCTCGGCTTCCCCGACGCCAGCTTCGACATCGTGCTGCAGGCGACGGTATTCACCTCGATCCTGGATGCCCACCTGCGCCGCCAGGTCGCGGCGGAAATGCTGCGGGTCCTGAAGCCGGACGGCTGGATCTTGTGGTACGACTTTCATTTCAACAATCCCCGCAATCCGGACGTGCGCGGCGTAAAAAAGGCCGAGATCCGGCAATTGTTTCCTGCCTGCGAGATCCGTCTGGAAAGGACCACACTCGCGCCACCGCTGGCCCGGACGATCGCGCCGGTTTCATGGTGGACGGCGCAGCTGCTGGAAAAACTGCCGTGGCTCCGGACGCATTACCTGGGTATCATCCGCAGAACGTGATGGATGGAAGAGACTGTCGGCAAGACAGGCGATTCCCTGCAAACGAATTGGCCTGCTCTGGCGGTCTGCCCCAACGGTCGCGTTGCGTCGGCCTTCGCAGTCGATTCCGCTTCCACAATCAGCCCCGCCGGGGAAGATGCCATGCTGTCACCTAGCGGGGTCCCAAGGCTGGTCAGGATGACATTCGACGAATACATCGAGGAACTGAGGCAGGATACTAACGTCTCGGCCCACATCGAACTGGATCGGGACAAAGAAGTCCAGTACATGCGCGACTCCCAATTCCGCTTCAAGCGTATTGCCGCCGCCATCCCCGCCTCTCCGACGCCGCTGAGGATCCTGGATATCGGCACCACGCCTTTCACGTTGTTCTTGAAGCAGTCCCGACCGCAAGACGACGTGTGGACCCTGGATCGCACCGAGTTGTTGGCCGAACGGTGCCGGCAAGCAGGCGTCGAACTCCGCGCCTGTAACCTCGATGATGCCCGCTTGCCCTTCGCGGACGAGATGTTCGACGTGATCGTCTTCACCGAAGTTCTAGAACACGTGTTCGCCCCGCCCAGCGAAGTGCTGCGAGAGGTCCACCGCGTGCTTCGCCCCAACGGAGTGCTAATCATGGGCGTGCCAAACATCGCCAGACTCTCTCAACGGGTCAAGATGCTGTTGGGACGTTCTCCCCTGGAGCCCGCCGATCACCAACTCAACCGCGACTGGGTCCACGGACACGGACATATCCACGAGTACACCCGAGGCGAGATCATGAGGTTGTGCCTGGCGGTGGGATTTCGTGAACTCCGATCTGAGATGCTCTCCGCCAGTCCCTGCGATATGCTCCAGGGTAGGAGACGATTTGCGCTCGGCCAGTTTGGGTACGACTTGGTGACCTATTTCGTGCCTGGTTGGCGCTCCTACATTCATCTGAAATGCCGTCGGTAAGCGGCCCCCCAACCGCGGTTGACGGGGCAATGGTCAGCTCCGGACACCGATTGGGGGCACCCAGATCATGCACCTGCCGGAGAAACTGCCGTGGCTGCGCAGGCGTTACCTGGGTATCATCCGCAGACCCTGAGGGGACGAAAGGTGACGCGTGACGGAAGAGGTGGCGCATGAAACGAGCGATCGACGTGCTGGGTGCCGCTGGCGGGCTGCTGCTGCTTTCACCCCTGCTAGCAGTGATTGCCGTCCTTGTGAAACTCAGCTCTCCAGGCCCGGTGTTCTTCCGCCAGCAGCGGATGGGGCGCGGCATGCAGCCTTTCTGGATTCTCAAGTTCCGCACGATGGTCCAGGACGCCGAGTCGCGGGGGCGGCAGATCACGATCGGCGATGACGACCGCATCACGAGCGTCGGACGCTGGCTTCGCAAGGCCAAGCTGGACGAGTTGCCGCAATTGATCAACGTGCTCAAGGGCGAGATGAGCCTGGTCGGGCCGCGGCCCGAGGTTCCTCGCTACGTGCACATGTTCCCGGACGATTTCCGCGAGGTGCTGACCGTCCGCCCCGGCATTACGGATCCGGCTTCGATTACGTTCCGGGACGAAGCGGCGGTACTGGCCGCCGCCGGCGATCCCGATGCGGAATACGTGCAGCGGATCCTGCCCCAGAAGCTCCGCCTGGCAAAGGATTACGTGCGGCGAAGTTCGGTTCGTCACGATCTCTCCTTGGTGCGGCAGACCCTGCTGCGGCTCGTGACCGACCGGCTGCCAGACCGTCGGCGCGAGGCCCCCCAGCCGGCACTGCTCAAACCGGCCGCCGTCCCGTTCTTTCGGGTCGCCCTGTCGGACGACGAAATCGGCGAGGTCGTCGCCTGCCTCCGCTCCGGCTGGTTGACGACGGGTGAACGGGTGAGGCGATTCGAAAGCGACTTGGCCGATTTCGTCGGTGCCAAGCACGCGGTTGCCGTGAACTCCTGCACGGCGGCGCTGCACTTGGCCGTCGAGGCGCTGAACTTGGGGCCGGGCCAAGCCGTGCTGGTGCCCACCATGACCTTCGCTGCGACCGCCGAGGTCGTGCGCTACCAAGGCGCCGTGCCGCTGCTGGTGGACTGCGATCCGCTGACGGGCAACATCGACTTGGACGACGCCGCCCGGAAAATCAGCGATCTGCGCTGCGGGCAAACGCCCTTGGATCCCTCTTTGAAAGTCGTCGGCCTGATTCCCGTGCATGTAGCCGGCGCGATGGTGGATATGACCGCAGTCCGGCGATTTGCCGAAAAGCACGGCCTGTGGGTCGTGGAGGACGCCGCGCACGCCCTTCCGGCCGCGTACCGGGCGGATGAATCGCAGCCCTGGCGACGCTGTGGTGAGAACACGGCCGCCGTCACCTGTTTCTCGTTCTACGCCAACAAGACCATCACTACCGGCGAGGGCGGCATGGCCGTCACCGGCGACGCGGAACTGGCGGCACGAATGCGGCAGATGTCGCTGCACGGCCTTTCGCACGACGCGTGGAAACGGTACACCGGCGGGGGTAGTTGGGACTACCGGATCGAGGCTCCCGGCTACAAATACAACCTGACCGATATCGCTGCGGCGATCGGGCTCCACCAACTGCGGCGCGCGGAAACGCTGCGGCTGCGGCGCGAGGATTTGGCTCACCGCTACCTCGCCGCCTTGGCCGGGGTCGACGAGTTGGAGTTGCCACCCGTGCCGGAGAACCGGCTGCACTCCTGGCACCTGTTTCCCATCCGCCTGCGTTTGGACGAGCTGACTCTCGACCGCAACGGCTTCATCGACGAACTGCGGTCTCGCGGCGTGGGTTGCTCGGTCCACTGGCGTCCGTTACACCTGCACCCCTATTACGAGCGCACGTTTGGCTGGCGTCCCGAAGATCTTCCCACGGCAAGCCGGATCTGGGAACGGTTGATCAGTCTGCCGCTGTTTCCCGATCTGCAGGAGGCCGAATGGCAACACGTAGTGACGTGCGTTCGAGGGCTCTGTGAGCGTCACAAGAGAAGCGGCACGCCGATCATCCGCCGAAAAGCAGCCTGAGTCCGAAGCTTCGCACCTGTCCCGGAACGTCTTCGCCGAGCGGAATTCACTCCGCCTGAGCCGACGGGAGTCCGCGGGACGACGAAAACGGGAAGTTGATTTCGGGAATTCGAGTTCGTCTGGACAGGTTGGCGGTGACAAGCTATTCTCCCGCCCCGCCGCAACGGTGAAGAAGTGGATCCGTTGACGGAAGCCCGGCTTTTCCGAAAAAGCTGGGCTTGTTGATGCCACGGCGGCGAGGAAACCGAAGGGGCCACTTTCCGCAGAGAGAAGAACCATGAATTTCAATCTGTTCTTGTGGATTCGTGAAGGTGTGAAACAGTCGGTCTTGTTGGGGGTTTCCGATGCGATCGAGGCGATTGGCACGCCGCAGAACGCCGAGGACATCACGCCTCGACTGCTGGAGTTCATGAAGCAGGGAAACGCGGAGCCAGGGAAATCCACGGGGGCAGCGGGCCAGCGCAAGCGTCTGGGGCGTTCGCTCAAGGATTTGGAAAGCCCCGCGACAGCCGACGCGTAAAGGGCAGAAGAGGGTGTTGAATTTCTTCTGGCGGATACCGCCATGGCCAGAAAATCGCTGGGCAAGCCAGCGGCATTGGCAGCTTGTCCGATCGTCGCTCCTGGCCCGTGTCCGCCGCCTGTCGGGGTATGCAAACCTGCCAGCGTATCTTACAATTTGGCCCAATGCTGGCGCTCGCGTCTTGGGGATGTGTGTGCCTGGAACCTTTTCGTCGGGCAGAGGGCTTCATCGACCTGTCGCCCCTGGATGTCTCACGCTCGAAAGGAGTCTCGCTATGCCAAATCGGATTCTGTGTACGCTGCTGCTGGGCGTCCTTCTCTCGTTCGGATGGATTGCGATGTCATCGCCGGCGTGGAGCCAGGAGCAGCCGGAAATGGGCGATGTGGACATCAACTTCGACGTCGAAGGCGCGGAATTCGATATCGAGGCTCAGCGGGCGGCGGCCGAGGCTGCCGGGGCCGCGGCAGGCGTCTTTGGCGCCCTCGTGCTGCTAATTGACTTGGCAATCGCCATCCTCATGATTGCGGGGTTGTGGAAAGTCTTCACCAAAGCGGGAAAACCCGGCTGGGCGGCGATTATCCCCATCTACAACGGCATCGTGCTTCTGGAGATTTGCGGCCGGCCGATTTGGTGGATCCTGCTGATGCTAATCCCCTGCGTCAACATCATCTTTTCGCTGATCGTTTTCATCGACTTGGCGAAATCATTCGGGAAGGACGCGTTGTTTGGAGTGGCGTTGTGGCTGTTGGGATTTATCTTCCTCCCGATCCTGGGATTCGGCAGCGCCCAGTATCGCGGCCCCGCCGCGGCTCAGTAGTGTCTCGATTTGGAATCTCTGCACGTGGTTCGCCACGGTTTTGGAGTGCGGCCCTCCGCCGCGTTCGGGTTACTTGGCCCTGAGACGGTGGCTCCCGTGTGCGGCATTACCGGCGCAATCTGGACCGATCCTCGACTGGCGGTTGACCAGCAGGTGCTGGTGCGCATGACGGACGTACTGCGGCACCGCGGTCCTGACGACGGCGGCTTCTACGTCAGCGAGCATCGTGTGGAGCCGCCCTACGGCACAACGCCGGGGGTGGCTTTCGGATTTCGCCGCTTGTCGATCATCGACGTGGCGGGCGGCCATCAGCCGATGTCGAACGAGGACGGGAGCGTCTGGATCGTCTTCAACGGCGAGATCTACAATTTTCCGGAACTGCGTCATCGGCTGGAGGGCGCCGGCCACCGCTTCGCCACCCGCAGCGACACGGAGACGATCGTCCATCTGTACGAGGACGAGGGCGTCGAGTGTTTTCGCCGTCTGAATGGGATGTTCGCCATCGCCGTATGGGATGCAGGGCGGCGGCAATTGGTGCTGGCTCGCGACCGCATGGGCAAGAAGCCGCTGGTTTACCGCCACGAGCCGGGCCGGCTGTCGTTTGCCAGCGAGCTGAAAAGCCTGCTCAAAATCCCCGACGTGCCGCGCGACGTGGACCCCAGCGCCCTCGACCAGTATCTGACTTATCAGTACGTGCCGCACCCGCTCACGATTTTCCGCGGCATGCGCAAGGTTTCGCCCGGTCACTACGCCGTTTACCGGGACGATCAGGTGCAAGTGCGGCCGTATTGGGAGCCGGACTTCAACGGCGAAGTGCGGATGAGCGAAGCGGAGGCGATCGAGCGGTTGCGGGAAACGCTCGAATCGTCCGTGGTCATGCGGTTGCAGAGCGAGGTGCCGTTGGGGGCTTTTCTGTCCGGCGGCGTGGATTCTTCGTTGATCGTGGCGCTCGCTCAGCGGAATTCGAACCGTCCGCTGAAGACATTCTCGATCGGCTTCCCGATTGCGGAATACGACGAGACCCGGTACGCGCGGCTGGTGGCTCAGCACTTGGGGACGGAGCATCACGAATTCCAGGTTACTCCCGACGGCGTGCAGATCTTGCCGCAACTGGTCTGGCACTACGACGAACCGTTCGCCGACAGTTCGGCGATTCCGACGTGGTACGTCTCGCAGCTGACGCGCCGGCACGTGACGGTGGCGCTCAGCGGCGACGGGGGCGACGAGTTGTTCGCCGGCTATCCTCGGTACAAGTCGGTGGCCCTGGCCGCGCGGCTCGATCGTTGGTGGCCGTTGCGGCAAGTGTTCGGGGCGGGTTTCTGGCAGCACCTGCCCTCGTCCTCGCGGCAGAAGTCGGCCGTGCGGCGATTCAAGCGTTTTTGCGAAGTGCTGCGGACGCCGCCGCACCGCCGTTACCTGGACTGGGTGGGAATTTTCAATGAAGCCAGCCGGGCAGCGCTGTATCGCGACGAGTTCCTGGCGGCCTTGCCCGATGCGGATCCCGCGGTCTTCCTGCAGGCGGCGCTGCAGCGTGCCCGCGCCCGCGACCCGGTCACGGACTTCTCGCTGGCCGATCTGCTGACGTACCTGCCCTGCGATTTGATGACGAAGGTCGACATCGCCTCGATGGCCCACTCGCTGGAGTGCCGCCAGCCGTTCTTGGACTATCGCCTGGTCGAATTGGCGGCGTCGTTCCCCGCGGCCTGGAAGTTCCGGCGCGGGCAAGGCAAGCGGATCTTGCGGCGGGCGTTCGGCGATCTCCTCCCGCGCGAAGTCTGGACGCGGCGCAAAATGGGCTTCGGCGTGCCGCTGGACCACTGGTTCCGCGACGAGTTGCGGCCGTTGACGCACGACGTGTTGCTGAGCGAATCCGCTCGCTGCCTTAAGTACTTTCGGCCCGATGTCGTCCGCCGGATGGTGGAGGAACACGAGCTGGGCCGGTTCAATCACTGCTACCGCCTCTGGACGTTGTTGATGTTCGAACTTTGGCTGCAACGCTGGTGTGGTGCTTGACGCGCGTCTGGCGGCGGTGTAAACGTGATGCGGGATGACGGAGGTTGGATTATGCGAGACGCGTTGGCGGTGATTCTGGCAGGGGGGCGGGGTGAGCGGCTGGAACCGCTGACCCGAGACCGCGCGAAACCCGCCGTGCCGTTCGGCGGCGCTTACCGCATCATTGATTTCACGCTCTCGAACTGCCTGAACAGCGGCTTGCGGCGCATGCTGCTGCTGACCCAGTTCAAGTCGATGAGCCTGGACCGTCACATCGACTTGGGCTGGCGGCGGTTTTTCTGCCGCGACTTGGAGGAATTCATCGACATCGTGCCCCCGCAGCAGCGGGTTTACGCCCATTGGTACGAGGGTACCGCCGATGCCGTGTACCAGAACATCTACACCATCGAAAAGGAACGCCCCGAGTACGTGGTGATCCTGGCGGGGGACCACATCTACAAGATGAATTACGGCCCCATGATCCAGTACCACAAGGACCTGCAGGCCGATCTGACCATCGGCGCCTTGCGAGTGACGAAGGAGTCCGCACGGCAGTTCGGCGTGATGCAGGTCGACGGGCAGTCTCGCGTGATCGGTTTTGAGGAGAAGCCGAGCGATCCGAGGCCGATCCCCGGAATGCCCACCCATTGCCTGGCGTCGATGGGGATCTACGTGTTCACATCGCGGTTCCTCTTCGACCAGCTCTTGGAAGACGCCAATCGGCAAGACAGCACGCACGACTTTGGCCACGACATCATCCCCTCGATCATCGGCTCGCATCGCGTGTTCGCGTTTCCCTTCCGGGACCGGAACGGCGACGGCGACGCGTACTGGCGGGACGTGGGCACGCTGGACGCCTACTACGCCGCCAACATGGATTTAGTGGCCGTCCAGCCCGAGCTGAACTTGTACGACGACGAGTGGCCGATCCGGACTTACCAGCGGGTGTTGCCGCCGCCCAAGTTCGTGTTCAGCGGCCGGGGGGATGCGGAGCGCAAAGGTCACGCCCTGGACAGCATCGTCTGTTCCGGCTGCATCGTCTCCGGGGGCGAAGTCCTCGGCAGTATTCTGGGACTGTGCGTCCGCATCAACAGTTATTCGCACGTCGAGCACTCGATTTTGTTCGACGGCGTGCGCGTCGGCCGGCACGCGCGCATTCGCCGGGCAATTGTCGAGAAGGGCGTGCAGATTCCGGAAGGCATGTGCATCGGCTACAACTTGGATGAAGACCGGCGGCACGGCTTCACGGTCACGCCGGGCGGCGTGGTGGTGATCCCGCGACTGGACAATATCGCCGGGGCGGTTCCGCACACGGCCTGAAGGTTTGGAGCGGCTCCCCTTTGACACGCGAAGAGAAAGCCCCCATAATTTGAGGACTGTCTGGGATTTCTGCGTTCGCCTGCCAGTCCCCCCACGCTTGGCATTTCGAATTTGCACCTCCCAGCCGCAGGTGTTGTTTGGTCTTGGCTTGATTCGTTCTGCTGTGGAGGTTCGCCCTGATGAACATTTACGTCGGAAATCTGTCCTTTGATGCCAGCGACGACGATCTCCGTACCGCCTTTGGCCAATTCGGCGCCGTGTCTTCCGTGAGTATCATCCGGGACCGGGAAACGGGTCGCTCGCGTGGTTTTGGCTTTGTGGAAATGGCCAACGACGACGAAGGCAAGAGGGCCATCGAGGGCCTCAATCTCCAACGCATCGCCGGCCGCGCGGTGACGGTCAACGAAGCTCGGCCTCGCGAAGAGCGGTCGGGCGGAGGCCGTGGCGGACGCCGCCGCTAGCCCCTCACCGCCAGCTGGTCGATGTAGCATGATTCGAACGCCGGCTCCAGGTTCAATTCGATCGTTTCCAAGCCGGCGCTGATTTGTTTCATTTCGTCCAGCACACTGCTGTCCAGCAGCGCCAGATAGGCGCCGGCCAACGACGTGTTGCCGACCAGGCTGATTTGCTCCGGGCGAAATCCGGGCAACAACCCGCAGCGAATCACGTTGTCGATGTCCATGTGGAATCCGAAGCCGCCGGCCAGATACAGCGTTTTCACGTCCGGCGGCTGCAGTCCCACGCGGTTCAGCAGGCAGACGATGCCGGCGGCGATGGCGGCCTTGGCTTGCAGCAAGCGGGCCACGTCCGACTCCGAGACGTAAATCGGTTTGCCCTCCGCGCCGCCGGCCACGACGAATTCGCGGCCGTGCTTGCCCGCGCGGACGCGGGGATGCGTATCGGCGTCCGGCGCAAAGCGGCCCGTGTGCCGCAGGATGCTCGCCTGCCGGGCTTGCGCGACGAAGTCGACGTAGGCGGTCCCGCAAACCCCGACGGGCGCCACGTCCCCGATCACGTCGATTTCCGGCGACGTCGAGTCGCGTTCCAGGCGAATGTGGCTGATCGCGCCCCGCCCGGCCCGCATTCCACAGCTCAACCCCGAGCCTTCAAACGCCGGCCCGGCAGCCGTGGCGCAACCCAGGAAACGCTCGCCGTGCTTCAGTACGATTTCGCCGTTGGTGCCCACGTCGACCAGCAGGCTGGTCTCGCTCTGGTAAACCATCCCGCTGGCAAAGACACCGGCCATGACGTCGGCGCCGACGTAGGCGGCGGCTCCGGGCAAAAGGTGAACGGCCGGGTTGCGCAGGGCGGGTCGTCTGTGCTCGGCGGCGACCTCCGGCGAGGGATCGGGTCCTTTCGCCTTCCGCGCCGAACGGGATGACACGCGCAACGGCAAGTCGTCCAGTCGCAGCACGGTGTGCTCCAGGAACCGGGGCCTGAACGGCACCATGCCCATGGCGCTCGGGTCGACTCCCGCAAACAGGTGCAGCATGGTGGTGTTGCCGGCGATGACCAGCGACATGACCTGCTCCGCCGCGACCCCGCTTTCCCTCAGCAGCTGTTCGATCAGCCCCTGGAGCGTCCGCGTCACCACGGCATGCTGCAGGCGACCGATCATCCGCGGGTGCGTGATGCAGAGCTGGATCCGAGTCAGCACGTTGTCACCGAGGCGGACTTGTCCGTTGAGCGCCGAGGCGGTATTGACGATCTCGCCGTTGGTCAGATCGACCAGCACGGCGACCACGGTCGTCGTCCCGACGTCCACGGCGATGCCGAACGGCGCTGCCTGGCAGGCGGCGTCGCAAGGCTTGACGAGCCAGTGATCGCCGGCTTGCTCCAGCGCCAGAGTCAAGACCTGTTGCTCCGGCGGAGGCAGCAGGGCGATGTCCGCCGCCGCTCGCACGGGCAGATCGTAATCGCGCTGCCGAGCGGCGGCCTCGCAGATCGCCTCGGCCAGCGGCGTGCCGGGCGTCCATTCGCCGGCGGGCACCTCGATTCGCTGCCACAGGGGGTCGTGAGCGCGGGAGACGTTGATGCGGAACGACGTCACCACCTGGGGCTCGTGAGCCAGCAGCGAACGGGCCGGAACGTGGATTTCCACGTGGCCGTCCGGCGGCAAATGGTATTGACAGGCGCGAATGCCGTGAGTTTCGGACGACGCTTCCAACGCCACGCCGGTGGCAGCGTCGATCAGCGGGCCGGACAGCAGATCGACCAGGCAGCCGTCGCACAAGCCGCGCTGCCCGCAACGCGTGTTGAGCAACACGCCCGCCTGCCGCAGCAGCGCCGAGAGCACGAGTTGGGTCCGGCGGCCCTCGGCCGAAATCGTGTGCTCTTGGTCACCCACGCGAACGGTCAAGATCGAGCTGTCGGCCATGGAGGAACCTGCGGTATCCCGCCAAAATAGTGGAAACCGGCGGAGAAGGCGATAATTTCGGCGTCATCACGCCTGTTCGTGGACCATCCGGGGGCGGGAAGGCCGCGCCCGCGGTCTGCGGGACGACTTCTGGCCTTCGCTCCGATGTCTCGTTGCCTGCCGGTTTGCCGTATTGTAGACTATCGGCTCGGAATTGATACCCCTTGACCGTGCGCGGCGGCACCGAGCGGCGCTTGAGTTGACGCCGGCCGTCCGTGGTGGCACGGGGACGATGAGTTGGGCTTCTTGCGAAAGGGTGGGTTATCTATGCCTGATCTCCAAAAGCTGAGCGAAGCAATCAAGTCCGGGAACCGCGAGGAAGCGGTCGCGATGACCAAGGAGGCGATCGCCGCCAAGGTTGCGCCCAGGGAAATCCTGGACTCCATGGTCGTTGCCATGGACGACGTGGGACGCAAGTTCCAGTGCAACGAGATCTTCGTTCCGGAAATGCTCATCGCAGCGCGGGCCATGAAGGAATCGATGGCACAGTTGGAACCACTGTTGGTCGAGGCGGGGATCAAGCCTATCGCCAAAGCGGTCATCGGCACCGTCGCCGGGGACTTGCACGACATCGGCAAGAACCTGGTCGCGATGATGTGGAAAGGGGCCAATTTCGACGTCGTCGATCTGGGCACCAATGTCGCGCCCCAGAAATTCGTCGACGCCGCTAAGCAGCACAACGCGGAGCTGGTCGGATTGTCGGCCTTGCTGACCACGACCATGCCGGCGATCAAGACCACGGTGGAAGCACTGAAGGGCGCCGGCTTGAACGTGACCAAAGTCGTCATTGGCGGCGCGCCGGTGACCCAGGCGTATGCCGACCAGGTCGGTGCGGACGGCTATGCGCCGGACGCGGCCAGCGCGGTCGACATCGCCCGCAAACTGCTGAACGTGGCCGCGTAAAGTCTTCCTTCATACGATGCACGCGTCGTGCGCGCATCCCCGCAGCATGGCTCTCGGAGCCATGCCCGATGCGTAGCACGGTTCAGAGAGCCATGCTACTTTGGTTGCGGCCGCCGGCCGCGTTCGGCTTGAGGAGGTCAGAGTTCCATGAGTGCTGTCGGTGTGGGAATTGTCGGTTGTGGTTTCGTCGGCCGCGGTGCGCACGTGCCGGCGTTCAGTTCGATCGAAGGGGCCCAGCTGGTGGCCGTGGCCGATGCCGACGCCAAGCGTCTGGGCAAGGTGCGGAAGAAGTACCCGCTGAAGACCGCCTACCAGGATTACGCCGAACTGGTCAAGGCCCCCGACATCCAGGCGGTGGTCGTCTCCTTGCCCACGCCGCTGCACGCCAGGGCTTCCCTGGCGGCGATCGAAGCCGGCAAGCACGTGCTGTGCGAAATGCCGCTGGCGGCAAGCATGGAGGAAGCCGATCGGCTACTCGCGGCTGCCCAGAAGGCCGGCGTGATCTTGATGCCCAGCCTGAATTTCCGCTTTACGCCCAACTATGTGAAGGCCAAGGCGATGATCGAGCAGGGCGTGGTCGGCAA
>CAZAQY010000043.1:0-43279 GCA_964486845.1 uncultured Pirellulaceae bacterium
CAAGCTGCCTTGATGGAGGATGACCCGCGCGCCGACAGCGCGTTGCGGCCGGGCTTGTGTGTCCTCCTTCGCCGGCCAAGGCAAGGCGGCGCCATACGGATTGGCCGGATCGAGAACTGGACAGTCATTGATTCGCCGATCCTTTGCCCTTTGGCTACAGTGTAGCGAAACCTTAAAGTGCGGCGACTCGTCGCCGCTGTTTTGTCCACAGAAAAACCCCCGGCACCTGATCTCCTTCATTTTTCTGTCACCTCATTTTTCTGTCAGCCCTCCCTCGTCTTTCTGCGGCCGTTCAGACAAATAGGCGTGCGCACTGCGAGTTGACAGAAAAATGGGTAGACAGAAAATTGGACACTAGGAGTGGCCTTAGGCTCAGCTGTTCATGGCGCTTTGCACATTCGTCTTTCCTCCCCTACCTTTCCACAGGCGGAAGAATCGTAAATACTTGATCCTTTGGAAATGCAAACTAGACCCGCAGCAGTATTGGAAGAAACGACATGACGAAAGTTTTCTGTTTCGCGGCGTTGGCGTGCTCCGTTTTGTTCACTTCGCCCGGGGTTGGCGCAGAGTCCATCAAGCTGGCACTGAACCCGGATCGCGTGGTGAACGGGATCGACGAAAAAGTCTACGGCCACTTTTTGGAGCACATCTACAACTCGTGCAACGGCGGTCTATGGGGCGAGCTGATCTGGAACCGCAGTTTCGAGCACAACGCGGCGGGCTTGTGGTCGGTCCAGGACGGGCGCGTCGTGCAGCGCGGCATGGGTGTCAACACTCGCCTGCCGTTCGGCGACGCCGGCTGGACGGATTACGAGTACACGTTGGAAGCCCGCAAGACGGGCGGGCACGAGGGCTTCTTGATCCTGTTCCGCGTGGCGGGCGAGAACGATTTCTATTGGGCGAACCTCGGCGGCTGGGGCAACCAGCGGCATGGGCTGGAACGCGGACGCACGGGCGAGCAGCGCTGGCACGGCGTCGGCAAACACATCGACGGAGCCATCGACACCGGCCGCTGGTACCGCATCAAGGTCCGCTGCGAAGGCCGGCACATCCAGGTCTGGCTGGACGGACAGTCGATCCTTGACTTTGCCGACAATGAACTTGCTCAGCTGCGCGGCCGCGTGGGCGTGGGCACGTGGGCGACTCAGGCAGAGTTCCGCAACATGAAAGTCATCGGCTTGGACGGGAAGGTGCTGTACGAAGGTCTGCCCGATCTGCTGATCCAGCCGTCGGTGGCCCATCACTGGGAGGCGGTGGGGGTGGGGCGGGCCTATCTGGACACGGAATTCGCTCTGAACAGCCGGTTCAGCCAGCGCCTGGTCAGCGACCGCGGCGAATTTGGACTGCAACAGACGCCGCTGTGCATCCGAGCCGGTGAAACGTATCGCGGGTCCCTGTGGGCTCGCGGCCAGGCAACCGAAGGATTGAGCGTGCGGCTGCAGCAAGGTGATCGCCGGCTTGCCCAGGCCGAGCTGCCCAAACCGACCGCCCAGTGGCAGGAGTATCCATTCGAATTGCGCCCCACGGCGGGCGCAGACAACGCCACGATCCGGGTCATCGCGCGCGGGCCGGCGGAGCTGTGGATCGACCAGGTCTGCCTGATGCCCGGCGCGTGGGCTCAGGCCGGCGGTTTCCGCCCCGATCTCCTGCAGGCGATCGCCGATTTGCAGCCGCCGGTGATTCGCTGGCCGGGCGGCTGCTTTGCCAGCGCCTACCGCTGGAAGGACGGCGTGGGACCGCAGCACAAGCGCGTGTCCTACCCAATCGAAATCTGGGACGACCGCGATGTGAATTCGTTTGGCACCGACGAGTTTGTAGCGATGTGCCGCAAGGTTGGCGCAGAACCGCTGATCGTGGTCAACATCGGCACGCCGCAGTGGCGCCAAGAAGGTGACGAGGAGCAGTACGTCCAGGACGCTTTAGATTGGATCGAATACTGCAACGGGCCGGCGGATTCCAAGTGGGGCAAAGTCCGGGTGGCCAACGGGCATCCGGAACCCTGCGGCGTGAAGTACTGGGAGATCGACAACGAGACCTGGGGCATGGGCGCCGAGGCGTACGCGGCGGCCGTGTGCCGGATCGCGCCGCGCATGAGACAGGTCGATCCGTCGATCCAACTCGCCGCCTGCGGCAGCGCGGGCTATGGCCTGGAAGGCCACGGATTGGCTTGGAACCGGGTGATCGTCGAACGCTGCGCGGAATTGATCGACTATCTGAGCATCCACCACTACGAGAATCCCAATGCGTTCGCGGAAGGGCCACGACGCTACGAGGAATTCTTCCGCAAGACGGGCGAACTGATTCGGCAATCCAAGAACCCGAATCTGAAGATCTACGTGTCGGAATGGAACGCACAGTCCACCGACTGGCGGACGGGACTGTACGCGGGCGGGCTGCTGAACGCCTTCGAACGCTGTGGCGACGTGCTGGAAATCGGCGGCCCGGCGCTGTTGCTGCGTCACGTCTCGGCCAAGGCCTGGGACAATGCCTTTGTGAACTTCGATCACCGCGCGTGGTTCCCGGCGCCGAACTACGTCGTGATGAAGTTGTGGCGCGAGTACTATGCTCCGGCACGGATTGAATTGAGTGGCGGCGCAGGCCCGTTGAACGTCGTCGCCAGCAAGACGGCCGGCGGGAAATCGCTGTACGTGAAAGCGGTCAATCCGGGCCAGGAACCGGTCTGCGTCGAGCTTACGCTGCCGTCGGGCTACGGCCTCGGCGCCGCCGAATTGAGACTGGTCGCACCCGGAACGCTGGACGCTCGGAACACGCTGGAAAACCCGGCCGCCGTCAGACCAGCTGCCGGCGAGGCCAAGGTCGAAGGACAGCTCGTCCGGTTCACGATGCCCGCACTGTCGGCGGCGGTGCTGAGTGTGCGGAATAAGTGAGGGAGAAGTGTTTAAGGGTTAAGGGGGCAGGAAGCGACGTCGAAAAGCCACCGGCTCTCCCGGTGGATGGTTGCGCTTGCCGCTACAAGCGACGCCCCACGAGTGCCGCGAATGCCACCGGCTTGTCCGGTGGATCGTTCCGCTTCCCACTACGATGGCAACGGAGTGAAGCTGAAACCATCGAACGTCCGCGCGGAGTGCCGGTGCTCTGAAGCTGCCCGTCTTCGAAGGCTGGGGCAATCATGACGGCCCGCCGGTGGGGCGAGACAAGCACGGTTTCAACTTTCCCAACTGAAACAGCGAAACCGGACGGCTCGTGGAAATGGAAGCACCTGCTGCAACGTTTCCCAGGCCGCGTCCCTTGACGGTTTCGCGGCTCAGAACTCGTAGTGCAGCCCCAGGCTCAGGCCCTGCGCCCAAAAGTCGCTGCTGCGAAAGGCAAAGCCGGGGCGCACTGCGGCGGGATTGACCTCGGGCGGAACCTGCGACGGATCCACCGTCAGGTCGATCCCGTCCGTGACGCGGCACACCTGGGGCCAATAGATGAACGTGTAGCCGCAGGTGACATACAGCTGATGCGTCACCGCGTACTCGACGCGGATCCCCAATTCGCCGGCGGCCGTCAATTCAGATTGCGTATAGCGCCCGATGTTCGAGCCTTGCGCGAGCACCCCGCCAGCGCGTGTGTATGTGGTCGGCTCGCCGTCGACCTCGTAGGTGACGGCGGTCGAGCCGTCAATCGTCGCCGTGGTCCGCGTGTCACCGAAAGCCGCTTTTCCCAGGACCTGCAGTGCCCAGCGGTGTCCCCACCAACGACCGATCAAACCGACTTCTCCGCCATGGAATTCATTTTCCGATTCCAGGTTGTCAAAACGGCGAAGTTCAATCTCCGTGATCGAGCCCGTGCGGCCGTCGACCTGCAAACCATCGTACAGCCGTTGGTAGCGATAGCCCGCCACGCCATCCAGCCGATGCCCCTGCCGGGCATGAATCCGACGTCGCAACAACGCTTCCGCCCCCAAGAAATCGACATCGGAGCGGACCAGCGCGGTTCCCAGTTCCAGGTCCGGGTGGGAGACCAACACGCGGCCCGGCAATCCCGTCTGGGCGTCGACGATCGGCCTGGCAAGGACCGGGAAATCATGGCCCGAGGCAAGGTACTCGGTATCGCCCACATCCACTTCAAAAAAACTGCCCTCCACGCCGCAGCGATGTTCCGGCGTAAACCAGTATCCACCTGTCAAACGGCCTCCGGAGCGCAGATCGCCGTGAAGGTCAGCGTCGCCGAACAAGATCACCGTGTCCGGTCTGCCCAACACGCCCGCCTGATCGGGAGGCGTCGCCGGCGAACCGGTCGTCAGCAGCGGCGGCAGATGGGTCTTGGAGTTGGCCCAGGCGAGATACTCCGCCTCGACCCACAACCGGGCTAGGAACAGCGAGCGGTACATGCGGGTATCGACGCCGCATTCGCAGCGCCACGGACCGTCGAAGTAGCTGGACGGATACCCGGAGTCGAGACAGGTCGGGCTGTCATACCCGACACACGCGGATGGAGACAGATTCCAGTCCGGTTCCACCTCGACCGGGGAGGACTCGCTAGACGCCTCCTCGGCAGCCTCCGGCCCGTCCTGAGCCGCCGGCGGTCCGGCCCACAGCCAGACGGCGATGACCCAACAGACGAAACGGCGCACGAACCAGGAGTCAAGAAACGCTTTCAAAGCTTGCATTGCTGTCTGCTCCGCTGTGACAGGGCGACCGCGTCCACGGCGCTACCTTTACTATCGGAGAAACAGTCTCTGCGGCCGTAATAAATCCCCCAGTTGTTACGCAACGCGGAATCGCTACAGTTTCTCGATCGCTCGCAGCAGGGCCGCTACCGCAGTCCTGCGGGCGGCAGCATCCGCTTTAGATCTTGGATGTTTCTTCAGTTCTGAAAAGATCCTGAAAGCGCCTCATCTCTTCCCCGGCGTTGTTGCTGGCCACCACGCAGGAGATGGCGCACAGGCCGTCCGCGCCGGCGGCAATGACTTGGCGGGCGTTGCAGTGATTGATGCCGCCTATGGCGATCAGCGGCAGGCTCACCTCTTTTCGGATCTGCTCAATTAGCCCTACCCCCGCCGGCTTTCCGGAGTCGGGCTTGGTGGTGGTGGAGAAGATGGGCGCGACGCCCAGGTAGTCGGCTCCCAGGCTCTGGCCCTGGAGGGCCTCGGCCAGGTTGTGGACGGTCAGGCCAATGATTTTCTCGGGGCCGAGGAGCTTTCTGGCAACGGCCAAGGGCATATCCGACTGGCCCAGGTGGACTCCGTCGGCGTCCACCGCCAGGGCGATGTCCAGCCGATCGTTGATGAGGCAGGCGGCGCCGGCCTCTCTGCACATCTGCCCCAGTTGCAGGGCCTCGTCGTACATCTGCCTGGCAGCGGCATCTTTGTTTCTGTACTGCACGACTCCAACTCCGCAGGAGAGCGCGGAGCGGACGTCGCTGATGTTCCCGGCGCGGCTCAGGCGGGCATCGGTAATGAAGTAGTATCCGCTAATTCTTTTCACAGGATTCTTTCAATTCGGCCTTTGGTTTTCGATTCAGCCTCTTAGCATTTCTATCTTCTGCATTCGCTGTGCGGTCTCTTCGTCCAGGTTGAAGACGGCATCGAAGAGCCGCTCTTTGAAGTTCCCCGGACCGGGAGCCTCCAGGGCGGCCAGTTCGGCGGCGATTTCATAGCAGGCCAGGCCGGCAGCCGAGGCGCAGGCATAGTCCTTCTCCACCGCGGCGAAGGTCCCGATCACCGAGGCGGCCATGCAGCCCGTCCCCACGATGCAGGCCATCATGGGATGGCCGTTCTTGACGCGATAAGTCCGGCCGCCGCCGGTCACAATGTCCTCCGGCCCGGTGACGACCACCGTGCAATCTCTTGCCTCCGCCAGGCTCTCCGCCACAGCGACAAGGCTCCTGCCAGCGGCATCAACCGCCGAAGCGTCGACACCTTTCGTGGAAACGCGCTCTCCGGCGATGCGAGCGATCTCCGAACCGTTTCCTTTGACAATATCCACCCGGACCGTATCCAGGATCTCAAAGCACTTTCGGTCGCGGAAGGCGGTGGCGCCCGCCCCGCAGACGTCCAGCACCACCGGGATACCCTTTCGATTGGCGCTCGCTGCCGCCAGGATCATGCAGGCCACGAAGTCGGATGTCAGTGTGCCGATATTCAGGACCAGGGCGGATGAGATGCCGGCCATCTCCGCCGCCTCCTCAGACGCATGGGCCATCACCGGTGAGGCTCCTAAGACCTTGACGATATTTGCGCAATCGTAAACGGTGACCCAATTGGTCAGATGGTGCACCAGCGGCCGCTCCGATCTCACCCTCTTCAGGCATTCCGACGCAATGCGCTTCACAGATGACCTCCAAACAGCGATAAAGCTTATTGATGATCGCTGAAAAAGGCAATTTTCTCCAGGGCAGAACTGATTTTCGCCAGAGGTGCTCTGCGCCTCGAAGCTGCAGGCTTCTGCAGTATGCGGCCGCGGGTGGCGCTGGCATGGAGCCCGGAGGTGGTGTGCAAGAATTGCGCACCGGGATTCAGGTCTTCCGGCAGCGGATTACGGGTTGACAAATTGCCGGAACACAGCGAATGTACGGAGGTTGAAATGAAATTCAGGTCTGCTACGAGCGAAAGGAAAAACGCATGAGATTTCGCATGATGGTCTGGTTGGCGGCGGCGGTTTGCACGGCACCGAGTTGGCTGGGGGCCGCGGAGAAGGCCGAGGACGTGTTTCGCGCCGGCGAAACGCGACTGGCGTCCGGCGATCTGCAGGGGGCCCTGCAGCAATTTGCCAAAGCGGTTCGCGCCGACCAGACGAATCAGGACTACCGCCAGCACTACGCGATGGTGCGGCAGGTGCTGATGATGCGCGACAGCTTGCCGAAAGAGAAGGACGCGGCGCAGTGGGAGTACATGGCTCGTGCGCTGCACACGTTCTACATCGGCAACGGGTTGTACGCGGATGCGCTGGCGATCGACCAGCAGATGCACGCCAAGCTGAACACGGCGTCGTCGGCGCTGTTGCTGGCGGAGACCCAGTTGGCGATGAACAAGCCGGCGGAGGCGGCCGCGGTGCTGAGCGGCTTGCCCGCCGAGAGGCATGACTCGACCACTCGGGCGATTCACGGCCTGGCCTTGGCGCGGCAGGGCAAGATGGCCGAGGCGAAGCGCGTTGCGCAGTCGGTGCAGCTGACCAGCGACGCCGGTCCGGGCGCGATCTACGCGGTCGCGCGCTGCAACGCGGCCGTCGGCAATCTGGACCAGGCCTGCCGGATGCTGGTTCGCTGTTTCGAGTCGTCGCCGCCGAGCCGCCTGGAGGGCTTCAAGCAGCACGCCAGGACAAGCCCCGAATTCGCCTCGCTGACATCCTACGCCGGATTCGCTGCGGCGCTGCAGACCGGGTCCAAGGTAGCCGAGTCGCAATGCAGCGGCGGCAGCAGTTGTGCCACTTGCCCCATGCGCGGCAAATGCGCGTCGGGAGCGCAGTGACGCAGGATGTTGAAGTGCGGCGTCTGTTTTGGAGTGCGGCGCCTTGTCGCCGCTGTGGACCGGTCCTGGAACCCTGACCGCCGCGTACCGGACGCTCGCGCACAAAGCGGCAAGGCGCCGCACTCCAAAACGTCAGCACGACACGCGGCCCCGAAACCACCGCCACGGCAGGAGCACCTCTTATGACAAGGACGCGGCGACTGGTTCAATTCGGTTTCTTGCTCCTGGTGCTGGTCGGCGTCTTCGTGGCCGGCGGCAACTGCGAGCGCTGGTGCCCGTTCGGCGGCGTCGAGGCGTTGTACACGTACGTGCAGGAAGGCAACATGGTCTGTTCGCTGGGCACGTCGAACTTCTTCATCCTGGGCGGCGTGCTGGCGATGACCTTGTTGATGCGCCGCGCCTTTTGCGGTTACGCTTGCCCGATCGGGACGATTTCCGAGTGGCTGCGCGTGGCGGCCCGCCGCCTGCGATTGCCCGAAATCCGCGTCCCGCCGTGGCTGGACCGCGGCCTGGCGCTGCTCAAGTACGGCCTCCTGGCGGTCATCCTCTGGTTCACCTGGCAGGCTGGCGAACTGATCTTTCGCGGCTTCGATCCCTGCTATGCGTTGATCAGCCGGCACGGCGCGGACATCACGGTCTGGACCTATGTCGTGGCCGGCGCCGTGGTAATCGGATCGTTGTTCGTGATGCTGCCGTTCTGCCGCTGGTTCTGTCCGCTGGCGGCCGTGCTGAATCCGTTTTCGCGTTTCGGCTTGGCTCGCGTGCGCCGCGACAGCGAATCCTGCCGCGACTGCGGCGTTTGCAGCAAGCATTGTCCCGTGTTGATTCCCGTGGATCAGGTCCAACAAGTCACCCAGGCCCGCTGCATCGCGTGCCTGCAGTGCGTGGAAAGCTGCCCCCACCGCCAGACTCGGCCCTTGACCTGGGGCCCGCCATGGCCGTGGCGGGCCCGTTGGCCGCAGATCGCCATCGTGCTGACGGTGCTGCTGTGTGCTTCCGCCGCCGCGACCGCGTCGTACTTGTTCCCCTTGCCCTCGTTCATCAAGACGCGGGGCGAAGCGCCGGCTCAATCGGCCGAAGTCAAGCTGGCCGTCAACCACCTGGCCTGCCGGGGCAATGCGAACTTGTTGTGCTACTTTCTGGAACGCGACGACATGTTCACCGTCAAGGGCTATCTGAAAGTGGAAGCCTGGCCGGGCGAGGAATGGGCTCCGGTCCACGTCACCTACGATCCCGCGCAGACGGACGAGGACGCGATCAAGCAGGCGATCGTCGAACCGTACTACGAAGTGGCCGGAGATTGGTGGCGCATGTCGCCCTTCAGCATCGCCGGCTACGACCCGCTGGCGGAGATTCCACCCTCGCCATGAGGCAGGTTCACCGGGAGCGGCACGGCTCGGAGAGCCATGCTACTACGAATCGCGTGCTTAAGGGCCGTTAGGTACGACCGTGACGCCGTTCAGCGGTTTGCCGTCGGGGGACACGGCGCGGCAGCAGACGGACCACTCGCCGCCGCTTTGCGTGACTTTGACCAGCAGCGCATTGTCGCCTTGCTTGAGCTTGACGTTGACCTTGTCCTGGCCCGGCGAGCAGGGTCGCGTGGCATTGTTGGCGTGGACGACCTGGCCGTTCAGCCACACCTTGACGCCGTCGTCGCTGCCGAATTCGAGGACCGCGTCCTGCTCCTTGTCCGAGGCCAGCTGGGTTTTCAGGTACGCGGCGCGGTCGTTGCCGCCGAAAATCTTGTCCATTTCGATCAGGCCCGGTTTGCCGCTGGGCGGCGCCGAGACCGGACGCCACTCGGCCTGGCTGCCGGACCTCTCCGGCGCGAAGGCCACGTTGAACAGCTCGGCCCCGTCCTTGCCCTGCTCGGTGTACGGGCCGGACAGCAACCACGCGATGATGAATCCCTCCGGCGATTGGCCGGCGTTCTGCACGGCCTTGATCGCCTCCTCCGCTTGACGTTTGGCTTCGTCGCCGGCCGCACTCGCTTGGATCTGTTGCAGCGCCGCGAGTGCCTGCTGGTTGTACACGGCTCCCAGTTGCCGGGCCAATCGAATCGTCGCCGCCGTGGCGTCCGCTTTCAGTTCGGCGTCCTGCGCCGTGGCCTGCAGCAACTCCAGGGCGCCCAGCGCCGGCAGGTCCGCCAGGCCGGCGATCGCCTGCCGTTTTTCCTCCATGCGTTGGGCCACCTCCAGCACGCTGCGGTAGATGCTCAGCCGCTGGGCCAGCGGCAGGTCCTTCAGATTGGCCAATCGCAGGCAGCCGTCGCGCAGGGCGAGGACGGCGATACTGGGCTTGTCCGCCGTCCTGGCCAATTCGATCAGGCTCGGCGCGGCGGACGCTTCGGGCCAAGCGATCAGCGTCCGGACGGCGGCGTCCCGAACTTCCGCGTCGCCCTCTTGCGTGGCTTTCCGTACGGCCTTGAGCGCCTCTTCGCCGCGCGTGTAGACCAGTTGCTGCAGCACCGCGATGCGCGCCGGCGGAGTTGCGGCCTGGTCCAAGGCGTCTAGCAGCGGTTTGGCCGCCGCTGCTTTGTCGTCGGAGCGCGAGCAGATGGCCTTGATCGCTTCGGCGACCGCCCCGCGCAGGTCTGCATTGTCAGTGCGGATCAGCACGCCGGAGAGCGGTCTCAGCTGCTCGGTGCTGCCCAGCACCGCCAGCCCTCGCGCGGCTTCGGCAGCCAGCACGGGATCCGTCCCGCCCACCAGTCGCGCGAGCGCGGGCAACGCGGCTTCCACACGCCGCGCGGCCACGGCCGCCAGAACCACGGCTCGATCACTCGCCCGCGGCGATTCGATCATCCGCACCAGCGCCTCGTCAACTCCCGGCTTGCCCATACGTTCCAGGACGCGGCGGGCCGCCTCGGCCACCGCCGCCGGCTCGGACTGGGCCAGCGTGACGACCAGCGGCACGTCGGCTGCTTCGCCGTGCGGGGCCAGGCACTCCAGCGCCGCGACGCGCACCGGGACCTCGCCGCCGGCCTCGATCACTTTCAGCACGCCGGCTCGCGCTGCGACGTCGCCCTGGCCGGCCAGGATCCCCAGCAGCACCAACTGCCCGGCCGGGTTCATCGCCGGCAACTCAGCCGCCACCGCGTCCTTCATCGCTCGATGGGAACTGCCTGCAAAGGCCGCCAGCGTCGCCGCGCGCAGGGCCGCGTCGTCGCTCTGCAAGACCTCGACGATCCGCTTGACTGCGTCGGCCTGGGGCAGCGTTCCGAGCAAGCCCTTCAGGGCCGCCACGCGGATCGCCTCCGGTTGCTGCTGCGGCAACAGCGACTGATAGATGCCCGCGGCCGGCTCTTTCTTGCCCGCCGAAGCCAACCGGTTGGCGGCCGCGATCCTGGCGCGGGCCAGCGTGCGGGATAATGCTGCTGGGATCTGCAGGCCGTCCAACGCCCGGACGGCCTCCTCCGAGCCGATTTCGCCCAAGGCGGTGATCGCGGTGCCGGCAATCGCCGCGTCGCCATCGCCGGCCAAACCGCGCAAGGCGTTGACGGCCTCCACGTCGCGACGCGCGCCCAGCGAGGAAATGACGCCGATCAGTTGCTCGCCTTTGACTTTGGACAGCGCGTCGCGGAGTGCGGCCGCTGCCGCCGGATCGGCCATCGGCTCCAGCGCCATCCGCGCGGGGTGCGACAGGTCCGCGTCACCGAGCAACTCGGCTACGACGGGGACGCAATCGGCCGAGCCGACGAGGGCCAGCCAGCGGCAGATGTAGCGTTTGGCGTCCTTGGGTGTGTCGTGCGACTTGAGCAACGGCAGCAACCTGGCCTCGATGGCCTTGTAGTCGGCCGGCGCCGTCTTGCGGATTCGCTCCTCGATCTGCGCCAGCGGTTGCCGGCTTTGGCCGAATTCCCATTTGGCCAGCGCCTGATATGGATCAACCGCGTTGTCTGCCGCCTGCACCGAGGCCCAGGCCGGCAGGATCATCAAAGTGACGACAAAACGATGGAATCTTGAGTACATGATATTGGCTCCAGATTGGTTGCTGCATGCAATTCGTGAGTTGCAGGCCACCGCATGCGGTTCACGGGTTCAGCCGATGGGTCTCAAGTTTCACATTTTGCTCATCCATCTCAAATCCGAAATCTCAAATTCAGTAGTTCCCAGTTGCCTCGTAGCCGAAGTCGTGGGACTTCGGGGAGTCGCGAAAACGCCCGAATTCTCACGAATTCGGCTACCGAGCCCGTTGCGGTCGCTGGGAACTTGGAACTACTGAAATCTGAAATCTCAAATCTCAAATCTCAAATTTGAAATTTGAAATTTGAAATCTGAAATCTGAAATTTGAAATCTCAAATCTCCAACCGCCTCTCTCCGGCCCCTTGGACCTGAAACGCCGGCCTCAGCCCCTCATCCCCTGATCACCGACCACCGCTCACCGACCACCGCTCACCGCTCACCGACCACCGATTACCGATTACCGACCACCGGTTACCGATCACGGATCACCGATCACCGACTACCGCTCACCGCTCACCCCAAACTCCACGGCTCGCGCTTGGCCCGGCTCAGCATCGTGTTGGCCGTCGGATCGCCGACGATTTCCTCGGTGTCCGGGTTCCAGCGGATCTTGCGGCCCAGCGCCATGGCGATCACGCACAGGTGCCCCACGCTGGCGGATCGGTGCGCCACTTCGGCGGGCGTGATCGTCGGCCGCCGGGAGATGACGCAGTCGATGAAGTTGCCGATGTGGTTGTTCGAGCGGTACAGGTTGATTTCGTCCGAGCCGATTTTGTCCTGCATCAGGCTCTTGGGTTGCGTGTCGAATCCGCCGCGATCGACCCACACCCAGCCGTCGGTGCCGATCCACTTGGCCCCCATGCGGTGCTGGCCTTCGGCGTTCTGGACGATCATTTTGACGCCGTTGGCATAGGTGCATTCGATCCGGTACCGAGTGGCGGCGTCCCAGATGCCGGTCTGGGGGAAATCGGCGTAGATGGGATTGAACTCGACGGCGCCCGTCGTTTCGGTGCCCAGTCCCCACTGGGCGATGTCGCCATGATGTCCGACCCAATCCATCAACTGGCCGCCGCCGTAGTCCATCTGCCAGCGCCAATTCCAATGGGTGCGGTCGGACGAATACGGCGCCCAGGGCGCCGGTCCGCACCAGAAATCGTAGTCCATGTTCGGCGGCGGGTCCGTGAACGGCGCGTTGCCGCCGCCTCCGCCGGTGGGCAGTCCGACTTCGACCGTGTGTACCTTGCCGATGCGGCCGTTGCGGACCAGTTCACAGGCAAAACGGAAATTGCCGGTGGACCGTTGCCACGAACCGGTCTGCCAGATGCGGCCGTACTGACTGACGGCGTCGACCATCGCGCGGCCTTCTCGCAAATCGTGGCTGAACGGTTTCTCGCCGTAGATGTCCTTGCCCGACTTGGCCGACAGGATGGCCGGAATCGCGTGCCAATGGTCGGGGGTGGCCAGCGAGATGGCGTCGATATCGTCCCGCGCGAGCAATTCGCGAAAATCCGGGTACGCGGCACAATCCTGGTTGTTGTAAACGTCGTTCACCCGCCGCTGAGTGCGCTCGGCGTTGTTCCGGTCCACGTCGTTGACGGCCACGACCTGGCAGCGGGGATCGCCCAGGAAGCCGCCCAAATTGCCGTTGCCCTGGCCGCCCACGCCGATCGCGCCGATGGTGATTCGGTTGCTGGGCGCCGGCCGTCCCTCGGCCCCCAACACCGACGCCGGGACGATGGCCGGAAAGCCGCTGATCGCGCCGGCGGCGGCCGCCTGCTGCAGAAACCGCCGCCGACTATGTCGATGTCTGAAAGCCATAAACCGCGCTCCTTGTCTGGTGATCTGCGTACAAGAAATCTCCGGCAAAGATACTCAGCCCCCGACGGACGCCTACCTTATTACGAGTTCGAGCGGCGGCTGTCAATGATCTTCGACAGCCCCAAGGCCTGGGCCATCGTCTTGACCGAAGACTTTCGTCCGGAACTTCATCGAGGACCTCGGTCGTTTGTCGCGGATGGTGTCGAAGCGTTTAATTGTGCCAAGCGTTCTCGAAATTGGCCAGACTAGCGGCCTGTTCCGGCGCGGGCCTCGTCGAAGCCTTTTTGGAAGAAGGCGACCCGCTCCCGGTGCGGCCCGGCGGGCGCGGCGGCCGCCGCTTGGGTCAGGAATGCGGCGGCCTGGTCCATCACTTCGCTGGTGAACACGCGCGGCCCCCAGCGCTGCGGGCTCTCCAGCCCGTAGGACAAGCAGCAGTCGGCGCCGGTCATGGCCTGCTCCAGACGCCCAAAATACGCCAGCATCGGCTCGGCCGCCGGCCCGAAGGCGTGATCGGCATAGTCGGCCAATAGGGCGTCGACGTCCAGACGCGTGTTCCAGGCCAGCTTGGCGGCGACGTAGTAGTTCAGCCCGTAGCGATGAAACATGTTTTCGGTCAACTGCGTGTAGAACCCTTCCGCGCCGACGCGGTGGTAGTACGGCATGTCCTCGCGGATCGTGTGGATCAGCGGCCACGGCAGTCCGGCTCGAGACGGCCCGCCCAGCGTGTAGTACTCGTAAATGAACAGGTGATCGGTGACTTTCTTCCAGTCGTCGATCATCTGGCGAAAGACCGTGTTGGGGAGGAAGTCGTTGCTGGCGGTGAAGGTCTTGCCCTCCACGCACCGCTCGCCCGGCACGGGATGATTGTGGCAGCAGTAGATGTGGCAGATCTGCACGAGCTGGTTTGGCGTCGGCGCCAGTTCCTCGTCCAGCGGACGGCGGAGGTACATGGCGTAGGCCCCGACCTTGATCAGCACGCGGGGATGACGCTTGGCCACTTCGCGGGCGACGGTGTTGTTGAGCACGGCCAACCGCTTCGAGTAGCGGGCGAACCAGTCGCGATCGGGCTCGTCCAAGGCCCGGCAGTTCTCGCACTCGCAGAACCCGCCGCCGTCGTTGGGCGACAGGGCGATGATGTCCGTGTCGGGCTCCGCATCCAGCACGGCGATCAGGTTCCGCGTCATCTCGGCGACCATTTCCGGATTGCTCGTACACAGCTGCGTGCTGTGGCTGTGCGGCTGGTCGGGCCGCTTTCGCCGGCCGTTGACCAGCGGCCACCATTCGGGATGCGAATCATAGTACTTTTCTGCTGGGATCAGCGTACAGAAGGTGTGGAAATGCCACTTCCATTTCACGCCCACCGGCTCCTTGCCGATCTCGACCATGGCGTTGGTGCCGTGGCGGAGCGCCCAGTCGCCGCCGCCGACCCAGCGGACGGCAAAATCGGGAATGGAAGCCTCGTCGAGTGTTCCCACGCGGAGCGTCTCTTGCCGAGGCACAACCTCGCCCAACTCGCCCGGCCACAGCCAGCGCACGCCCAGGTGCCGTTCCAGCAGGCCGTACACGCCGTGCAACACACCCAAGGGATCGGCAGCCGTCACACGCAGGATCTGGCCCTCGGTGCGCAGCCGGTAGCCCCGCGCGCCGGGCCAGTCGCGTTTTCCCGCCGGACGCGGATGCAGTCCGGGATCGACTTTCAGAACGACCGCCGGCCCGTCGCCGGGTACTGCGGCGATTTTCAGCTGGGCCCCCGACATTCGCTGCACGTAGGTCGCCAGTTCATCGGCCGCGTGGCGCATTTCTCGCGGTGCGTCATCGGGCACGACCACCGTCGCCTGCGTTGCGCCTTCACGGACCAACTCGATAAACGGCGGACCGGCCGGCGCATACAGCGGCGCGGCGCCAGACAAAACGCCTGGCGCAGACACCAGGCCCAGCAGAATCACCCCCAGACAGAATGTGGACTTTCGCATGGGACGAACTCCTCGTTTCGAACTTCGTGCAGCCCGCCTGGGAGACGTGCTGGCACCAAGTGAACTTGTCCGGCTTCGCCGGAACCTGAAACCCTGATCTTTCACCTAATCTTTCATCTAATCTCTTCTGCTGCCTACCGCATTGGAGCCGGGGAGATTAAGTGAAAGATTAGGTAAAAGATCAGGGTGCTCCTGCACCCAGCCATCCCGAAGTCGCCCCTATTCAAATCCCAATTGTCTCAATTTGGTCGGTGCCATGTCGCGTATTGTTCGAGGAACTGGCATCCCCGCCATTCGTTCAGCTTGTGCTGGAACAAGCTCTTGATCTCTTTCCAAAGGTCCAGGCAGACCAGCTGCGATGGCCGGCGAATCGTCTCGTCGACCAATTGGTTCTCGGCCAAGAAATCGTAGAAATGGTACATGGCGAGAATACCAGCCGGGACGTGAAAGCGGTCCAGCGACATGAAGTCCAGTTTGCGGGCCAGGCGCGGCTCAAAGACCGTCCGCTTCAGGCCGTGCAAGAACTCCGTGACATCCTCGTTCTTGCCGTAAAGAAGCTCGTTCAGGATCACACGAAATTCGTCGGCGACGAGCGACGGAACTTGACGAGCCGTGCATAACCAGCGCTCGTAATCCACCAGGAGCAGGCTGGCGTTGATGCCGATGCGTTCCTGATCGTTCAGCAACTCCTGCCGCGTCCACCGTTTGTTCGCGAGGCCGGCCAAGTGCATTCCGAGTTCCTGATGGTACTCGCGCGACTCGTCCGTGTCTCTGGCCCCCAGGTCCAAGCACTTCTGCCAGAGCCGGTCAAAGGCCTCGGCGCCGGCGCCGGCCCGGACGAATTCCTGGTAGGGCTGGAACAGGGCCCAACTGATGATTTCGTCGACGGCCCAGGACATGAGTCTCCAGGTGTCACGCAACCGGACGGCCGCGTCAGCCAGACGCTGGACCTCGGAGCCGCGGTTTGCCAGACGAAGGAACGAGACCAGGCTGAAGAACGGCTCGCGGACCTTCTTCAGTTCCTCGGCCATTTGATCGACGGCCCGCTCCAGATCCAGCCAGCGCTGGCCGGCGACATAGACGAACGCCATTTGCCAGACGTTCCAGTCGATCTCTTGGACGAACACGCGCGGCCAGCGGTCGCGGATTTCTTCCAAGAACGCGACGTAGCGTTCTTGGCCCAGTCGCGGCTCGACCTCGCTGATGGCGTCGGGAAAGTAGGCCTCGAACTGCTCGTCCTCGGGGTTCAGAGCGGCGAGTTTCTCGCGGGCCATTTGCAGGCGTGTTTCGCCGTCCGCTTCCTTGTATTCCCGCCACCAACGATTGATCTGCTTCTCTTCCTCCGTTTCCTCACGTCGCGGGGGCGAGCGATTGCTGCTGGCCAGGAGGGCTTCCCTGGCCCGCTTCGCAGCCGCCTCGTCCCTTTGACTTTCGCTCTCCGGGAGTAACGGAGGCTCGCGCCAGGTTGGAAATTCGACGTGCGGTGCGGGCACGGGCCGGACGGGTTTCACCCACGGGGCAATACCCGCTGCCTGAGCCATGTCCGACACCGCACGGCGTTTTCGATCGCGTTCCTTCAGTCGTTTTTCCAGTTTCTTTCTGTTTGGTTTTGCCATCCGTATTCTCCTTAGTTTTCCTAGATCTGCGAGTACTCCGCGGGCTTGAGCACCCGTGCCCTGGGCGGCAGCGGCACCCTCTCCCGCGTAGCCGGCTCCAGCCAGCGCCGTCAAAACCGCGCAGAAACAGAAAGCTGCCGGAACAACCGAAAACGCCGCTCGCCGCTTCATGGCATCCTCTCCACAGTATCTTTCTGTTTTAGCCAGACCGAAGAGTGAAAACAACCCTGGATGATCGCCGTTGAGAACGGTAAACTGCAACGACAATCGGTGGCCGGCAAGCAGCAGTTGCAGGCCATGGCTTCGTACTACGACCACGAGCGCGGCGTGGTAGCGCGTCCCACGATCGTTCATGACGGGGGCCAGTCGAACCTGAAACCCGGCCAGATGGCCGACGGCCACAGGAACCCGACGATCTCGGTCGACGGCGACGGCCGCGTGTGGGTTTTCGTCAGCGGCGACGGCGACAAACCTTCCCCGTCCCGCCTCTACTTCTGCAACCAAGCCGGCGAAGTAAGCGTCCTTCCGCAAGCGATGACCGGCCAGTTCGCGCGGCCGGAGACATATCACCGGTGAAGCTCGAAAAGCACACCCGAGTCCAAGCCATCTTCGTTCAACAAGCAGCGTTGTCGGCGCTGCCCGCGGCCTGTTGGAAGGTCGCGCTGTATTCCAGCAGAAATCCCGACTTGCTGAGCGCCTTCTGCCGATTCTTCCAGGTTTGAGCCTCGCTGCCGGCGACTTTGTGCCCCTCGTCCGCGAACACCAGATTGTGCTCGCCCAGTTCGGCCAACGGGATGCTGACGCCATCGGCCGAGGGCGCATCGGCGGGCTTGTGGATTTCGATCACATGGATTCGGGGGCCGAGAAACCGCCCACCTCCGCGGTCCTCGATCAACAACGCACCGTCCAATCCGCTCAATTGCAGTTCGTCCAGGTGTTGCGCCGGCAGGCCTTCGTTGGGCGTAATCAGCAGGATGTTCGCGAATTCACGACGCTGGTCCGGACGATCCACCAGCGCCGCGGGGTTCCGGCGGGTGTCCAGGTAGTACAACACCTGCTGCAAATGGGCGTGCAGCAGGAGCGTCTTGCCCGACCCCGTGGCCATGAAGAACGCCCCGCGTGCCAGAAGCCCCGTTTTTCGAGTGGAATGCGGGACGGGATCCCATTTCCAGCGGTTCGCTCTCTTGCCCACTGGCGAAATGCCCCCTGCTGCACGTAAAATATATGCGGAACGTGATTTCGGAGAATTCAGTCTGAATGCGACCAGACACGGTCGGCAGCGGCCTGCGAGGACAGCAACTTGACTATCACCACCGTGAGCGACGATCGAGCCGAGACGGGCGCTGGAGACGTTGCCAGCCGGGCATTTCGGCGCAAAACGGCACACCTGAAGCGGATTCCGCAGGACCGAGTTGTCCGCGAGCGGATTCGCTCGGCGTGCGTCCACCTGGCCGAGCGTGTGGACAAGTCGCACCCGCTGTGCAAAGACCAGATGGAGACGCTGGCGCGGGGGCTTTTGGTGGAATTGGGACTGCCGGAGGGTTACGTCGGCTGGACGATGGTCGCGTTGGCTTCCGAATTCTGGCGGGACCAGGTGGCTGCGGTGCCGCCGGCCAGACGCCTGCTGCTGTTGCCGCACTGCCTGCGGCCCACGGAGGGTTGCCCGGCGGAGTACACCCAGTTTGGCCTGAATTGCGGGCCCTGCGGCGCCTGCAGCGTTGCCGATTTTCGGACCATGGCCGAGCGACTGGGGTATCGCGTGATTGTGGCCGAGGGCTCGCCGGTGGTCATGCAGATCCTCGTGGGGGGCTACGTCGATGCCATCCTGGGCGTGGCTTGCCTGAACGTCTTGGAGAAGACGATTGACAAGATCCTGCTGGCGGGGATTCCCTGTATGGCCGTCCCGTTGCTCTCCAGTGAGTGCCGAAACTCGCCGGTCGATACGGATTGGGTCAGCGAGATGATTCGGGTGCGGCGTCATCAGCCGGTGCGGCAGACGGCGACGTACATTCACCTGCTGCGCGCTGCGTCTCGGCTGTTCGAGCCCGATGAGTTGGAACGTTTGGCGGTACGCCGGCGGGGCGGGCCGCGGCTGTCCGAAATCAACGGCAAGGGCCTGGCTGGCTTGGAGCCGATTGCGGCCACCGAGACGATTGCCTACGACTTCCTGACACGCGGCGGCAAGTACGCGCGTCCTTTCATCACGTTGGCCGTCTATGACGCGCTGACCGGCGGCCGGGCCACGTCGCCGGACGGCGCCCAACATGCCGCCGATTTTGCCGACGCCGTCAAGCGCACGGCGATGTCGATCGAGACGTTTCACAAGGCGTCGCTGGTCCATGACGATATTGAGGACAACGACCGCTTCCGGTACGGCCAGGAGACACTTCACCGCAAGTATGGAATTCCCACCGCGTTGAACATCGGCGACTACCTGATCGGAATGGGATACCGATTGGTGAGCCGCGAGGCCGGGCACTTGGGGCCGGATACGGTGGCGGACATCCTGGATTGCCTGGCTCGAGCCCACACGAAGCTGACCGAAGGTCAGGGGGCGGAACTGGTCTGGCGGGACTCTCGGGACAAGCGACTCCAGCCGCTTGACGCCTTGAAGATCTATGCCTTGAAGACCTCGCCGGCATTCGAGGCCGCCCTGTACTGCGGCGCCCGTTTGGCGGGGCCGGTCGACGGGTGCAGCGAACCGTTGCGGCAGTTCGCCCGCTACTTGGGCGTGGCCTTCCAGATTCTGAACGATCTGCACGACTGGCAGGGAGACTCACATAACAAGCTATCGGCGGGAACCGACGTGCTGGATGGCCGGCCTACGTTGTTGTGGGCGCTGGCGTTGGAGGGTTTGCCGAGCACGCAGCAGGAAGAGTTGTTGGGACTGGTCAACGGCGACGGTTGCTGCGCAGCCGCACGCATCCAACGGACACGCGAGCTGTACGATTCAGCGGGGGTCTTTGACAAGGCGCATGCGTTGGTGGACCGGTACCAGCAGCGCGCGGCGGCCATTGCCGACGAGATGGCCCCGGTGGCACTGCAACGTTTGTTGCACTACTTGATCGAAACCGTGCTGGAGTGGCCGGCCGAGCAGTTCTCATCGCTCGCGGAACCGGCGGTCTGCATCGAGCCGGTTGCGGCGGCTCCGGCCCCGGCGTAAGCAGCGTTCGAGAAACGAGCCGCGAAAACGGAAATTGAAACGACAGACCCCTGGTTTTTTTCAGGGGGCACGATCGCCGCAAACGGGCAGTTTGGCCTTTTTCTCGTTCTGTCCAAGGCTTAGAATGGAATTGCGCGCAAACCGCGTCCATTATGAGGATTACGGCTTGCCCGCGGGACTGCGGTTCTTTCCTCCGTTCGTACGGACACACGGATCTGTCATGGCCGACACGCCTTTTCGCACCAGCCCGTCTGCGATTGCCCGGTACTTTTTTCACGATTGCGAGCGGTTCCTTCGTTTTCTGGCGGCCAGTCCCGAACTGCGCCGCAAAGAGGGACTGCCGGAAGTGGAGTTCGATCACAGCCCGATCATCAAGGCTTTGTTAGAGAGCGGCTACGCGTGGGAACAGACGGTGCTCCAGCGGTACGCCGGGAAGGACGTCCACATCGCCGCTGGAGAGGGCCCCTGCCATGCGCGGCGTTTTGATTGGCAGCAGACGCTCGAATTGCTGCGATCGGCGCGGCCGGGTTCGATGATCTATCAGCCGACGTTGCACCTGCCGCCGGCATTCTACCAGCGGTACGGCATCGACTCGCAACTGGTCACGATCAGCGACAATCATCCGGACCTGATTGCCGTGCTGACGGGCGAGGATGGACGCCGGCAACTGCGACTGACGGATTTGAAGCGCGGCGAGTCGCTGGAGCTGACGCATCGCGTGCAGGTGCTGCTGTACGCGCTGGAACTCGACACCGTGCTGCGTCAGGAAGGCGTCGAAGATGCACGCGTCGATCTGGAGACCGGCGCGGTGTGGCTGGGTTCGCATCCGGCGTCGACCGAATTTGTTCTGGGCGAACTGCGGCCGCACTTGGAGAGCTTTCTGCGGCACGATCTGGTGCGTATCCTGCGCACGGCGGCGGACGGCGCGCGCTGGCACGTCCACTTCCGCTGCGAATGGTGCGATTTCTTCCGGCACTGCTGGAGCCAGATGCAGCGCGCGGACGACCTGTCGCGGCTGTCGCGGCTGACGTCGTGGGGCAAGCGTTTCCTGACGGAGCGCGCCGGCGTGCGGACAACGGCGGAATTGGGCGAGTTCCTGCAACGGCCGGATGCAGACGAAACGTTGAGCCGGTGTGCGTCGTTGGCGGGCTCGCGGCCCCGGCTGGCGCAGCAACTGGCGGCTTTGGAACAGGACCGGCCTCAGTCGCACGGCGCGGCGTCGCCCTCGCTGTCGCGCGGGGAAAACGTTGGTGTGTTCCTGATGCTGCAGCAAGAGCCGCTGGGCGAAACGATCTATCTGGCCGGAATGTACGTCACGGCGCGGAACGATCTGCGCGAGGCGGTTTTTTCCGAGGAGGTCCGCGAAGCCCTGTTCGACGGCAGCCGGACGAAGCCGCTGGTGCTGATCGCCGAGCAACCCGACGCGGTCGTCGACGTGCGCCGGCGGTGGGTCCGCCTGCTGCACGAAGTGATCGTCCAGGTCCACCGGTACAATCAGGATCGCGAGTGGACGGACCAGTTGAGCCTGCAGGCGTACGTGCTGTCGGAACAGGAGCGGACGCTGGTCATCTCCTGGCTGCTCGATTCGCTCGGCGATCCGGAACTGGCCGAGCAGGCGATGACGCTGCTGTTCCATTTCCAAGCCCCGGAACTGCTGGCGGCCAACGAGCATCCTGACCGCGAAGTGCCGTTCCCGCTGGTCGTGCTGCTGGATGCGTTGGGGCAGGTGTTGGCGCTGCCAGTTGAGGTCAATTACACGCTGCCCGAGACGCTGATCGCGCTGGGATGCCGATCGAAACTGCGGCGAAACGAGTACTTCGACTTCCCGCTGGGGCCGGGCATGCGGGCCGAGCCGATCCACGCCGTATGGCATCGTGGCAAGACGGAAACCCTGGCTGACATCGCCAAGCAAGCGACCGCGCGCCTGCAGGCCGCCTGGTCCTTGCTGCAAGGCATCCGGCATCATGCGGCGGAGTCGATCTTCACGTGGTCGGCCAAGTTCACATTGCCGGCGCGGCAGGAGTTCGCCGATCCGCTGCTGTCGCGGCTGGCGTTCTTTGCCCGCTACGAGAGTCTGCTGCGGTGCCTGGATGTGCGAAACATGCGGTGCGAGCCGCGGCCGGTGCAGTTGCTGCTGGGCAAGGCCCTGGAACTGGAAGCCGAGGGCGACGGCCGGTTCCAAATCGTCGGCGGCACGCTGGAGGTCGAGCCGGGCGGTTATCCCGAATGGTTGCTGGTGCGGGACGACACGTCCGGCCGGCGGGCGCAGCTGGAGTACCGCGATTACGCTTGCCGCGCCCAAGTCTGGCAGGCCCGCAAGCAGCGCGATTTGGCATTGGTCGGAATTGCCGAAGTGGATCGGGATCCGCTGGGCACGCCCGCGGCGCTGACGGTCATTGCGCAGCGCGGGTTCGACGGCGACGGCCCGCAGCCCGGCGAGCGGTTCCTGCTGCACCCGCGATTCACGGACTTTACGACCGACGGTGTTGTCGAGTTCTTGCGCTCGGGCGGTGCGCAGGCGCACGGACTGCTGCTGCGACTGCTGCGAGATCCAACCGCAGGCGAAGAACCGCTGGCTTTGCCCGATCCGGTCCAGCAGTTTGCCGAAGAAGAGATCGCCGTATTTGGCTTGACGGATAGCCAGGCGGAAGCGTTCCGGCGCATCTGCCGGCAGCGTGCGACGCCCGTGTGGGGACCGCCGGGGACGGGCAAGACGCACTTCCTGGCGTCCGCGATCCTTGCCTTGGCCGCGGCGGCTGCCCGCGCCGGCCGGCCGTTCCGGGTGCTGGTCACGGCGTTCACGCACGCGGCGATCGAGAACTTGCTCCGCAAGCTCACCGCGCTGCGGGACGCGCTCCCGGCCGACCAAAGGGTGTGCATCGGCAAGGCAAAGAGTTGGCAGGGCGAAGGCGTGCCGGGCATCGAGGTCGTCGAGGACGGACGCTTGGGCGCCTGGTTGCACGAGCATCCGCAAGCGATCGTCGGAGCGACGGTCTACTCGTGCTTGAAGCAATACAGCCAGTTGCCGCCCTTCGATCTGTCGGTGATCGACGAAGCGTCGCAGGTGCGGGTGCCCGAAGCGTCGATCCCCATCGGGCTGGTCGGGCCGGAAGGGCGGCTGGTGCTGGCCGGCGATCATCTGCAATTGCCGCCGATCGTGGTGGGAGTGTATCCGGAGACGCAGCCGGGCGAACCTGTTTTGCACCGCTCCGTCTTTGAGGCCATCGCCCAGCGATCGGGTTTGCCGAGCGGAGCGGTGCTGAGCCCGGAAAAAGTAGCCGTCACGCTCCGCGTGACGAAAGCCAGTCAGACCGAACCGGAGAGCCGTGCTGCTTTTCCTCACGCGGAGCGCGAGGGCTACGGTGGGGTGCATCAGCTGACCGAGAATTTCCGCATGAACGACGTGCTCACCAGCTTCGCCGGCGGACTGCTGTACGGGCCGGCCTACCGCAGCTTTGATCGCACGGTCTCCGACCGGCGGCTGAATCTGGTTGCGGAGCGCTGCCTAGACGCGTTTGTCGAAGCCTGCTTGGATCCTCAGTTTCCGCTGGCGTTCGTCGTGCTGGACGGCGTCTGGGCCGCGCGGGAAAATCCGCCGGAGGCACAGTTGGTGGCGCAGCTGGTCGCCGGACTCCGCAGCACGTTGCGGCAGGCGGACGGCAAAATGTACGGCGACGACGGGGCCTTCTTCCGCAACGGCGTGTTCGTGGTCAGTCCCCATCGTGCCCAGATCCGGGCGATTCGGCGCGAGCTGCGCCGGCAGCGGCGCTGGCAATCCCCGCCGCTGGTCGACACGGTCGACAAGATGCAGGGCCAGGAGGCGGACGCGGTGATCGTCAGCTACGGCGTCTCGGACCCGGAGTTCGCCGCCGAGGAGGCCGAATTCATCTACGGCTTGAATCGGCTGAATGTCGCGGTGACTCGCGCCCGATCCAAGTGCGTGGTGTGTATTCCGCGGCCGCTGCTCGACGCACCGCCGCAGGTGTTGGACGTGCCCGAAGCCGCCCGCGGCCTGGCCTTCATGCGCGAGTTGGTCGAAGCAGTGTCGCGAGGCGGCGAGTCACTCGCGTTCGAATTGGAAGACGGCGTCCGCGCAACGGTGTACCGGGCGCGAGAATGCTACCAACCCGAACCGGTTGCGCCCCGTCCAGTATCGATGCCGGCGCGCGCTGCCGCCGGGGAGCCGATCCAGAGGTCGCCGGCGCCGTTGCCGGCAGGCGACGCGAGCCCGCTGCCCGAAAGCCGCCCCAAACGCCGGCGCGGAAAGAAGACGCCGCCCGCCGAACGCGAGGCTCCGCCATCTGCCCCGGTGGTTGCGGCGGAGACGAACGCCGACGTTCCGGCCGTTCAACCGTACGCCGTCAGTCTGGAAAGAGTCTCGATCGAGGTGCCCGCCCCCGGCGAGCTGACCGCAGCCGAAGGTCGCACGCCGTACCTGCGCGACAAAAAGGGGACGGGGGTCTTTTTGGAGCCGACCGGAAAAGACCCCGGTCCCCTTTTTCCTGGCCTGAACGCCTCGCAGCGCGAAGCGGCTTGCCACGGATGGGAGCCGCTGCTGATCGTCGCCGGAGCGGGGACGGGCAAGACGACGTCCTTGGTCCACCGCGTCGCTCATCTGATCTCGCAAGGCGTTCCGCCGCAGCGGATCCTGCTGTTGACCTTCACCCGCCGCGCCGCCGCGCAGATGCTGGAACGGGTCGCCGCCTTGTTGCGCGACGCCGACATGGACCGCAACGTGTGGGGCGGCACGTTTCACGGCATTGGCACACGCTTGCTACGGCAGTACGGCAAAGCGATCGGCGTCCATCCGCGGTTTACGATTTACGACCAGAGCGACGCGGAGGCCCTGATGGGGGCGGTCTGCACCAGGCTGGACCTGGGCAAGGGCGACAAGCACTTTCCCAAGAAACGCGCGTGCCTGGCGATTCACAGCTACGGTGTGAACGCCGAACTGCCGCTGGACGAGGTGCTCCAGTCGCAGTTCCCGCAGCACCAAGTGCATGCGGATGCGCTGCAGACGTTGTTCGCGGGCTACGCTCAGCGGAAAGCCGAACTGAACGTCTTCGACTACGATGACCTATTGCTCAAGTGGTGCGACTTGTTGGACCATGACGAGACCGGTCCGGCGATCCGCAGCCGCTTTGATTGCGTCTTGGTGGACGAATACCAGGACACGAACCGGCTGCAGGCCCGGCTGCTGCAGAGCTTGTGTCCGGACGGCCACGGCTTGACGGTGGTTGGCGACGACGCCCAGTCGATCTATTCGTTCCGCGCGGCCACGGTCCGCAACATCCTGGATTTCCCGCGGCAATTCCCCGGCACGCACATCGTCAAACTCGAACAGAACTATCGCAGCACGCAATCCATTCTGGAGGCGACGAATCGCGTCATCGCCCAGGCGAGCGAGCGGTACACGAAGGAACTGTGGTCCTCGCGCGCCGGCGGCCCGCAGCCGCAACTGATCACTTGCGAGAACGAACACGAACAGGCCGAGTTCGTCCTCAGCCGCATCTTGGAGCATCAGCGGGCCGGCATCCCGCTGTCGCAGCAGGCGGTGCTGTTCCGCGCGTCGCACCACAGCATCTTGCTGGAGAGCCAACTGGCCAGACAAGGTCTCCAATTCGTCAAGTACGGCGGCTTGAAGTTTGTGGAAGCGGCGCATGCCAAGGACCTGTTGTCGCTGCTGCGATTGGCCGAGAACCCGCGCGACGTGATCTCCGGCGAACGGGCGTTGTGCCTGCTGCCGGGTGTGGGGCCGAAGAAGGCACGGGACCTGCTGCACGACGTGCAAGCCGCCGAGGGCCGGTTCGACGTTTGGCGCGAGGCGAAGGTCCCGGCCAAGAGCAAGGATGTCTGGCCCGATTTTCTGTCCTTGATGGGGTTCCTGGCCGGCGACGGTGCCAGTGGGGACTTGCAAGCGCAGGTCCGCCGCGCGATCGAGTTCTACCAACCGATCCTGGAGGCGAACTTCGACAACCCGTCGCAGCGGATGGCGGACCTGGAGCAGCTGGTGCAGATGGCTGGTCAGTTTGCGGACCGGGCGGAATTGCTGGCCGACTTGACGGTCGACCCGCCCAACGGCGATACCCGCGACAGCCGCGATTTCGAGCAGACCTTGGTGCTCAGCACCCTGCATTCCGCCAAGGGCCTGGAATGGCAGGTCGTGTACGTGTTGCACGCCACGGACGGCAAGATCCCGTTCGAACGGAGCCTGGGCGATCCCGGCCAGCTGGAAGAAGAACGCCGGATGTTTTACGTCGCCTTGACGCGCGCCGCCGACTGGCTGTACGTCTGCTATCCCCGCCACGAAGCGTCCTCGTACGGCAACACGTCCTACGGCCGCAGCTGGGGCGGCGGCGTGTACGAAAGCTGCCAGTTGACGCGGTTCATCACGAAGTCGGTCAAGCAGGCTTTTCAGAGCCAGCGGGCCGGCACGTTCGCAGTACCTGCGGGCGCGGAGCCTGCGGAGGCCCCGCGCCGGAGGACGAAGCTCCGGCACGCGAAAAGGTGAATCGCGTGCGGCGGGACGGTCGTTTTTGGAGTGCGGCGCCTTGTCGCCGCTTTGGGGCCGACGTCGCCCTCGTTGGACGGACAGGGTTCCGCTTTTTCCTCACACATCGTTCCTTAGCACTGCTGGCGTTCAGCCAAAGCGACGACAAGTCGCCGCACTCCAAACGTGTGCATATATAGAGGGACACTCAAGCAGTCATACCGTGGCCAAATCGAAACAGCGAATTGAATTCGGCGATTTCCAGACGCCCCGGCCGTTGGCCGACGCGATCTGCGGCCTGCTGCAGCGTCGTGGGACAAACCCGGCCTCGATCGTGGAACCGACGTGCGGACAAGGCACTCTGCTGCTGTCGGCTCTGGAGCACTTTCCGACGCCCATCGCCGCAGTTGGCTTGGACGTCAATGCAGCGCATCTCGCGAGCCTCCGGGAGCAATTGGCCGGCCGTGCGAATGAGCGTAAGGTGCGACTCGTCCACGCCAATTTCTTTGACACCGATTGGGCCGCGATGCTGGCGGACCTCCCCGAGCCGATTCTGGTTGTCGGCAATCCACCGTGGGTCACCAACGCGGAACTCGGATCTTTGGGCGGCGACAATCTGCCGCAGAAATCCAATTTCCAAAAGCACGCCGGATACGACGCCGTCACGGGCAAGAGCAATTTCGATATCTCCGAGTGGATGCTCATTCGGCTCCTGGAATCGCTCAACGGCCGTCGCGGCACGCTGGCCATGTTGTGCAAGACGGCGGTGGCCCGCAAGTTGCTGCTGCACGCCTGGAAACACGACTTGCAGTTGAACGCCGCCGCGCTGTACGGTATTGACGCAGACGCCCACTTCCACGCCAGCGTCGATGCTTGCCTGTTGGTCTGCGATTTTCAGGCGGGTTGCCGTCAAAAGGCTGCCACCGTTCATACCAGTCTCGAAGCGAATCGCTCGGTTTCCGACTTGGGTTGGCGCGCCGGCCGCGTGGTAGCAGACATGGGAGCGTTTGATCGCTGGAGCCACCTCGTTCGTACCGAACCAGACAACGACTACGCGTGGCGATCTGGTGTCAAACACGATTGCGCATCAGTCATGGAGCTTCGGGGCGCGGCGGGCGATTGGCGCAACAAACTCGGCGAACCCGCAGGAATCGAACCGGCCTATGTCTATCCGATGCTGAAAAGTTCCGAGATTGCGTCAGGGCGTACGAAGCATCCCGCGAACTGGATGATCGTCACGCAGTCGGCGATCCATGCCCCGACGGACGTCATTCGTGAGGTCGCCCCGAAGACCTGGGCGTATCTTGTCGCTCACGCCTCCTTGCTGGATGGTCGTCGCAGTTCGATCTACCGCAATCGGCCGCGTTTTTCCGTGTTCGGCGTAGGTGACTACACGTTCGCCCCTTGGAAAGTCGCGATCTCCGGCTTCTACAAGCAGCTGAACTTCGCCGTCGCCGGCAGCTATCAAGGAAAGCCCGTGGTGTTTGACGATACCGTCAACTTCCTGGCCTGTCACTCGAAACGCGAGGCGGACATGATTGCCGGTCTGCTCAATTCCGAGCCGGCACGCGAGTTCCTTTCGGCCTTGGTGTTCTGGGACTCGAAACGCCCGATTACCGTGGACGTTCTGAGACGGCTTGACTTGCGGAACCTGGCGGATCATTTTGGACGCAGCCGCGAACTGGAGCGGCTCGGCTTCCGCGGTTAAACGACGGATTGCCGGACGATGAAGAAGGAAAGGACTAGAATGAGTATCCATCGGACTATTGCTGGCACGTGCAGAACAATCCCGATCCCGCGCGGGCCATCGCGACGCAACTGGACTACCTCAAACGCACGCAGGACATGGGCGTGCTGCCGCAAGTGGTCGCCGTCTCGCAAGGCTGGAGCGGCTGGCACGATGAAGGCAGCATCTGGAAGATTCCGCCGGCCGAATACAAGACACTTCTGCAAAGAGCCAAGGAGTTCGTGCGGACCATGCCCGCCGGCCAGTTGGGCAGCAAGATGTTGCTGCTGGACAACTGGAACGAGTGGAGCGAAGGCCATTACATCGCGCCGCACAAAGAGTTCGGCTTCGGCTATTTGGACGCGGTGCGGGAAGTCTTCTCGTCGGCGCCGAAAGACCACGTTGATCTGCTGCCGCAAGATCTGGGCCTGGGACCGTACGACGAAGCCTACCGCCGCCACGTCGCGGCCGGTTTCCGGCCGGAACCGTGAAGATAGACTTCCGGTGCAGCCACATGCAGAGTTGTCTTCAGTGCTCGGAATCACCGGAAACCCAAGCTCGCTTGTTGCGGATGAATTCGGTAGACTGGAACCGTTAGTGGTCCCCGACGGAGCTTTGAGTTTTGGAGCAGCCAGGCATGATCAAGACCATCGAAATTGACGAGGAGGCGTTCACGCGTTTGCAGCAGGCAAAAGAGTCCGGGGAGGATTGGTCGCAAGTGATCCGTCGCTGCGTGCGACCGAAAAGAACGCTGGCCGAAATCATTTCGTACTTCGAGAAGGCGGACCTGTCCCAAGAAACGTTGGATGCAGTTGAGGAATCCGTCTCTCGCCGTCGCGAAAATGCCTACGAGCCCAAGGTCTGATCCATGGCCGTTCTTGAGACGACCTTCATCATCGACTTGATGAAGGAAGCGAAGTCCCGGCGTCCGGGAAATGCTGCGCAGAAACTCGCGGATTTGTTGAATCGTGGCGAGGCGCCCTGTACGACCATCTTTACGGTCGCTGAGTTGTTCGTGGGTGTGGAAAAGGGTACCCAGCCGGAACGTGAACGACAAGCCGTCGAGCAAGCTCTGTCTCCGTTGCCAATCCTCCGTTTCGAGGTAAGCACGGCCCGCGTCTTTGGTGCCGTCGTGGGCCAATTGGAGAAGCAAGGACAGGCAATTTCTGACATGGACGCACTTATTGGCAGTGTTGCCCTCGAACGTGACGAACTGCTTGTGACTCGGAACCCACGGCACTTTCGGCGCATTCATGGGCCGTTTACCCGCAACACCAACGGCGTGCGCGGACGCGGCCAGGTCGCGGCGTCCTGCCTGCCCCACGCAGGCGGTTTGGGCCTGCACTTGGCCCACGCGATGCGGGACCGAGTTTTGGGACCGAGTTTTGGAGTGCGGTGCCTTGTCACCGCTTTGGACGGCTGTCGGCAGCCCGGCGGAGGATTGGATTCAAAAGGCATCAGAACCCAACGTGGCGGCGCTGCATCGCCATCGAGCCAAAGCGGCGACAAGGCGCCGCACTCCAAGTTGCACGCGGGCGAAGACGAAAACGCGGAGCAGTAGTACAATCTGGCTGACAGGAGATTCTGTATGTGTCATCGAGTTAACGAATCCGCTCGCCGAACGGTTCCTCCGGCGATCATGTTCGCCTTGACGTTGGCGACGATTGGGCTCGTCGATCCCCGCCCAGCCAACGCGGCGGACGAGGGCAAGAACACGACCAACGGCATCTGGATTCACGCCAACGTCGAGGATCTGCCCGGCCTGCCGATGGGACCGTTCGTGCGCTTGCCGGATGGCGGCATCCTGACTGTGGATACGGGGCAATCCGCCATGCTCAGCACGGACGAGGGCAAGTCCTGGACGAATTCTCCGATCTTCGCCGACGCCGGCCGCTACGCCATTCGTCCCGAACGGGCCTTGCTCTGCACGCGCAAGGGAACCGTGATCGTCGCCTTTATGAACGATCGCGAAAAATCCGGCTGGAAGTGGGACCCGAAGATTTCGGACGCGCCCGACGCCAAGCTGCCGACGTGCGTGGTGCGCAGCCCGGACGGCGGCAAGACCTGGGAGTCGCCGCAGAAGCTGCACGACGACTGGACGGGTGCGATCCGCGACATGAACCAGACGGCCCAGGGGACCGTGGTTTTCACGTCCATGATGCTGCGGCACAATCCGGGCCGGCACACGGTCGTTACGTATGCGTCGGCGGACGAAGGCGCCACGTGGCAGCGGAGCAACGTGATCGACTTGGGGGGGGTGGGCCATCACGGCGGCGTGACCGAGGCCACGATCCAGCCGCTGAAGGACGGGCGGATCTGGCTGTTGATGCGGACCAACTGGAAGACGTTCTGGGAAGCGTATTCGGACGACGAAGGGCTGAACTGGAAATCGACGGCGGCGACCAAGATCGACGCCAGCAGCGCGCCAGGCCTCCTGGAACGGCTCCACAGCGGCCGGCTCGTATTGGTCTGGAACCGCTACTTCCCGGAAGGCAAGGACACGTTCCCGCTGAGCGGCGGCGACAATCAATGGTCCGAAGTGCCGGTCAGCAACCACCGCCTGGAACTGTCGATCGCTTTTTCCGAGGACGAAGGCAAGACATGGACCAAGCCGGTCGTCATCGCCCGCAACGAACGCGGCTGGCTGGCGTATCCGTACCTGTTCGAGGCCCAGCCCGGCGAGTTGTGGATCACCACGATGCAGGGCGGGCTGCGGATCAAAGTGCAGGAGGACGACTTCCTGCCGCGGCGGCGGAGCGACGACACGTATCCCGCGCGCTGGCTGCCCGCTGCCAAGATCGAACTGGACGGCCGGGCCGACGAGGCGGATTGGGCTCTGGCCAAGGCCGAGAACCGGTTTGTCTTCCCCTGGAAAGACACGCCCGCGCCGCCGACGGAGTTTCGGGCGCTGTGTACGGAACAATTTCTGTACTTCACGTTCCGCATCACCGACACCGACATCGTGGTCTTGGACACATTGCGGGACGAGGAAGACGCCGTGTTCGAGGACCGGGCGGAGATGTACTTTTGCCGCGACGAGCAGATGCGGGACTACTACTGCATCGAAGTCGATTCGCGCGGTCGGGCGTTCGATTATCGGGCCGCGTACTATCGCCAGCTCGATCCCAAGTGGAACTGGCCGGGGCTGGAGACGAAAGGCTCGCCGCTGGAGAACGGCTACGTCGTCGAAGGCCGCATTCCGCTGGCCAGTTTCGCGGCGATGGGATTTCCCGCGTTGCGGCCGGGCGTGAAGATCCGTTGCGGACTGTTCCGTGCCGAATTCAGCCACGATCGCAGCGGCAAGCCGGTCGTGTATCGCGAGAGCATCCACAATCGCGGCCGCCGCCTGGACGGTCCGCCGCCCATTGAAGAATGGATGGCCTGGGTCGATCCGAAGACCGAGGAGCCCGATTTCCACGTGCCCACGTCGCTGGGCTGGCTGGAGATCGTGCCCTAAGCGGGTGGGCAACGAGATTGTGACCTGACGGTGACCCGTACACGCGGATCTCGCCGAGGAAGAAATAGGTGTGTACGAGTACGTGTAAGAGCAAGTGCCGATCGCTGGAGAATACGGGAGAAATACACTCGGTGTCGCCTGTCACGGCACGGCCGTCGCCAGCCGCAGGGCAACTCGACAGGCGTCCTCAAAGTCGATCACCCGCAGCGCTTCGCTGACCATGTGCGGATGGAGTTGGCCGCAGCCGAGGCTCACGACCGCGGGATCGTACACCGGGACCTCAAGCCCTCGAACATCATGATGGACGAGAAACGCCGCGAGCCCGTGATTCTGGACTTCGGGCTGGCGCGGAGTTTCGTCCGCGAGTTGCGATTTCAAAGTAGCCATCACGCTCCGCGTGATGATCGCCAACAAGAACCGGACAGTTATTGATTCGCCGATCCTAAGCCGCTTGACGCAGAGACGCGTTGGCGATCAACAACTCGGCGGCGACGGCCGCGACATGTTCGGCCGTGACGCGGCGCTGTTCTTCGGCGTAACCGATCAGCAGGGCCAGGTCGGCCAGCCGATTGATGCGGCGTGGGATGCCCCCGGACAACTCGTGGACGTTCTCCAGGGCTGCAGGGTCGAAGACGGCGTGCACGTCCGTGGCGCCGGCCGCGACCATGCGGTGGCTGACGTAGCTGATCGTTTCATCGATCGACAGCGGCTGCAGCAGACACTGGACCCCAATCCGCTCCTCCAGTTCCGGCATACGTTCCAGCGCCGGCAGCCAGGAGGGCTGGGCGATCAGCAACGGCGTCCAGGCGGGCTCGAAGTTCAGCAGCAAGCGCAGCGTTTCCATCGCCTCCGTGTCCCGCAGCAGGTGGGCTTCGTCCAGCACCAGCACGGCACGGCGGCCCTCCTGCTCGTTGTCGTTCAACATCCGCTGGATGGCGTGTACGCTTCGGTCGACGCCGGCGCCCTCCATGCTCCGGCCAGTCAGCTCTTCGGCGACAAACGCCAGCAACTCCGAGGGCGACATGTGCGGGAACTTGACGAACACCAGCGGCCCGAACGATTCCGGCAGTTCGTGCAGGAGCGTCCGAGCCAACAGCGATTTGCCGGCGCCGGCGACGCCCGTCAACAGTGCTGCGCCGCGGGGGTGTTCCAGCGCATATCGCAGTTTCAGGAGCGAGACCTGATGGCATTGGCCGGGATAGTAGAAACGGGGATCGCAGTCGTTGTCGAACGGTCTGGCAGCCAGTTTCCAATAGGAAGTATACATGGTGGTTGTACGTCTGAGCCCTTGGGTTGTGGCTGTCAGCCTGACCCTTTTGACCGCGCGTCATGGGGAGGCGTCGGCCGCGCGAAAATTCTCGGCGATTCCCACGGCAACCACGCCGCTGCGCAGCAGCGACTCGGCGGTGGCGGTGGCTTTCTTTTCCGTCGTGTTGCGCAAATCTCGGACCACGATGGCCGTGTCGATGAGGCCGTCTTCTTCCGTCGCAAACAGGTGACGTCCGTCGGACCCCAGGGGCCCCGTGTCGACAATGACCAGCGGGTAATGCGCGGCAATGTTCTGCAGCACCGAGACGTTCGGCGGATCGCCGGGGGTGACTTCGGCCGCCTCGGCGCCGGTCAGAGGAAACAGCGTCAGATGGTCCTCGAGCGACGACACGGCGGCCTCGCTCAGCGGCGCCTTGCCGGCGACGACTTCCCGCCAACCGCAGGGCGTCTCGATGCCCAGTCGCGGGCCCAGTTGCGGGTTCTTCAGGTCCGCGTCCACCAAGGCCGTCGGGACGCCGGCCGCAGCGGCGCAGCGGGCCAGGCACAAGGCCAGCGTGGTTCGGCCTTCGCCGCGCCGGGCGCCGGTGACCATGACCACGTGGTGGCTGTCCTCCGTGGCGGCCTTCAGCCGCAGGCCGACACTGCGGAAATAACGCTGCTCGACCTCCATCAACCGCTCGCAGATGGGGGGCCACGCCAGGCGATCGACTTCCCAGTCCGGCGAAAACGCCGAATCGGCGTCGACATCGCCGTCCGCATCGGTGTCCGCATCTGCCGTCGAGAAAATCGTCCGCAAGGGAGCCGTCCGCTGCGGCTGCTCGGCAGCGGCGGATGGGGCCGCAGAGTCCGCCGCGCCCGTGGTCCGCGAGTCGCCTGCGGCCAGACTCGCGGTAACCGTCTGGGGATGATTCGGGACCGCCGCCTGATGCGCAGCGGCCTGCAAGCCGGATGGGGGCGGAGCAACGGCCGGCATGCCCGGGGCGGCAGCGGCCGCCCAGGCGGTTTGAGTCGCGGGCGGGCCGGCCCTCGGCGCGGCAAGGTCCCGGGTCCCACCCGCACCCGACGGCGCAGGGGCGTCCGGCACGCGGTGGGGACTGACATAGGCCGGATCGCTGTAACCGGGCGAGGCATGGAACGCGGTATGCGGCGCCAAGCGCCGTGTCGCGGGGCCGTCAGGTGCGTCATCGACACGAACGATCCGCCCGTCGCTGTAGGGGCCGTCAGGCGCCGCGGCAGGGACGGTTTCGTATCGGTCCATGTAAGGGCTGAGGGCCACGTCGGACGGACGGTGATCTGCAGCCGCCGCGGGCGGGCAGGACTCCCTTGTGTACGCTTTGATGAAGGCCTTGTCTAGTGCGCTCATGACTCGCTCCACAGCCAATCCCATTCGATGTCAGCCTGACGCCTGCGGGCCCATGCTGCCCGCAAACCAACCTCCTCAAACCCCGGCTCACCGCACCGGTGGCGGCTCGATGCGCGGCTGCAGGCGAGCGGTGATGGGTTCCCGATCGGACTGCCCCGCCCCGTGGGGAACCGGCCAGGCATTGAGTGACTCTGGCCCGCGCGCTTGCCCTTGCAGGCGCAGATGGTAGTCGGGCGGGTACTGAAAAGTGGCCGGGTCTGTCATCGGATAGTTGTGCGCGTCGACACCCGCGTCGGTGTCGCGTTGCGGACTTCCGGAGGTGAGCGGCAAAGGAGTGTCCGCGGCGGCCGGTGCAGGCGCGTTTGCCTGGCCGCCCAAGTTCAGTCTGCCGGCTGCCGCTGCCGGCCTCGTAGGGTCCTGCGGAACTGATTCCTCCTGCGGACTGGATGTCGAAGTCGGATCGGTTGAGGGTGCCGTCGACTTGGCCGTGTTTTCCGACGGCGGTTCGGCCTTGCCTCCGTTCCCACCGGCCTCGTTCGCTGGCTTCGCGGCCGGCTGCTTTTCTTCTTGGGCAACACCCTGCGCTGCGTCGCCGGACGTTGGTGAAATCGCTGCCGTTTCCTGGGCCGCCGGCGCCGGCGGGGCAGGCAGTCCAACTGCGGGAAGGCCGGAGGGGGGCAGGATCTCGTCGGATGTCATTTCGCCTTCTGCGACCGCTGAATTCGATTTCCGCGATGGCCCGACGATCGCCGAGTAGGCGAACACCAGGACCGCGAGCAAGGCCAGCGCGGTTCCGCCGCGGACCGCCCACCTCGGCGGTCGGAGCCGGGACCAGGACAAACGCCGCCGGTTCGGGGGTGGCATCGCGGCGTCCGACGCGGTTTCCCCTCTGGCGGCACCCGCGTTGGGCCGGGGCGATTCGGCGATCGAGGCAGGCCTCGGGCCGGGAACCATCGGCGTGGGCAGCAGCGGAATCGCCGCTCGAGGTCCAGCCTCTGCCGTGACGGCCTCGTTGTCTGCTCTCGGCTCCGGTTCTGCCTGCAACTCCGGCAAGCGGATCAAGATGGGAATCGGCTCATGGGCTATCCCCGACTTCGTCTGACGCACCCCACGCGGAGGACCTGCCGCGGTCGCCGGTCGTCGAGTTTTCGCAGTAGTCATGGCTGTGTCTGCTCGGACCAAGAAGTGACTAACCATCAGGAAGATGATCCGCACGGACTCGGCGTCGATATCTCGATGCCCAACGATCCGGGCGGCCGTCGTGGACGGGAGCCTCCGCTAGCATCCGCGCCGGGGCGCGAGCGCACGGGAGGGGCATCTTCCGTCTCCTGTTATCGGTAGCGGTTGTAGCGATCTTGAGTCCTGCGCGGACTTTTCGGGCTGGATAAGCCCGATAGACAAGCTGCCCGACGCGTCAGCGACCGTCTTGCGGGAACTGCAGGCTTCTCAGCTCCCAATTGGCTTCGGCTTTCTGCCCTTCCACGGTCCGCGTGATGAACACCAGGAACGTCAAAGTCTGCGCCCGGCCGTCCTGTTGGTAATCCAGGGCGTAACGGAGGGTCACGACGTCCGTCCTCAGTCCCGCGTAGGACTCCTTTTGCAGGTTGTCGCATTGCAGGAACCGCAACTGCCCCTGTTGGCCGGCAGCGATGATCTGGCGCAACGGCGGTGCATCGAAGAAACGATCCATATCCAATCGGACTTCACTCGTTTTTTTGTAGAAGTCGGCAAGATCCGCACCGGGGGCCTGGCGACTGGACCGTGACAAGTGCAGTTGGTGGGCTTCCGGCAAGCGCCGCGCGCGAACCAGTTGCAGCCACTGGTCCGCCCGCTGCTGCGCTTCGTTGCAGATGACGTGCTCGCGCACCGTCCGCCACGTCAGGCCCCAGCCGCCGAAGAGCAGGCTGAGCACCAGCGCGAGGAGGGCCGCCTTTCGCCCCAGCAGAGGTTGGTCGGCCCGCGCGAGGGACCAGAGGGCGACGACCGCCAGCGCCGCACCGGCGACGGCCGAACAGATCATCAGCGGGCTGAACAGCGCGCCGGCGGAGCCGATGGCCAGCACCAGGGAGACCACCGCCAGGCGGCTCACCGCGGGGTACTCGACCAGCATTTCGGTTTCCGCCGAGGGGGGCCGCGGATCACGAAGTTCCTGCGACATCGCCGGATTGCCCTGCCTTTACTTCAGCACGCGCTGCAACTCGGTCAACGAAGTGATTCCCTGGGCGACCAGCAGGATGCCTTCTTCCTGCAGGCTGCGGTGGCCGCTGGCACGGGCGATCTGGCGGAGGATTTCGAGTCTCGGCTGTTTGACCAGGGCTTCGCGCATCTGGTCGTTGACCTCCAACAGTTCAAAAATCCCAGTGCGCCCGCGATAGCCGAGGCCGTGGCACAAGGCGCCTTCCTGCTCGCATAGGGGACAGGCGGCGGGCGGCAACTTGGCCTTTCGCTTTCGTTCCGCCTTTTCCTCTTCCGGGGTCGACGGCGGAGGCGGAGGCGTCCATTCCTTGTACAGGACCTTGACCCGTCCGGCCGGAATTCCCAGCTTGGCCAGCAGTTGCGGCGGCGGCGTGTACGGCTGTTTGCAGGTGTCGTTCAGTTTCCGGACCAGGCGGACGGACAACACGGTGCGGACCGCCTTGGCAAACTCCTTGGCATCGGCCTTCAGCAGCAGGACACGGAGCAGGGCCTCGCAGGCATCCTGCGCCCGCACGCCGGCGATCACCAGCTTGCCCTCGCGAGCGTCGTTGGCGTACTCGCACAGCTTGTTGACCGTGGCCGCGTTGCAGAGGTCCGAGAAGACGATCACCTCCGGCTGCGTGAGCATCAGTCTGTGCAGCATTTTGTCCGGCGTCTCGCCGGCCGCGCCGTCAAAGGTGGTGATGTTGATGTTTTCGACGTCCGTCTCGTGCTTGCCCTTGTCTTCGACGCCCAGAAAGTCGCGGAGCATCCGGTCGGTGCTCCGCAGGCAGACGTTCCAGGAGGTCGTGAAGCCGTTGCCGGGCGGGGCGGAGATCAGCACGATCCCCTGCGGGGCGCGCATGTGCTCCAGCAGCTTCTGCTGCATCTGCTCCCGCATGCCCAGCTCGTCCAAGGTCTTGAAATCCTTGCGTTTCTTGGGGGCCAGTTCGACGATCACGCGCTCGCCGGTCTTGACGCCCTGGCAAGTGACGGCGCCGACGAACTTGGCCTTGGTCTGCTCGTGCTCGATCTGGAACTTGCCCTCCTGGCGGGCCCGCCGCTCTTCGATCTTCATTCCCGTCAACGTTTTCAGCACCGCCAGCATGCCGTCGCCGGTAGCCCGGTCCCGCGGATCGATGGTGTGCCAGAGGCCGTCGATCATGTACTGGGCGGCCACCGCGTCGCGGGTGTAGTCGAGCATGATCCGGTCGGCCCGCTTGATCAGCGCGTCGTACAGCATTTCCTTCAGCGGCACGATCTGCTCGATCTGCCGGGCGGCGATTTCGCGACGCTGAATCTCCGGGCCGGTTCCGCCCAGAGCATCTAACTCGATCGGCGGCCCGACGACTTCCTTTTGTTTCTTCTTGAAAAAGATCATGATGGGGTCCTCTGAGACTCGTTTCGCGGATCGAAACACCTGGGCCGCCGCGGCGCGGCAGCCGAACCGTGGGTTCGTTACAACATGGCGGACGCCTTGGCCTCGATGCCCTTGATGGCCATCTTCAAGGCGTCGGGGTTCGGCGCCACGGCAAACGCGGTCGGCCGGTCGATCAACTCCGCGTCCAGCAAGTTCTTCAGGCTCATCGTAAAGTCCTGCATGCCATCCTCGGCGCCGATCCGGATGGCATCGGGCAGCTTGTGATCTTCACCTTCCAACACGAGCTTTTGGACCATGGTCGTAAAGAACATGATCTCCACGGTCGGCACACGGGGCACGCCCGGCTTGATCGACTTCAACAACTTCTGGGCGACGATCCCCCGCATGTTGAACGCGATGGCGCTGCGGATGGCGCCGTGCAGTTGCTCCGGGAACAAGTCCAAAATACGGCCGATCGTCGAGGACGCGCTGGAAGCGTGAATCGTGCCGAACACCAAGTGCCCCGTCTCGGCGGCGTGGATGGCGGTCATGAACGTTTCCTCGTCCCGCATTTCGCCCACCAGCATGATATCCGGGTCTTCGCGCACGGCGTGCTTCATGCCGATCTGGAAGTCCTTGACGTCCATGCCGATCTCGCGCTGGTTGATCAGGGCCTTGTCTTCCGTGAACACAAACTCGATCGGGTCCTCCAGCGTCAGGATGTGCACGCGCTCCCGCTCGTTGATGTAGTTCAGCATCGAGGCGATCGTCGTGCTCTTGCCCGAACCGGTCACACCCGCCAGCAAGACCATGCCCTGGTCATAGTTGCACAGGTTTTCGATCGAATCCGGCAGGAACAGCCCCCGAAAATCCGGGATCTTGTTGTTGACGCGGCGGGCCACCAGCCCCATGTGCCCCAACTGCCGCAGCAGGTTGACGCGGAACCGCCAGGTGATGCCGTCGACGTCGCAGGTGTGGGCAAAGTCGGCGCCGCCGTCCTCCTCGAAAATCCGCCGGTTGCGTTCGTTCATCATGGGCACCAGCAACCGCGTCATTTCCTCGTCGTCGATCGGCGGCCGATTCAGCGGCCGCAACTCGTTGCGGACACGAACCATCGGCGGCCGGCCGACTTTCATGTGCAAGTCGCTGCCTTCCAGCTTGACCAGCGCCCGGAAGTACTTGTCGACTTCCAGCTCGCGGCGCCGCTGCAAGAAACGTTCGATGTCCGGATCCTCGCCCGACGTCGTCGGGGCCGGAACTCCCAGATGTTCCGCGTGTGCAGTAGCCATATGCGCAAATCCTGTATGATCAAGTCCAAGTTAACAAAATCGCACCGGGATGCCCCGGCACGCCATCAGCCGTTTGGTTTAAATCATAACCATCTTTTGTTCCATCGCGATCCATGCTCGTCAAGACGATCTCGCCCGCGTCTCGCAGGTTCAGGAAGCTGGTTCCCTTGACCACGGGGCCGCGATCGACATCGAGACAGGGGATAACGCGTTTTGCCAACATCTGGAGGCGGAAACTCACATTCGGGACGTAGAAGCCCGGCCTTTCTAACAAGAGCCGGACTTCTGGACATCTGCCATTCTCGCCCACGCGGCGTCTAGTAGCGTAATTGATGACCGGCCCACCGGTCAACCAGCGTGCCAATCCGCAAAACCCAAATCGGCACGCCAACTTGACAACTCGCACGACGATCGGCAGCCAATCGCCTGATGCCCCGCACAGAGATCATCCGAAATCAAGCGAGGGTTCGCCAAGGGTGGCGAGCCGGGGAACAACGACCATGCCTGTCAAACTGCGCCCAAAACTCAAGGTTGTCAAACCCAAACTCCAGGGTGACGCTGCCGTCCGCTGGTCGGCAGCTTTTGTCGACTATCTGCGCAGCGAGTGCCACTTGGCCGAAAACACCGTTCAGGCATACCAGCGGGATGTCCGGCGGTTTCAGCAATGGCTAGCGGATATTGGAACAGCTATTCCGGAGCTAGGAATTCGAGAGTTGTCGGACTTCGTCGGCTGGCTGCATCAGCACCAATTGGCCCCTTCCAGCGTTGCGCGGCATATTGTGGGCCTGCGGATGTTCTTCCGCTACCTGCAGTTGGAGGGAATCCTGCAGCGGAATCTGGCCGAACTCCTGGGCAGCCAGAAGCTGTGGGAGCGAGTGCCGGAGGTCCTGTCCCCCGGCATGGTGCAGAAGTTCCTGGAAGCCCCGCGCCCCTTCGATTCGTTTTGGAGGCGGGACCGAGCACTGCTGGAGTTGTTGTACGCCACCGGCTGCCGCGCATCCGAACTGTCGCATTTGCACCTGCAGGATCTACACCTGGCGGAAGGCTTCTGCATGTGCCAGGGCAAGGGGAACAAGCAGCGTCTGACGCCGTTGGGCCGTGCGGCCAAGGTGGCGTTGCAGGATTACCTGGAACACGAACGCCCCCAGTTGGCGGCGGCTGCTCCGACTTCGCCTCCCTGGCTGCTCTTGTCCCGCCGCGGCCGCCGACTGAGACGCGAAGCGATCTGGGAACTGGTCAAGAAATATGCCGTCCGCGCGGGTGTGCCGCCGACGATCAGTCCCCACACGCTCCGCCACAGTTTTGCGACCCACCTGCTGGCCGGCGGCGCCGACTTGCGCCAAGTGCAGGAGATGCTCGGTCACGCGAGCATCCAAACCACGCAGATCTACACGCACGTGGACCAGTCGCGACTGAAGAAGGTCCACCGCCAGTTCCATCCACGGGCATGAATGCTACGGGAAGCTTGCACTCTTCGGGACGCCGTCACCTTCTTGCCGGCATTCGATCAAGCACCACCGACTTGCTGTAGATCGGCGAGTAGCGGTAGTAGACCTCCAGCGTCATGGCCGCCAGCGCCGTGCAGTACAGGCGTCCGGCATCGTCAAAGTTGCCGTCGAGATACCAACTGCCCGTCTCGGAACCGTTCATGCTCTGCGACTGGACCAGGTAGTCGCGCATCCACTCGTTCCATTTTTCCCAGGCCGGACCGCCGTAGTGGTGCATCACTTGCGTGGCGTAGTAGTAGTGGTACAGGCCCATGCCGGGGCGGGCGTGCAGCAGCAGGCGTTGCACGCCCAGGCCCAAGCCCGGCCGCTTGTGTTCCCAACCGGTGTACATCCGGCACAGCAGTCCGATGGGCGTGGTGGCTCTGATCGCGTAGTTCTGGTCCACGTAGGCGAGTTTTCGCCCGTGGGTGTAGCCATAACAGGAGCCAACGCGGTCCTCCGAGACGAAATCCAAGAACTTGGTGGTCTGGGTCAGGGTTCGAGGGTTGACTTCCAGCCCCGCCAGGTAGGCGCTTTTGAGCGCCATCAGTTGCCAGCCGACCACCGACGTGTCGCCCCTCTCCCGCGGCTGGTAGCGCCAGCCGCCTCCGCTGTGCTGAGCCGCCTCGATGTAGCGGACCGCGGACTGCGCGGCGCGCCTTAACTCGCTTCGAGAAACGGGGACCGAGGTGCTCAGCGCGACGTCGAGCATGGGCGAGTTGGCCGAGGCGGCGGCCAGCCAGCCGTCTTCCGCTTGCCGCCATTCCGCGCCGGAATTCCCCCGGCTGCCAGCGGGCGCCAGCGAGCGAGCTTCCCAACGTGGCGCTGCGCTGCCCTCCCGCGAACTTGCATTGCGCGTCATGGCCAACGCCTCGCACAACGCCAGCGTCGCCAGCCCGTGGCTGTACATGCGGCCTGCGGGGTCTCGCAAACTGCCGTTGCTCTCTTGGTGCTCGATCAAAAACCGCAGACCCGCGGCAACTTCGTCCCGGTATTCGCCCTGCAAGTGCGTATGGCCGGCGCCCAACAGCGCCAGCAGCACCAAGCCCGTGGCGCCGTTCTCCGCATCGACGTACGACCCCGGGTTCGAGCATCGGCAATTGGGACAGTCGTGTTCCTCCAACTGCTGCTGAAAATTCCACGAACCGTCGAGCCGCTGGTGCCGGGCGAGCCATTGCAGGGCCAGTTCCACGGCATTCTCGCTCTCCGCCGTCGCCCCCCGCGTTAACGCCTGCCGCCGGCGATCCCCGCGTTGGGACAAGCCGCCGCGCGCGTCATCGCCCACCTGGAACCTCGGCTCCGAGCCGGGCCGGGCGGAGGAGGTTTGCGTTTCCGCGTCCGGCAACGGCGCAGGCATGTCCGGTTCCGGGACGACGATCTCCGGCGAGGTAATCTCCGGAGCGGTTAAGACGATGCTGTCCAACAGTCTTTCGTCGGGAACCAGCTCCGCCGGGATCTCCACCGGGGCTGGCGGCGCCTCCAGGATGGTCTCGACGAACGACTCGACGCCCGTGTCGTCGCCGGCATCGACGGCCCGGAGACTGACGTACTTCGCGCCGCGGTCTGGATCCGGCACGTAGACGCTGAGCGTGAGGAACGCCAGTAAATGAACAATGGCGCTGAACAACCAGCCTGGCGTGGCATGGAACAGCACGAAACCTCTCGCGTGCTGCTCTCGTTCCGGCGGCTCGGCATCGGCCAATTGCTGCAATTGCTGCTGCTGCTGACGCCGTAGAAACGCGTCGACCGGTGGCGGCGAGCGATGCGACGTGCTAGCACGAGCCGGTGGGGGCGAAGCCGCAGCCTGGAGCGGCGGCTCAGGGGGACTCTCTTCGCGGCCGAACGGTTCACCGTCGTCCAGGCGAGCGACGGGCGGCGCAACATCGTCGCTCAGCTCCGCTTCGGTTCCGGGGCACGAGGTATACAGCAGGTCGTCGAACACTAGTTTCCCTTCTCGCCGCCAAGCATTCTCCCTTCTTTCATCATAGAGGAAGGACCGTAAGCGTTTCAAGAGTTCTCGTCAAGGCACTGCGATTCAGACGTAAGCAACGTCATTCGTCAGTCGTCAGTGGTTCTTCGGCGGCGGACAACTGGGCGAACCAGGCGTCCAGTTCGTGTTCGAAACGCTCCGGGCGACGGCGGCGCAGGACGCGGACTGGCGCCGCCTCCTCGCTTGACTTTCCCGTCGCCGCCAGGAGCGTTTCGTCCCCATCCTGGGATACCAGCAACGGCATGGTGTCATCCTCGCCAGCCTCCCGACCCAGATCCGCGAACACGTCGTCCAGACGGGATGCGAGATCCGGGGTGCGGGATGCGAGATCCGGGAGGCGGGATGCGGGATACGGGAGGCGAGAGGCGAGATCCGGGAGGCGAGAGACGGGAGGAAGCGGCGACGCGGACAGCACCGGCGCCATCAGGCCGGACTCCGTGTGCTCGTAGCCCAGCAAGTGCCCGATCTCGTGCAGCAACACGTGCATCAGGTCCAGGCCGCCACTCGTCACTTGTCCCGGGTCATTTGTCATTCGCCCGTCGTCAAGTGACCAATGACCAGTGACCAGTGACGAATGACCAGTGACCAGTGGCGAATGACCAGTGACCAGTGACCAATGACCAGTGACCGATGACCGATCTCCGATCACCGACCATCCCCAGCCCGCTGCGTCGTTGTCGATGCGGATGTCGTTCGTCGTGGTCACGGCCAGGCCCAGGGTCG
>CAZAQY010000044.1:0-42694 GCA_964486845.1 uncultured Pirellulaceae bacterium
ATACCCGCTGTCCAACGAGAAGGACGCGGAGTACTTCCAGCGCGTGCGCCAGTTGGACCTGAAACGGGCCCGCGTTTGCGCTTTTGGCATGACTCGCCGCCGCGGGATCACCGCCGGAGAGGATCCGGGCATGCAGGCCCTTCTGGATTCACAAGCCCCCGTGTGTACGATCGTCGGCAAGACTTGGGATTTCCACGTCAGGCACGTGTTGCAGGTCCCGCTCGAAGAGAATCTGGCGATGATCGGCGACACGATCCGCTTCTTGGTAGATGCCGGCCGCGAGGTGTTCTATGACGCGGAGCACTTCTTCGATGGCTGGAAGGGCAACCCGGACTACGCGGCGCAGACGATCCAGGCGGCGGCCGCGGCCGGGGCCAAAGTCGTCATTCTCTGCGACACCAACGGCGGCACGCTCCCGGAAGACGTCGCGGAAATCACCCGTGCTGCGGGCCAATGCCTGCAATCGTACGGAGTGCCGGTCGGCATCCACTGCCACAACGATTGCGAACTGGCCGTGGCCAACACGCTGGCGGCGGTGGACGCGGGCGCCGTCCAAGTGCAGGGCACGATCAACGGCTTGGGAGAACGCTGCGGCAATGCCGACCTGGTGTCGGTGATCGCAAACCTGTCGTTGAAGAAGAAGGGATACCAGGTCCTGGCCGGTGGCCGCCCGGCACGGCTGACGGAACTGTCCCGCTTCGTGTACGAGACGGCCAACCTGAACCTGCGAAACGCCCAGCCTTTCGTGGGCCAGAGCGCTTTTGCGCACAAAGGCGGCATGCACGTTCATGCGGTGGCCAAGGACTCGCGGACCTACGAGCACATCAATCCCGAATTGGTCGGCAACGCTCGGCGGATTCTGGTCAGCGAATTGTCCGGCCGCTCGAACATCGTTGCCATGACGACCAAGCACAACATTCAGCGCGACCGGGCGCTGATGGACCGGATTCTGGCCGAGGTCGTGCGATTGGAGAATCGCGGCTACCAGTTCGAGGCGGCGGAAGCTTCCTTCGATCTGTTAGTGCGGCGCTGCATGGGCACGTTCACGCCCCATTTCGAGCGCATCAAGTACCATGTTGCCGTAGCTGCGCATGACGGGGCGGATGTGATCACCGAAGCGACGGTGAAACTGCGCGTCCACCGCGAAATGCGGCATGAAGTGGCCGAGGGCGATGGCCCCGTGAATGCCCTGGACGCCGCGCTCCGCAAGGCGCTCAACGGCAGCTTCCCCAGCTTGCGGCGAATGCACCTGGTCGATTACAAGGTCCGGGTGGTAAACTCCGAAGCCGGCACGGCGGCCCGCATCCGCGTCTTTATCGAAAGCAAGGACGATCAAGACGTCTGGGGCACGGTCGGCGTCAGCGAAAACGTCATCGAAGCCAGCTGGATGGCGCTGGTCGATGCGATTGAATACAAGTTGTACAAGGACGGGTCAGCGCTCGGGGCAGATCTCCCGATCTCGCCAAGTTGCGAGTTCGGCGCAGCTCTCCCGACCTCGCCGAAACGAGCGGCCGCAGGTCTGACCGACACCCCAGACCTGCGGTCCGCTTGAGTGCGGGGTCGGGAGACCGGCGCACAGGCTATGACTCGCAGAACGCGTCTAGCGGGGAATAGTTCCGGCTGGATTCGTTCGGGCTGGGCGAAGTTGCCTGCGGCCGCAGGCCGCGTAACGTATTTCAAGATGGGTTCTCTGCCAGATCTCCAACAAGATTTCTTGACTCTCTTACTGACACTGCTATGCCTCCAACCTTCTCGCCCGAAACGCTTCCCAATCGCTTTGACCATGCCGAAGCCCGGTCGCGGCTGTACGCCTGGTGGGAGTCTCGAGGATTCTTCCACGCCGAACTTGATCGCGGGCGGCCGCCGTACGCGATTGTCATCCCGCCGCCCAACGTGACGGGGGCGCTGCACCTGGGGCACGCGCTGAACAACTCGCTGCAGGATATCCTGATCCGCATGAAACGCATGCAGGGCTTCGAGACGCTGTGGATGCCAGGCACGGACCACGCTGGCATTGCCACGCAGGCGGTTGTCGAGCGACGGCTGAAGGAAGAGGAGAACAAGACGCGCCACGACCTGGGGCGCGAGCAACTGGTGCGACGAATCTGGGAGTGGAAGGACCAGTACGAGAACCGCATCCTGGGCCAGTTGAAACAAATGGGCTGCAGTTGCGACTGGCGGCGGACCCGGTTCACACTGGACGAAGTCTGTGCCCGCGCGGTACGGGCCACGTTTTTTGACTTGTTCCGCAAGGGGTTGATCTATCGCGGCAAGCGGCTGGTCAACTGGGACACGTTCCTGCAGACGGTGGTCAGCGACGACGAGGTGTTCCACGAAGAGGTGAAAGGCCACTTCTGGCACTTCCAATATCCGGTGATCGACCCGCAACCCGGCGAGCCGACGCACGTGACGATCGCCACCACGCGGCCGGAGACCATGCTGGGCGATACGGCCGTGGCGGCACACCCAAACCCGGCCGCGGCCCTGGACGGGGCGGAAGCGGGCTTGCTGGACAAGCTGTCCAAAGCGCCGGTCAAGGAGCGGGAGGACATCCAGAAGGAACTCGACGCGGTTCGGGAGCGGCGCCAGACGCTGCTGCCGCAATTAGAGCAGCTCCGCGACATGGCCCTGGCCGGACGGAAACTGCTTCTGCCGCTGGTCAACCGCGTCATTCCGCTGGTGGCCGACGAGTGGGCCAAACCCGAGCTGGGCAGCGGCTGCGTCAAGATCACGCCGGCACACGACGCGAACGACTACGACGTCGCCCAGCGGCAAGACTTGCCGATGGTCAACATCCTCAATCCCAATGGCACGCTGAACGCCAACGCCGGCAAGTACCAGGGGCTGACCGTTCTGGCGGCCCGCAAGCAGGTCGTGGCCGATTTGGAAACGTTGGGGCTGGTCGCGGCCGTCGAGGACCGGCTGATCGACCTGGCGCACTCGGATCGCAGCAAGACGCCGATCGAGCCGTATCTTGCGGACCAGTGGTTCGTCAAGATGGACCGGCTGGCCCAGGCCGCCATGCAGGCCGTCATCGACGGCCGCGTCAGGATTCTTCCACAGCGCTACACCCAAGGCTACCTGGATTGGCTGGCGGAAAAACGCGACTGGCCGGTCGGCCGGCAGCTGTGGTGGGGCCATCAGATCCCGGTCTGGTCGTACACGGGCACATCGGACAAGATCGCCCAGGTGCGGAGGCTGTTCGAAATTCCTGAATCCCTTCCCATCAACGAGGTATTTCAGCCCAGGGATCGGCCCCAGTTGGCGGCCCAAGTCATCGAGGGTCCCAACGAGGGCGAACGGACGGTTTACATCTGCGTCGCTCCGGGGCACCAACAAGACGAACGTATCCTGGAACAAGCGGGTTTCTGTCAGGAGCAAGACGTCTTGGACACCTGGTTCAGCTCCGCGCTTTGGCCGCATTCCACGCTGGGCTGGCCGGAACGTACGCCGGAGCTGGACTTCTTCTACCCGACCAGCGTGCTGATCACCAGCCGCGACATTATCACGCTGTGGGTGGCACGCATGGTGCTGATGGGCGTAAACAACATGGGCCAGGTCCCGTTTCCCGAAGTCTTCATCCACCCGAAGATTCTGGACGGCTACGGCGAGACGATGTCCAAAACGAAGGGCAACGGGATCGATCCGCTGGACGTGATCGACAAGTTCGGCGCGGACGCCTTGCGGTTCGGCATGGCCCACCTGACGACCGAAACGCAGGACGTGCGGATGCCCGTCCAGTTCGAATGCCCGCATTGCAAAACATTGATCGAGCAGACGAAGAAGAACCGCGAACTGCCGCGGATCAAGTGCGACAAGTGCGGCCAGGCATTCTCGACGCAGTGGGCCCGCAGCGACGAAGACCGGGCGTTGCCGCGCGGGCCGGTCGTCAGCGAACGCTTCGAGGTGGCGCGCAATTTCTGCAACAAGCTGTGGAACGCCGCCCGCTTTGCTTTGATCAACCTGAAAGACTACACGCCGGCCCCGGTGCCGGATGCCGAACTGACGCTGGAAGACCGCTGGGTCCTCAGCCGCCTGGCGACCGTGACCCAGCAGGTCACGGAGGCGTTGGAGACCTACCATTACTCCGACGCCGCCCGGATCTTGTACGATTTTGCCTGGGACGAGTTTTGCAGCTTTTTCCTGGAAATCGTCAAGAACCGGATGCAGGACGAGAACCAGCGACCGCACGCGCAGCGGATCCTGGCTCACACGCTGGATGTCTTGCTGCGCCTGCTGCATCCCATCATGCCGTTCATCACCGAGGAAATCTGGCAATTGCTGGCCCAGGCCGCGCCGCAGCGAGGCCTGGACGATCCGCAGTCGGCCAGCGGCAGCATCATGATCGCGCCCTGGCCGCAGGCGGACACGGCCCGGCAGAACGCGGAGATCGAGGCCCAGTTCGCCCGCTTCCAGGCCGTGCTGGGCGCGCTGCGAGAGATCCGCAGCCGCCAGAACATCCCGCCCAAGAGCCAGATCGAATTCGGCGTTCGTTGCGAGGCCGAAACCGAACAATTGCTGCGGCCGATGGCGCCTTACATGCTGTCGATGGCCGGCGCCGTGGCGACTGGCTGGGGCCCGGCGGTCACGCCGCCCGCGACGCACGCGGCCGTGACGCTGCCCATCGCCGACGTGTACGTGGACTTGAAGGACTTCATCGACGTAGCAGCGGAGATCGCCCGCAACGAAAAGCTGACTCAGAAGCTGCGCGGGCAGATCGAGGGCAAGGAGAGGAAGCTGTCTACGGCCAGCTTTGTCGAGAAAGCGCCGGCGGAAGTCGTGCAGCGCGAGCGGGAGAGCGTAAAACAACTCCAGGAACAACTGTCCGCGGCCCAGGCGGCGCTGGAGAACCTGAGGAAGCTCCGGCCGTAGGGCTAAGGACAGACGCGGATCGTTCAACTCTTACGGTGCATCGCACCGTCAGGGGGCGAACTCACAGCAGACTGGCTTCGACGGTTTCGATGGCAGACGCACGGCCCCGCGAGAGGACCGCGTCATCGTCCAGGGGCAGGCCGAGCACTTCGCGGGCCAGTTGCCGGTAGTCTCTGGCACCGTTCGAGTCGGGCGAGTATTGAAAGATCGTCTGCCCGAAACTGGGAGCCTCCGCCAGCCGAATGTTGCGGCGAATCCGGGTCCGGAAGCTCTTGGCCCCGGCGCAAACGGCCGTCGGCGACCGCTGTTGGGCGAGAAACTCCTGGACGTCCGAAGTGACTTCCGCAGCCAGGCGAGTCCCGGATTCGTACATGCACAGCACGACGCCGGTCAGGCGCAGACCGGGATTCAGGCGTTGGGCGACGACGTCGACCGTGCGGAGCAGCTTGCCGAAGCCGTGCAGAGCCAAGAAATGCGGCTGCAGCGGGAGGAAGATCTCCTTGACCGCGGTCAGCGCGTTGAGTGTCAACACGCCCAACGACGGCGGGCAGTCGATGATCAGGTAGTCGAACTCGTTGTCGTCCAGCACCAGCTTGTCGCGCAACACCAACTCGCGGCCCACTTCACCGGCCAATTCCAGTTCGGCAGCGGCCAGGTCCAGATGCGAGGGCACCAGCCACAGGCGATCGTCGATCAGCAACCGGACCTCCGACAGCCTGGTGTCGCCCGTCAACACCTGATACACGGACCCGCGATCTTCGCGCAATGTCACTCCCAGGTGCAAGGACGCATGCGCTTGCGGATCCAGATCGATCAGGCAGACTCGCTGGCCCTGCTCTGCCAGGGCCGCGCTCAGATTCACGGCAGTCGTCGTCTTTCCGACACCACCCTTCTGATTGATGATGGCAATGGTTCGCATGGGCGGAACTCCTTTTCTGGCGTCTCCTGCCACTTGCCTTCGTGCCGCCAAGTTCTTGCAGCGGCGGCTTTCGGAGGCTTCGTCCTGATTCGTCTGCTCCAGAGGCCGGGATTATAAGCCGATCTCCGCTTCCGCTGCCAGACAAATCTCTTTAACTTCTGCCCTTTGCTCCAATCTGCCCAGATTCGCCGACATTACAAATCACTGGATGAACTTACCCAGTATCACCGTTCGTGCGGGCTTGATTTTTCGGTGCCCGGCCAGATGATTCCCCTACCACCCGTTGGTTCCGAGCGCAAGATGGGCTAAAACATACTGGCGAGATAACGATTCCGGGGCATCGTCGGGTGCCTGTTGCGGCAGGAGGGAACTGGTGCGGGTTGTCATTGAGAAAGACGCGGGCGCGGTGGCGGTGCGTGCGGCGCGTTTCGTGGCCGATCTGGTTCGCCGCAAGCCTGCTTGCGTGTTGGGACTCGCCAGGGGCGAAACGCCGTTGGGCTTGTATCGCGAATTGATTCGCCTGCATCGCGAGGAGGGGCTCGATTTTTCGCGAGTCACGACATTCAACCTGGACGAGTATGTCGGCTTGGAGGTCACGCATCTGCAGAGTTGTCGCCACGTGATGCAGGAGAACCTGTTTCAGCACGTCAATCTGGATCCCGCCCGGACACACGTGCCCGACGGCCTCTCGCCGGATTTCGAGTCTTCCTGCCAGCAGTACGAGCAGATGATCTGCGACGCCGGAGGTATCGACCTCCAGGTCTTGGGGATTGGCAGCGACGGGCACATCGCCTTCAACGAGCCGGGGTCGTCGCTGGGGAGCCGCACTCGAGTGAAAAGCTTGACGGGGGAAACGGTTCGCGACAACGCGCGGTTGTTTGGCAGCGAAGACCTGGTGCCCCGTCTGGCAATCACGATGGGGATCGCCACGATTATCGAGTCGCGGCGCTGCCTGTTGCTGGCCACCGGCTCCGCCAAAGCTTTTGCCGTTCGCAGTGCGATCGAAGGTCCGATGACCGCTCAAGTCACCGCGTCGGCGCTGCAACTGCACCGGGATGCGATCGTCGTGTTGGACGAGGAGGCCGCCAGCTGGCTGACTCGGCGCGCGTACTACGCGGAGGTCGAAGCCACTCAAGCGCTGCTGGAGACCGGCCAGTGGCACCAATTGGGGATTGGCACGCAGGCGGCGCCGGCTTAATAAAAGAAGTACGAGTTTCTGACCAAGCCGGGCATTTGACACCCAAGACTTACCGACCAAGCCTTCAGTTATGCGACAGATCGGCACCTTACAGACTCAGACGCAGGCCGAGCGGTTTAAGGCCTTCCTGGGAACCCAGGGCATCGTGGCCGTTGCCGAACCGGAGACGAATTGGTGGACGGTCTGGGTGCGAGATGAAGACCATGTCGCGCGCGGCCGCGATGCGTTGGAGGAGTTCCGGCGGAATCCCGACGATCCTCGCTACCACGGAGCGGTTCGGGAGGCAAACGCGGTGTTGCAGGCCGAGGCCAAGCGGCGCGAACCGGCCCGCAAGAACGTAATTCCCGTGGGGGCGCCCGCGGGGGACAACCCGGTCTGCGCGCCACGCCCCTGACGGCGGTGGTCATCGCCCTGTGTGCGGTCCTGTTCGTGCTGTCCGGTTTCGGCCGTGACCACGGCAGCGTTGCCATGCGTTCGCTGCAGTTCTGCGATCTCCGGCACTCCCTGCAGCCCAACTGGGATGCGGACCGGCTTCCAGACCGCCTGATCGACATTCGCCGCGGCGAGTGGTGGCGGCTGGTGACCCCGATCTTCCTGCACGGCGACGTCTTGCACTTGCTGTTCAACATGATCATGTTCCATGTCTTTGCGCGGGTCATCGAGATGCGCAAGGGGGCGGCCGTCTTGGGCCTGTTGGTCCTTTTGACCGCCCTCCCGTCGAACGCCGCGCAGGGCTTGGCGCCGTCCACTTGGGGCACGCTCAGCGGCGGCCCGTTTTTCCTGGGCATGTCCGGGGTTGTCTACGGTCTGATGGGATATCTGTGGATGAAGACCGTGTTCGATCCGGGCTCCGGGTTGTTCGTCAGTGCCGGGACCGTCGTGTTCCTGCTCGGCTGGATGACTCTCGGTTTGACCGGGATTTTTCAAGACGCCCTGCCGATGGCCAATCTCGCGCACACCGTCGGCTTGCTCGCCGGCATGTTCCTGGGCTACGTGACCTCGCTGCGGACGTAAGCAACCGCTCGGCCGGTGATCTCAGGTTTGAGACATGTACCTGCGGCAGCTCATTTGCTTCCCGCGCGTGCTTGCAGGCGGCGCTCAGGGATGAGATGATATCACCTGACCATGTTAACCAGGAGCATTCCCATGAATCGTCGAAAGTTTCTGAAAGCGAGCGCGGCCGGACTGGCCGGTGCGGTACTGTCGCGGTCGCGAGGTTTCGCGGCTGAACCGGCCAACCCTAAGAAGCGGGTCGGCCTGATCGGAACGGGCTGGTACGGCAAGGTCGATCTGCTGCGTCTGATCCAAGTCGCGCCGGTCGAAGTCGTTTCGCTGTGCGACGTGGACAAGCAGTTGCTGGCCGAGGCGGCCGAGATCGTGGCCTCGCGGCAGATTTCCAAAAAAACGCCTCGCACCTATGGCGATTACCGCGAAATGCTCAAGGAAAAAGACTTGGACATCGTGCTGATCGCCACTCCGGACCATTGGCACGCCTTGCCGATGATTGCGGCGGTGCAGGCCGGAGCTGACGTTTACGTGCAGAAGCCGATTGGCGTGGACGTCGTCGAATGCCAGGCGATGGTGGCGGCGGCGCGCAAGCACCAGCGGGTGGTGCAGGTCGGCACCCAGCGGCGCAGCACGCACCACCTGGTCGAGGCCCGCGAACTGATCCAGGAAGGCCGTTTGGGCCGGATCGGATTGGTCGAAACCTACTGCTACGGGCGGCACGGCATCAGCAATCCGCCCGACGAGCCGCCCCCGGCGACCCTCGATTACGAAATGTGGACGGGGCCGGCGCCCATGCGGCCGTTCAATAAGAACATCCACCCCCGCGGCTGGCGCAGTTACATGGAATACGGCAACGGCACCATCGGCGACATGGGCATCCACATGATCGACATGGCCCGCTGGATGCTGGACCTGGGCTGGCCCCGGCGGATCAGTTCAACCGGGGGCAACTACTTCCACCAGGAAGGCAAGCCGAACGTCTCGGACATGCAGACGGCCACGTTCGACTACGGCGATCTGCAGATGACGTGGCAGCATCGTCACTGGGGCGACAAGCCCGACCCCAAGTACTGGTGGGGCGCGAATTTCTACGGCGAGAAGGGCACGCTCAAGGCCAGCGTGTACGGCTTCGACTTCGTTCCGCTGGACCGCGGCCAGCCGATCCACCGCGAGTGGAACGACGCGGACGCCAAGTACCCGGTGGACAGCGACCAGTTTCCGGAAGACAAGACCGAGAAAGGGATCGAGTACCACGTCGCGCCTGCGGTGCGCGCGCACATGCAGGACTTGCTGGAATGCAGCGAGCGCCGCGGCCGGCCGCGAGCCGACATCGAAGAAGGTTGCATCTCCACGGCCGCCTGTGTCTTGGCCAACCTTTCGCTGCAGTTGAAGCGGAGCCTGGAATGGGACGCCGGCAAGGGACTGGTGGTCGGTGACGAGGAAGCCAACCGATTGCTGGCACGCCCCTACCGCGCGCCGTGGGTCCACCCGGTGCCGGACAAAGTCTGATTCGCTGCGCGGACAACGTGCGCATGCCATCCGCGTCCTTCCAACCCGAAGGCGAGACCGAGACGTGAAGAACCATCACCGACAGCTTGCTGTGTTCTGTTCCCTTTGGGCACTCGCCGTCCTGATCAGTCCGGCGCCAGCGGCGGATCGGCTGGGCGACTCGGCCCGGCCGAACTTCCTGATCGCCTTGGCCGACGACTGCACGCACAACGATCTGCCGCTGTACGGCGGCCGCAACGCGCACGCGCCGAATATCGACGCGCTGGCGCGGCAGGGGTTGACCTTCAACCGCGCCTACCTCTGCATGGCCATGTGCCAGCCGTGCCGCGCGGAGCTGTACACCGGCCAGTGCCCGCTGCGCAACGGCTGCGCCTGGAACCACTCCGCCAGCCGGCCCGGTACGCGCAGCCTGCCGCAGCATCTCGGCAAATTGGGCTATCGCACCGGCTTGGCGGGCAAGGTTCACTTGCCGTGCGCCGCCAGCCAGGCATCCAGCAGTTCGAGGGACTCCCACGGGATCGCGTCCGCCAGCAGTTGGCGCAATTGCCTGGCTCCCAACGTCTGAAGCCTCTGCCGCAGCGCCTTCGTCAGTCGTCCCCGCTTGGTTTCCAGCAGGATGACCGCAGCGTCCATCAGTCCCCGTTCCTCGCCGATCCTGCGTCCCTGTTCCTCGCCGATCTTGCGTCCCCGTTCTTCTCCGATCTTGAGGATGTCCTGTCCCGCTCTCGTGTCGACGAGTTCCGGCAATTCCCCAATGAGCATTTTCTCGATCTCCTGTTTCGACCGGTTCGGCAGACGCTGGAGGAGCCAACTCACGAAGACCTCTTCCAACGCCTCCCTGATGCCCTTCTTCAGTTTACTGTTCTTGATCGTGCGGTAGAATCCCCCGGCGGTATGCTCCAGGTCGGTTTCCCGTTCCGCCAGCAGGGGTTGGAACATGGCCACCAAGGGATGTTCGGGCGAACGTTCCGCCAAATGACGCAGCTCGTCGATTAGCACAATCGAGCGCACGAGGCTCGTCCAGGGTTTGGTTCGGGGATCCAATCCGGCTTCCGCGAAGAAGATAATTCCCTGCACCTCCCGCATTCCGAGTTCCTCCTGAATCGCCGCCATTTTCTGCACGGTGCGGGTGTAGATGTACGGGTTCTCGCCAAACTGGAACTCGATCACCCACACCGGCTGGAATGGCGTTTGGGGGACGATCACCCCGTCCGTTCGCCGTTCGAGCGTTTTGACCGTCAGCGACCGCATGACGCACTTGCCCACCGGCGGCAGTCCGGCCAATTCGAACACCCACCCCGGCTGGACGCCAAAAACGCGATACAGCTGCCTGTCCGTTTCCATGCCTGCCATGCCTCTCAACCCATTGTCGGCGCCGGTTTCCAATCATGCCGAGAGTCTAACGCGAGCCCCGGCTCGGGGCCAGTCAGCGATGTCTCGGTTCGGCGTCCTGGAAAGGCGAATGGGCGGTTTTCTCAGGGACAAGGCGAATAAATGGCGGAACACCACCACGTTTGTCCTGCTTAGGGTGACGCGGTGCGGCAGCATGACGTCCATGCCTTCACTCGGCGGCACGCCGGCGGAGATCCAGGCCACCGTCCGGCGTCATCTGCAGCTGGCCGGCCCGCGCGGCGGCCTGTTCTGTTGCCCCACCCACATGCTGGAACCGGAGGTGCCGTGGGAGAATCTCGAAGCCTACGTCGCGGCGTGCCGCGAGTGGAAGCCTTGACGCGGGTCGAAACACGAAGACATGATAATCTGCGTTTGCCCCGAACGATTCCAAGGGGGCCAAAGGAATGTTGGGCAAGGGCATGAGAAGGCGGAGAATTCCCTTGCCCAACATTCCCTTGCCGACAAGGGGCGTGGAACTGCAACCCTAGTTTCTGAGGAGGCAGTGTCTTCACCGCGACGCTTCAGGATGGGAAACCGGTTCTGCAGCAAGTGGATATCGACGCAAAATAGGCTTCAGGGTTGTGCTCCATTTGCGGACAACGCGACACAACCATTTGCAAAGTGACCGCGAAGCGATAGAATGAGGGCCAAGCGAGCGGGAAAGGCCACGTAGAATGTGGGGTTTGTGATATTCCTTGTCGGGCCTGGGTCACGGGTTCGAGCCATGTCTCGCCCACTTGTTACAGGCCGATTCGGATCAAGAACTTAACCAAGGAGCAGCCGCAAGTTACGCGAGGTTATGGCGTTTGAAGCGGCGGACGAAAAAAGATGACTGACAGCAAATCCACGGATCACTGGAGATTCTTGGCCCGGCAATTGGGTGCGGCGTCCGAGACCGAACCGGAAGAGGCGGCCAAGCCAACCGAACCTGCGGAACCCGCCGAGCCGGCCGCCGAGCAATTTCCCACGACCGAGCCGCAACCTGAATCGGCGCCGGCCGAGGAGACAACGGCGGCCTTGGAGCCCTCGACTCCCAGCATCCCCATCCCAGCCCCCAAGCCACCCGCTCCCAGCCGCCTTTCGCCTCCAAAACCCAAGCCGCGCAATCACTGGCGGGATTTGGCAAACTCGCTCGGCATCGAAGTCAGCGAGCCCGAACCGGAGGAACCTGAGCCCGCCGAAGAAATCATGTCCATCGACTTGCGAACGCCGGCCGCGCCGCCGGAGCCTCCGGCGCTTGTGACCAGCCGGCCGGAACCGATGGAGCGAGACTTCGACGCTGGACGAGGCCGACCGGATGCGCGACGCGGGCATCGTCGCCCTTCGTTGTTCGACGATCCAGATCTGTCGCTGGATACACCCGGTGTCCTGGATGCCGTCTTCGACGAGATCGAACCAGCCGCGACGGCTGAACCGGAGGACATTTTCGAGCACCGTCCGCCGGAATCGCCCGACGACGAATTGAACAGACGCGATCGTTCCCCTTCGCGAGCGTTGGACGAGTTGTTTTCCGACGAGGTCGACGGCGAATACCGCGACGAGGCCCCTGTCGAGGACGAACTCGAACCCATCGAATCGGCAGGATCGTCGATCGCGGAAGACGAGGACAAGTCGGCGCGCCGGCGCCGTCGCCCTCGGCGCCGCCGCCGCAGCGGTCGCCGTGATCAGGAACCGGCCGAGGAGAAAGTCCGCGGAGCCGCCGAGGACGAAGATCTCGCCGAGGAGGAGTTTGCCGAGTCTCGCCGCGCCGCTCCGGTCCGTGAGAGCCAGGTGGTCGACAAGGCTTACGAGGATGAGGAACCGGACGATGAGGATCACTTGGCCGACGAGGACGATGAGGAAGGTAGCGGTGAACGGCGGAGATTGAAACACAAGAAGATCCCCACGTGGCAGCAAGCGGTGGACGCTATCATCGCCGTCAACATGGAGTCGCGGGCCAGGAATCCCAGTGGCGGCGGAGGAGGAGGCCGCGGCAGTGGACGGCGCTGGCGCAAATAGCCCACGAGACATTGGAGAGCGAAACTCGAACGTTCGGGGATTTCATGTTGCGAGACCATCGCGCCGTCCACGGGGCCGCTGTCGCGTTTGCGGTGGTCTTCCCCACGCTGGTGACGCTCGCTTATTTCGTGTGGTTGACGGGGCATCCGGCGGGGCTGCAGCAGACGGTCTATCTGGTCGGAAAGGCGGTTCAGTTCAGCTTCCCCGCGGTGGCCGTGGCGATGTACTACGCGCGGCGGCGCGGCGGCGCGTCATCTGAAGCCACGGTCAGCCACCGGAGCCTGTGGGCTGTTTTGCGGCGGAAGAAGCGACGAGTTCGACTGCGGCTTTCCCAGTTGATTCGTCCCCGATCCCGATGGTTCAGGCGAAACGTTCGCTTTCTGGTCCTCAGCGCGGGGTTTGGACTGCTCGTGCTCGCGACCATGCTGGGACTGTACGAAGTGGCCTGGAAAAACGGTCCATGGTTTGCCGGCGGCGGTCAATCCGTTCGCGGCAAGATTGTCGACTTGGGCCTCGACCGACTGTGGCTGTATGCGGCGGTGGGCGTGTTCTACGCCATTTGCCACTCGGGCCTGGAGGAGTACTACTGGCGTTGGTTCGTGTTCGGCCAGTTGCGTCAGCGGCTGGGGTTCGGCTCCGCAATCGGGATTGCCAGTTTGGCGTTCACGGCTCATCACGTCATCGTGCTGGCGACCTATTTCGGCTGGTGGTCGCCCTGGACGTACGCCTTTTCGTTGTCCGTCGCCGTGGGCGGAGCCGTGTGGGCTTGGCTGTACGAGCGCAGCGGGTCGCTCACCGGCCCGTGGCTGAGCCACCTGATCGTCGACGCCGGGATCTTTCTGGTGGGTTACGATCTGGCCCACGATCTGTTTGAGTGATTCATCTTGAACTCCCGGACACCACATTCGATCCCACCCTGACCGGGCTTGGATCTTTTGAGCCGGACGCCGATGCCTTGGTAAACTGGCGAGACTTTGCCGGTTGCGTTGACTTTGCGCCATTTAACAAAAGTGCTGATCGAAACGCATTTGCGGGTTCGATAAACGAGAGCGGGTCCGTTCCAGGGCCTATTTGCTAAGGGCAAGTTCGAGGGAGGGTTTCGGATGACGATGCGACCCTGGATACCCGTGCTGACAGGGGTTGTCTTGTTGTTGTCGTTGTTGTTTGTCGCTGTTGATCGGGCGTGGGGCCAACCCAAATGCGCGCCGGGGGTGATCTACCGTTGCGCGCAGCCGGTGGCAACAGAGAAATGTTGCGGTTGGAGCGCAGACGGCGTCTGCGATTGCCGCCCGGCTTGCGGACCGTGCGACGAGTGCCGGCAGAAGAAGTGCGGCAAGACCGAGTCGGCCTGCAGCGCACGAATCGCGCAGAAAGCCATTCCCGAAACGGCGGGCAAATTCGCGGCGTCGGAGCCTCGCAAGCTGACCTTGCCCCGCGGGTCCTACAAACGGATGGTGTCCCGTGAGTCATGCCAGTCCAGGCCCGTCTGCGGTTGGCCAGAAGCCGCTGCCTGCCTGCCCGACTGCCGGCACGATACGATCTTTGGAACGGAGACGATTTTTGGGGATCGCCTGCTCCGCGCGCACGGCGCATGTCCCTACGGCTGCGACGACGCCGGAAAGGCGATTTCATGGGCCGCAGTGGTGCCGCAACTGGATGCGCCCTTGCAGAAGATCTTTGCCTGTCGCCAAGATACCTGCGGCGATTCGAAGGGCAAGGCCGGCGGCGAACGCGTTCGCAAGTCGAAGTGTGGCAAAGAAATGCTTGACTCGCCGATCATGGAAGGCGAGCCGCACGACCTTCGGCTGGACGAGAATCCGTTCCGCGACGATGCGATCGAGTCGCCTCCGCACGCCCCGGATCTGTCGCCCCCGGCAATGTCGCCCCCCGCTCCACTGCCGCCGGCAGCCTCGGAAGCGAGTCGAATTCGCCCCCAGGAATCGGCGGTCGAGCTGGACGTCCCCCGCGTCGACTCCGCGCCGAGCGGCGCTGCCCCCTCGTTGCAGCAGGCGAATTCTCGACCGGTCGGCAATCGGGCGCCGACGGTTCAAACGACACCTGATTGTCCGAGCTTGAGGCGGCCATCCGCGCTGTTGAGTTCGTTCACGCTGGAATGAGCGTTCGCCGGGAGCATCTCGCGGTCAGGCTTCGAAGTCGCCGCGGCGCGGCTGGACGGGATCGGCTTTCTCTTCCACCGTCTGCCGTTCCCGCCAGGGCTTTTTCTGCTGGTAGCTTTCGAGTTCCTTCTTCAGTTGCTCGTCGACCTCTTTGTCCTTCGCGCCCAATTCCACGGCTTTGCCGGACCACTTGGCCGCCGTGTCAAAGTCGCCGGTTTCCGCGTAAGCGGCGGCCAGGGTGCTGAGGATGTGCGGCTTCTTGTACTCCGTCACGTCGCAGGCCTCGGTCGCCAGCTTGATCGCCCGTGGCCCGTCTCGCAGTTTGTCGTCGGGCGACGTGGCCAGTACCCAGGCGAAGTTGTTCAGCACGCCGTCGTTCTTCGGCTGTTGCTTGAGCAGGATCTCAAAGTCCGCGATTGCCTCCGTGTGTTTGCCGACGCTCAACAGCGTGTCGGCCCGGGCTTGGCGAGCCAGGAAGTCATCCTCGTCTTCTGCGAGGATCGTAGTAAAGATGTCGATCGCCTTGCTCGGCCGGCGGTCCTTGATGTAGTAGCCGGCCAGTTGTAGTCGCCAGGCGACGTTCTTCGGGTCCAGCTTTAACAGCGACTGGACGTCCGCAATCGCGTCGCCCAGCCGGCCTTCTTCGGCGTAGATCTGGCTCCGCAGAAGCACGCCTTGGGTCAAGCCGGGGACAATGATCAGCACCCGTTGGACGTCGTCCTTGGCCGCAGCGATGTTGTCTTGGGTCAAGTGCAACCGGGCGCGAATGACCAGGGCTTGCACGTCCTTGGGGTCGTTCTTGATCGCCTGGTCCAGGTCCGTCAGCGCGCCGTCGATGTCCCCTTTGAGCACTTTCAGGCGGGCGCGCAGCGTGTACCCCAGCGAAGAATCGGGCTTCACTTGGATCGCCTTCTCGACGTGCGGCAGGGCCTCGTCGTACTTGTCGATGTTCGTCAGGGCTTCCGCCAGCGCCAGCAGTGCGTTGAAATTGTTCTCGTCCTGTTTCAGCAGGCTGTCGAGATCTTCGATCGCCTTGTCCGCGTGGCCTTGATCCAGATGGACCTGTGCCCGGGCCTGCCACGCGTCCGCGTTGCTGGGATCCGCCTCGATGGCCAGGGCGTAGTCCTTCAGCTGGTCCTCGGCCTTTTCGCGGAAGGAGCCGCGGAGCACCAGGGCCTTCGCCTTCTGCTTCTTGTTGTCTTCAAACAGATTCACCGCCGCCCCGGCCGCTTGCGATCCGCGCTGCGCATCGCCGCCGGGCAAGACGTGCAGGCGAGCGATCAGCAAATGCGCGTCTCCCAGCGTGGGATTGACCTCCACAGCGCGTCCCAGATCTTTCAACGCAAACTGGCGCAGCAAAGGCCAGCGGGGATTGGGCGGCGTCTGGTCGAAGATCGGGTCGCACAGCTGGGCGGCATGCTGGTACAACGTCGACGAGAGCAACTGCTTGGCGAACGCCTGGTTCGCTTCGTCGAGTCCTTTCTTCAGCGCGCTTTCGCATAGCGCGGCGACTTTCTCCAAGTCGCCAATCGACCGCGCAGTAACCTGCAATTCGGTGGCCTTATCCAGATCGGCTTGGCCTTCGTTGGCGGCCAGGACTCCTGGGGCATGAACGATCGTCAACGTCAAAAAACAAACGCCTGCTAAGGCAAACATCCCCGCACGAGTCATTCTGGAGTTCTCCCTACATTATCCAACTTTTCGCACCGCAAAGAACACTGCTCGGCGGGGTCTCCGACCCCCGCCGAAACCGCCGACCGAAGGTCTCCCAGGCCGGTTTTGTGAGGGGTTCCTATTCCGCAAGGACCGAGCCATCGATCCACTGTAGCGCATTATTACGCAAATCGCGAGTTTCGGCTACCGCGAACTCGCGGCCTCATCCTTGGAACTGCCCCCATCCTTCGTTATGATACAGGGCACTTGGCCGCATCAGCAACAAGCGGTGCCTGAAGCCATGAAGATTCCCAAGTATTGGTCCCGGGCCACGGCCGAGGACACAGACCGAGACGGCAGGAAGGTCGCCATCGCCTGCTGGCGCTGGTCGGACGCCGGCCGGGACGAGGCCCACCAGTCCGCACTGGCAGCGGCGCAGCGAGCCTATCTGGCCGCGTCTGGAGCAGTTCGTGGCCGGCAATCGCGATTACGGTTTCCGAGTGTACCGCACCTGTGCCGGCGTGCGAGCGATGGCGACGCACGCGCTGTTCGACCCGGCCTCGCCGGCCGCGCTGGGCATGCTCCGGCAACTGGGCAGCGATCCTCTGTACGTCCGGCTCTGCCAGGTGCAGGAGTGCTTCCGCGCCCGGCTGACACCCAAACCCTGGCGCTGCGGCTGCCCGACCAACCCGGCGTCATGGCCACGAGACGAGGCGGACCAGCAGTCCCGCTTCGAAGCATGGGAAGCCGGTTACGCGGCCGCTCAGGAGGGCTGCGCCACGTGCCGTTGGCTGGGCACGTTGGGCGTCGAACACGTGCTGCCGGAGGTCCAGCAGATCATCCGCCTCCACGATCAAGTGACGCGCTGCCACGACAAGCTGACGCTGGCCTGAAACAATGACAAAGGCAGGGCTTATTGGTTCCAGCCGCTGCCTGCAGTAGAATCGAATGCGACGCGAATCTGGCTTTGACGCGGAGAGACCCGCCTGGAGGAGGAAACGATGACGCGTACTATCCATGCAATCGTTTGGGGAGTTGGTTTACTGATGGCGATCTGTTCGGCGGCATCCACCGCGCGGGCGGCGACCTTCGGAGAGGATTTGGCCTTTCTCAAGAAGCACACGCGGCTCGTGGTGCTGTCGGATGGCGCGGGTCAAGCGCAGGTCGCCGTGGCGCCCGACTATCAGGGCCGGGTGATGACGAGCACGGCGGGCGGTGCGGCAGGAGCCAGCTACGGCTGGATCAATCGCGAGCTGATCGCTTCGGGCAAACGTCTGCCGCACATCACCCCGCTGGGCGGCGAGGACCGGTTCTGGCTGGGGCCGGAAGGCGGTCAGTACTCGATTTTCTTCAAGAAGGGCGCCGAGTTCACGTTGGACGATTGGCAGACGCCCGAGCCGATCGACTGGGGACCGTGGGACATCGTCCGGCAGTCGAAAACGGAGATCGTGTTCCGCCGCGAGATGCAGCTGGTGAACTACTCCGGCACTCCGTTCTCCTTGACCGCCGACCGCGTGGTCCGTCTGATCCCGCGCGGCAAAGCCGCGGTGCTGCTGGGGGTCACCGTCGGCGGCGACGTGTCGTTTGTCGCCTACGAATCGGAGAACCGGATCGCGAACACGGGCGACAAGCCGTGGACCAAGGACCGCGGGCTGCTGTCGATTTGGATTCTGGGCATGTACCAGCCGTCCCCGCGGACGACGGTTGTGGTTCCTTTCCAGCCGGGTCCGGAATCGGAACTGGGGCCCAAGGTCAACGATGCCTATTTTGGCAAAGTCCCGGCGGGCCGTCTGAAGATCGGCGAGCAGCACTTGTTCTTCAGCGGCGACGGCCTGTACCGCAGCAAGATCGGGGTCGGGCCGCAGCGCGCCAAGCCGATTTTGGGCAGCTTTGCCGCCGACTCGAAACTGCTTACCCTCGTCCAGTTGACCATCCCGGCGGGAGCCAAACACTACGTCAATTCCATGTGGGAACTGCAGGAGCATCCGTACGCCGGCGACGTGGTCAACAGCTACAACGACGGTCCCCCGTCGCCAGGGGCCAAGCCGATGGGTCCGTTCTACGAACTGGAGAGTTCCTCTCCCGGCGCGGCATTGTCGCCCGGCCAATCGTTGACGCACGTCCACCGCACGTTCCATTTCCAGGGCCCGGCCGGCGCCCTCTCGAAGCTGGCCGAGGCCACGCTGGGAGTTTCCGTCGCGACCATCCAGTCATCGCTGGGGGACGCAAAGTAGATGACGAAAACCGTTTCTAGGGGGTAACACCATGTCCGAACTTGCCACGACAGAGAAGAATGGTGTGCTGATCATCCACTTTACGATCAACAGGATTTGGACCGAAGGCGAGGTCACCAAGGTCGGCGAGCGGCTCGCCAACCTTTCCCATTCAGGGGGAAACAAGGTCGTGCTCGACTTCACCGGCTTGCAGCAGATGTCCTCGCCGATGCTCGGCAAGATCCTGGCACTGCAGAAGGAGTGTACGGAACATAAGATCACGCTCAAGCTGTGCTGCATGGAGCCTCACATCAAAGAAGTGTTTACGGCCACGGGGCTCCACAAGTTGCTGCAGATCTACGACACGCAGGAGAGCGCGTTGGCGGGATTCAAGAAGAAGGGCTGGTTCTGGTGAGCACGCGGATCACCGCTTTGCAGCCGGAACCGCCGCCGGCGGCTTGGGCGGCGGTTCGACTTTGGCCGGCGGCGGGGCTTCCGCCGGCGGCTTTACCGCAGCCGGAGCGGGCGGCACGGCGGGCGGCGCGGGGGCCCCTGACCCCAGGTCCGCCAGCAGATAACCGGCCCAGAAGAAAGGGTGGTCGGCGGTCAGTTCCATCGCCTCGCCGGCCACGTTCAGACGCGGCTCGAGTTCCGGGGCGATCGGGTTCGAGCGAGCCAATTGAACGCTCCGCTGCCACGCCTCGGCTGCCGGGGCAAAGGGCAGCTCCTGGACGTATTCTCGCACCAGGTCGAACGTCGACTGCCCCGACACCGGCCAACGGCTCAGTAGAATGGAGCGGCTGCCGCTGGCCATCAGGCCGCAAACGGCGAAGAAGATCTCGTCATCATTGCTGCCGCGCTTGAACCCTGCCTCGGCCGCCGAGTGAAAGCCGGGCAGGACGACGTCCGAGGGGCCTGCCCACGGCAGACCGAGCCAGGCGTCCAGCGTCCCGCCCGCTTTGCCACGGTCCAGCGCCAGCGGCGACCAGCCGTAGGGGCCGCGAGCGACGGGTTCCAAGTCGCTGAGGACGATCAGCCGGTCGCAGACGGCCGCCAACAAACTGGACGAAACCGGCAGCTTGTCTTCCCAACGGCTGGCATCCTTCAGCGTCCGGCGGATCTCATCATAGGCCCTGGCCGTAATCTGCTTGTCCTGGCCAGGAACCATCGGTCCCGTGACCACCAACGTCCGGGCATGAGGTTTCGGGATCGCCCCGTTCATCGTCTGCAGTCCGACGGTCGGCAAGTACCGGATGCGGACTTTGGAAATCAGGGGCACCGTGCCGGCGGAGCCGGGCACCTGCAGCGCTTCAAACGGCACGTACCACAGTGGGCCGTCCGGAACCAAGATCACTTCGCCGTACATGTCCCAGGCACTGGAGTTGGCATTGTTGGTCAGTTTCTGGAGCAGATTAGCAGACGCTGCCTTCCAAGTTTCATCCTTCAACACGGCGGCGTCCAATCCCGGCTTGCGGTCGGCCAAGCCCATTTGTCTCAGCAGGTCGGCCAGCTGTTTGAGCAACGCCGCCGGCGATTCGATTTGCCATGCGGAAAACTTGTCCTTGGCGACCGCAAAGCCCAAGACGGAACGGTCGGACGTGAAATAGGCCAGCACCAGCTGTTCGGCCGTCAACGCTTGCTGGATTTCCTTGACCGTCCGCAACGGCGGAAACACGAACTCGGAAGGTTCCCGCCGCAAGGCAACGTCCTGCAGGATCAATTCCTGCGCGGCGCTTAACTGCCCGAGTTGCTCGAAGCGTTCGGTCTGTTTCCTGATCTCGTCCGGCTTCTCCGGGACCAGCGGCAGTTTCTCCAATTCGCCGCGGACCTCGGCGGCCTGCACCGACAGCTTGGCGTAGTCTGCATACCGGCCCAGCAGGTCGCGACGCTGCAACGCGGCGGATTGCGGCAGCAGATTCTCCGGGGCTTCCAGAATCCAGCGCAGCGACAACAGCCGGCCGCCGACCGGCAGGCTGCAGAAGAAACGATGCCGCCGGATGCGGTCGGTGATCTCCAGGGACTTCTCCAGGTCTTTGCGAGCCCAAGTCGCTTCCAGCCAATGCTGCAGCGGCAAGGGGTGAGGGGTCAGCACGTAGGCCAGCGTGTCCATGGGCTCGACCGTCCAGTCGGCCGCTGTCGGCTCGCGCAGCACGTTGGCGTACAGATCGTCCGCCACCCGCTGCGTCACGGAACCGGAGAGGAAGGCGGCGTCGGCCAGATCGACTTGGAAGAGCCGTTTGGAACTGACCTTGAGAAAGCCGATCGCCAGGTTAAGTTGCGCCGTGCCGGCCGCCAGGTTCCGGCGTTGGAACTCGACCATCGCCGACACATAATTGAAACGAGCGCCCAACACCCCTGCTCGCAACTCGCGCGTTCCCACCGCTTGCCGCGCTTCGCCCAGGAGACGGAAAGCCTGAACCGTATCGCCGGCCGCCGCGCAGTTCTCGGCGGCCAGCAGGATCAGCCAGGCCTGCAGGGCTCGCGAATGGCGCCGTGCCCAAGGCGCTGCTGGAACCAAAGGCGGATAGAGCCCTTTCTGACCCGACACCAGATGGGTCATCATCGCCCACTGGAATGCCTCCTGCATGACGTCGAATTGATCGAAGGCGGCAGCGGGAAACGTGGCTTCCAAGAAGTAGCTGGCGGCCATCTGCGTTTGGCCTTGGGCAAATGCCAGCTTGCCAAGTTCCAACAAGGCCATCGAGGTCAGTTCGTGGTCGTACTGTCCAGCAAGGACCAGCGACTTGGCCAACTCCGACACCGCTTGCTCGATCTTGCCGGACGCTGCGTAGGCCATCCCCTGGTGACAGCTGACCCAGGCCTGGGACCAGTGATTGGGACGCGTCGGATAGCTGGTAAAATCGGCCAGCAGCTGGGACGTAAACCGATCGTGCTGGCACACGGGCCCCATGATTTCCCGGCGACGGCGAAGCGCCAGCGAGATACACCGCGTGACTTCCTTGACGTTGAGCGGATAGAGTTGGGGCCCGGCAATCACCCCGCCACGCCGAATATCCTGCTCGGTGACCATTTGGCCCTGAAAGCTGCCCATCCGGTCGGGAATCCGGGCCAGCGCCGAGGTTCGCTGAGAACGCCCCCAAGTGATCGTGTCACGAACAGACGATGCCGACGGCGCCAGCGTGTCCGGGAACTCGACTCGCACCATCCAACCTTTGTGGGCGACGGCCAACTGCAGCGCCGAGTTGTACTGGTCCAACGCTTTGGCGATCTCGCCCATCTGGTAAAAGCATTCGCCAATCATTGCGTGATAGCAGATCGAGTCGACCCAGCGCCCCTCCGTGCTGCGAATTCCGCCGCGCAAGGCCGACTGAAATGCCTCCAGTGCTCTCCTATAATCGCCTTCGTAGTAGGGCGCAAAGGCCATGTGGTACTCCACGGGCGGCACCGTCATGTCTCGCTGCTGGGCCCAAGTGGGCGCGGCCAAACCCGCCAGCGCGAGTACCCAAATACCACACGTCCTGCTGTCCATGGCAACTTCCTCATCCACTGGCCGGCGACCGTGATCGGCCGAAACGTCAGGAAACACTGCCTTCCTTCAATCATAGCGAATGGTTCCACGACGGTGTGAAAAGTGGATCGATTTTGCGGGTTTCGTCAAAGATGCCGATTCGGAAGGACGATACAAAGTGTGACAAATGCGCCGGTTGTGCCGACAGCAAGGAGTTTGCGGGATATGAAGCCAGAAGTAGCAAAGCGGTGCCTCTCTTCGGTTCTCTGCGCGTTCGGCCTGCTGGCCTCGATCAGCTCGACCGGCTGTCAAGTCAGCGTGGGTGGCCAAACACTGCCGAGCCCGTATTATCTGGATGACGATGTCCAATACTATGCCCCAGGCACCGAATTCAAGCTGTCCCGCGAGGCGGCCGCCATGAAGGCCTACAAAGCGGAACAGGAACTGCAAAAGGAAATGCGCTAAGGGCATGGTTCAAAAGGCTGCGCGATCTCTCGCAAATGCCTTAACCTTCTTCAGGTCAATATCTTACAGCGTCCGCCGTTGCAGTGAACGTCCATCGCTGGGCTGTTGCCGTCACCGGCCATCCCCCGTTGACCGTGGCGGCGTGGAGCCATCCTCGGTTGCAGACGGCACGACTGCCGGTATACTACTAAGTTTTCGGCAAGTTGGCTCCGACCATGCGGTTTGTCCAGGCGTCATCCGCTGGCGGTACAGCACTGGCAGGAAGGGAAGAATTCGATGTCGCGCGTTTGCGAAGTGTGCGGGAAGGGGACCCAGGTGGGAAACGCCGTGGAGACCCGCGGCAAAGCCAAGTACCTAGGTGGCGTAGGCACAAAGATCACGGGAATCACCCGGCGTAAATTCAAGCCGAATCTGCAGCGAGTGAAGGTTTCGTCGGCAAACGGGACGCACAAGACGATGAGCGTTTGCACTCGCTGCCTGCGAAACGGGGCGGTGCGCAAGGTCGTTCGGCAGAAGCCGTTCAAGCTGCCCGCCAAGTAACTGCGCAGCACGCCGTCCGCCAAAGGGTGAACCGCATCCAGAGGGCCGGCTTTTTTCGAAAATCCGGACTTCTGCAGCGTGTCGGCAAGCCTCTGCTGGAGCCCTCCTATGAGTCTCTCGCGGCAAGATGTCGAAAAAGTTTCTCTGCTGGCCCGTTTGCGGCTGGAAGGCGACGAACTCGACCAGATGACCACCCAACTGGGCGAGATCGTAGGTTACGTGGACCAACTGTCCGAACTGGACACGGCCGACGTTCCGCCGATGGCGCATGCGGTGGAAATGGCCAATGTCTTTGCCGAAGACGTGGTGAATCCAAGTTACGACCGCGAGGCGATCCTGGCCAACGCCCCGAAGCGAGATGACGAATGCTACCGAGTTCCGGCGGTGTTAGGGGACTAGGAAGTCTGTTCGCCGTCGCCCCAGAAGCCCGGCTTTTTTGGGAACCGCCGGGCTTCTTCGCTGCCAAGATGTTGTGGGCGGACGTTCTGTAGCCGTACTTGATATGTCACTCTGCTATTGCTCCGCGGTGGACTTGCTTGGAAAACTTGATTCCGGCGAGGTGTCGTCCGTCGAGTTGACGAACGCCTTTCTGGATCAGATCGCCACCCACGATCAGACGATTCACGCTTTCCTGCGCGTCGACCGCGATGCCGCGCTGAGCCGCGCCGCAGAGATCGACCAGTGCCGGCGAGCCAACCAGCCGCTGGGACGGTTGGCCGGCCTTCCGGTGGCGGTCAAAGACAACCTGTGTACTCGCGGCCAGCCGACGACTTGCGCATCGCGGATGCTGGAGCGATTCGCGCCGCCCTACGATGCCACGGTGATCGCGCGCCTACGGCAGGCCGGCGCCGTCATCATCGGCAAGACGAACATGGACGAGTTCGCGATGGGCAGCAGCACGGAGAACTCGCATTTCGGCCCGACGCGGAATCCGTGGCATCCGCAGCACGTGCCGGGCGGCTCCAGCGGCGGCGCGGCGGCCAGCCTGGCGGCCGGCATGACGCCCCTATCGGTCGGCAGCGACACCGGCGGTTCGATCCGCCAGCCGGCTTCCTTTTGCGGGGTCTCCGGGCTGAAGCCGACCTACGGCCGTGTCAGCCGGTACGGACTGGTTGCGTTTGCCAGCAGTCTGGATCAGATCGGCCCGCTGGGGCGCTCCGTCGCCGACGTGGCGCTGTTGCTGAAGGTTTTGGCGGGGCACGATCCGTTGGACTCGACCTCGGCCGACGTCCCCGTTCCCGATTACACGCAGACCGTCCTGCAGCCTTTGGAAGGATTGACGGTAGGCGTGGTGCGGGAGCATTTCGGCGAGGGACTGGACGGCGAAGTGGAGGCCGCGGTGCGGGAGGCCGTGCGCGTGTATCAATCGCTGGGCGCCACAATCCGCGACATCTCGTTGCCGCACAGCAAGTACGCCATCGCCACGTACTATATCATCGCCCCTTGCGAGGCTTCCAGCAATCTGGCTCGCTACGACGGCGTGCATTACGGGTATCGCACCGACGAACCGGCGATGCTGGCCGAATGGAATGCCCAGCGGCGGCAATTCGAGGCGCGAGGAGATACCCAGGCCCTCGACAACCTGGATTCGACGCTGGTCCGCATGTACCGCCGCAGCCGCGCGGAGGGGTTCGGCGCGGAAGTCAAGCGGCGGATCATGCTGGGCACGTACGCGCTGAGCGCCGGCTACTACGACGCCTACTACCTCAAGGCGCTTCGCGTCCGGCGACTGATTCGGCGCGATTTCGACGAGGCCTTTCGCGAGGTGGACGTGATCGCCGGACCGGTGGCCCCCACGGCGGCTTATCGAATCGGCGAGAAAATCGACGATCCTCTGGCGATGTACTTGGGTGACCTGTACACCGTCAGCGCCAACCTGGCTGGATTGCCGGGAATCTCGATCCCCTGCGGCTTTACCCGAGGCTCGCTGCCGATTGGCCTGCAACTGCAGGGGCCGCCGATGCAAGAGGAAACACTGCTGCGGGCCGCGTGCATGTTCCAACAGGCGACGGATTGGCACACGCGCAGACCCCCGCCGACGAGCACACGCCCATGAGTGCACAACCGTACGATGTCGTCATCGGCCTGGAAGTCCACGTCCAGCTGTTGACCCGATCCAAAATGTTTTGCCGCTGCAGCACCCAATTCGGGGCACCCCCAAACACGCAAACCTGCCCCGTGTGCGCCGGCATGCCGGGCTCGTTGCCAGTGATGAACCGGCAGGCGCTCCAACTGTCGCTCAAGACGGCGGTGGCCCTGAACTGCGAGATCCCCGAATTCACCAAGTGGGACCGCAAGCAGTACTACTATCCGGACCTGCCGAAGAACTACCAGATCAGCCAGTACGATTTGCCGCTGTCGCGCGAGGGGTGGCTGGAGATCAGCGATCCCAAGGGAGCCTTCGCGCCCAAACGCGTGCGGATCATCCGCGCGCACCTGGAGGAGGACGCCGGCAAGAGCATGCACGACGAGGTGGCCGGCAAGGCGGACAGCCGCATCGACCTCAACCGCACCGGCACGCCGCTGCTGGAGATTGTCAGCCATCCGGATTTGCGCTCGCCGCAAGAGGCCCGCGTCTATCTGAACGAGTTGAAACTCCTGTTGACGTACCTGGGCGTATCGGACTGCAACATGCAGGAAGGCAGCCTGCGCGTCGATGCCAACATCAACTTGCACATCCCGACCCCCGCGGGAAAGGTGGCTACGCCGATCGTGGAAGTCAAGAACATGAACAGCTTCCGAGCGGTCGAACGGGCGCTGGCCTACGAGGCCGCGCGGCAATACGAAGCCTGGCAGGAGACGGGACTCACGCTGGGCGCCCCCGGCGGCCACAAGACGACCCGCGGCTGGGACGATCAAGCCCAGGTGACGCGGCCTCAGCGGCAGAAAGAGGAATCCAGCGACTACCGTTACTTTCCCGACCCCGACCTGGTGCCGGTGATCGTGAAGCCCGAGGAGGTCGAACGCGTGCGCGGGGGCCTTGGCGAACTGCCGGCCGCGATCCGCCAGCGGTTGCAGGCCACGTACGGCATCGACGCGTACGATGCCGACGTGATCGTGAATCAGGGCCGTGCGATGGTCGATTACTACATGGCGCTGGCGGATGCGGTAGGCGACGGCAAACGTCCCAGCAACTGGGTTCAGCAGGACGTGCTGCGCACCTTGAACGACCGCGACATCGGCATCGACGCCTTTCCCATCTCGGCTGCGGCTCTGGCGGAATTGCTGCAAATGGTCCAACGTGGCGATCTGGACAACTCACGAGCCCGGGATGTCTTCAACGAAATGCTCTCTTCCGGCAAGTCCACTGTCGAGGCGATGCAAGCCCTGGGCATCGCCCGCGTGGACCGCGGCGAGATCGTCGAACTGTGCCAGCGGCTGCTGGGCGAGAACCCACAGATCGTGGCCGAAGTGAAGGGCGGCAAGCAAAAGGCGCTGGGGGCCCTGATCGGTCAAGCCAAACGTCACAATCCCAACGCCAACCCCGCCACCGTCCGCGAAATCTGCCTGCGATTGATCGAGTCGATGTGACGGGTTCCGGCGAGGTCGGGAGACCTGCGCCGAACGCGCGCCGAGCGCGGTGAAGGCCGATTCCCTCGCCTTCAAATGGACGGCGGTTCGTCCTCCCTTGCGCGGATCGCGTCCCAGGCGGGCGTCGCCTGGACGATCGCCGTGACGTACGGGTCGCAGGCGTGCAGGCTGGTCACCATCCAGACGGCTTCGCCCAACTCCTGCCGCTCGACCCAGTGCAGGTAGGCGATCGTCGCGCTCGGCGAGCGATTGATCCCGGCGTTGCAGTGGACGTAAACGGTGCGGCCCGCACGAAGCAACTCGTCCAACTGGGCAACGCACCGGGGCAAGTTGTCGCGGAGCGAGCCCGGATCGAAATCGACCACCGGAACACGCCGCACTGCGATGCCTTGCACTTCGTAGTAGGAAGCCAGGTCCTGCCAGTCGATTCCCGTGTACTGGAGATCGGCGTCCGTCTGCAGATTTAACACGGCCGTGACGCCGAAGTCCGACTTCAGCTGGTCGACATCGCCTCTCGATCTGGGGCACGAACCGACTAACAGGTTTGAACGGATCACGTCAACTTGCATCGCACGGACCTCCGCAACATCCCAGCACACTGCCGCTTCAACACCAGGGCGAAATCGTCGTTGGCACTCAAATCCAAGCCCCCGTCGGCCGCCACGGTGCGGTTCTCTCAACCGGACATTGTAGCGAAACGCATTCTCTGAATGAATGGTCCGGAGTCGAGCGGCGTTCGAGAAATAACTGTACCGTGTCTGTTGCTGATCATCACACGCAGTGTGATGGCTACTCTGACGGGGCGGCAGTCATTTCTCGAACGCTGCGACGCCTTCCCCGGCAGCGGATCGTGTTCGAAACGCTTCAGTTGCTGCTGCAGCGCCTCGTCGTCCGGCCGCAACTGCATCGCGCGGCGGGAATGGCGGAGGGCGGACTCGCGGTCGCCACGCTGGAAGTTCACTTCGGCCAGTGTGTCCAGGTAGCTGGCGTTATCGGGCGCCAGTCCGACGGCCCGTTCGGCGTGCTGTTGGGCTTTGTCCAAGTGCCGTCCGCAACGGGCCGCCGCCCAAGCCAGATTGTTGTGCAGCAACGCACATTCGGGCCAGGCTTGTACGGCCTCGGAGTAGAGTCCGTACACCTGCTGAAACAGCTCGTCGGCCTGCTGGTTCCGGCCCGCTTGCTGCAGTCGCGGCAGCAACTCCTCGGACACATCCGTCTCGCCGGGCAACGCGGTCAGGGCCTGCCGGATATGCTTCTCGGCAGCCTCGAAGCGTCCCGCGTCCGTTTCCGCTGCGGCCCGCAGCCGATGGATCTTCGCGGGCGTTGCGAGGTAATCTCGATCTTTCAGGAGATGGAAGTTCGTGCGCAAGTCATCCAGCAAGGATTCTTCGAACAGGGCGGCGGCTTCGGCCGGATCGTCGCTCTCCGCGCGTGTGGCGAGCGAGTGAGCCGCGGCCTGCCATTCCCACGATTCGAACGGCGCGGTCCGCAGCACCAACTGGAACTGTTGCGCGGCTTCCTCGGACAAGCCGTGCTGGTTCAGGACGGTTCCCAACGTCATCCGCGCCCGGCTGTCCAGCGCCATCAACACGGCCTGCTCCTTGCGGCGGCGGCCTTCGTCCTCGCGGCCGGCTCGTTGCAGGGCCTCGCCGGACAAGTACAGCGAGCCGACTTGCTCGTGGTCTTTTTCCCAGAGCGCCTCGCTGGCCGTCGCCGCTTCTTGCCACTGCCCGCTTTGCCACCAGGTCTCGGCCAACATGCTGGCAGCGGCCGCATTGCGCTCGACGACCGGCTGCAGGCAGCGGCGGGCCAAGTCCGGTTGTTTGCGCCGCAAAGCCGCCTCGCCCACGGCGATCCTGATCGCGTCGCGGCGCGAATCGGACAGCGAGTCCGCCAACTGCTCGGCCTCCGCCGCCACTTGCTCGAACGCGGCGGCATCTTCCTGCGGCGGCGGGTTCATCATGCGGTGTACGCGCCCGAACGTCTCGGCCGGCGTCTCCTGGCTGGAACCCTGTCGAAAGAACATCCACCAGCCCTGCGCTTCGTTGGTGCGCTGGGGATAAAGGCGATACAGGAGCGACGGCGTGGCGTTGGGATGGCGCAAGGTGCGCGCCCCCAGTGTCCAGGCACGCCCCTGGTCGCCCATCGCCAGCAGCGTCAGGCACATTCGCTCCCAGCATTGCTTTCGGCCGGACGTCGAACTGCCGCTGTCCGGCTGCTCCTGGGCGTAAGCCTCGACCAGATCCAGGATTGCACCGGCCTGATCTCGCCGGCCCAACAGGTGCAGCGTGCGGGCCACCAGCAGTGCGCCGTCCAGCCGCTGCAGGGCCTGCTGTGCGGCGTCGGTCCCGTCCTGCGACAGCGACTCCAACCACGCGCGATCCGGCAGCACTCCCTCGCGCCAGCCTAGCAACTCCAATGCCCGGCGGTACTGGTAGCGTGCCGCGTACAGATTGAACGCCCGCTGCGGTTGCAGCGCGGCCAGGATTTCGAGCCCCTGCTCGACGCGGTCGTTCAACAACAGGGCCTCGACGCAAAACCACTGCAAGGTCTTGTCCTCCGCATGCGCCGCCGCCAGTTTTTGGATCTCGGCGGCGCTCTGGTCGCAGGCCGCCTGATCGCCCGCCAATCGCTGATAGGCCGCCAGCAGGCCCAGCTGTTCGATCCGCTGGTGCGTTTCCTGTTCGGGAGCGCGGAGCCCCGTTGGGATCGGCGGGGGACAGGGATGGGCGGCCTGCAGCCGCGCGGCTTCCGCCCACTGCCGCTGTTCGACCAGCACCGCCTTGAGCAACGCCGGGTCCTGGGCCGTTTCGGCGGCCTGCCGGGCGGTCGCGGCGTCGCCGTTGGCTCGCGCCAAGTAGGCCAACAGCCGCGCGTCGTCGGCGCTGGGCGCCTGCTTCAGCCGGGCGCGGACTTCGTCGATCCGCGCGTCGATTCGGCCGGTCGCCAGCAGAAACGTCGCCAGCCGCAGCCGCCCGAAATCGTCTCCCAGGTTTTGCTCCAGCCGCCGCTGGCCCTCGTCCAACTCGCCGCGGCGGATGTGATAAGGCACTAATCCGGAAGGCGCGCAGAGCAACCGCTGCAAGTTCAAACGCCGTTCGTGCTCGTCCGGATCCAGTTCGGCGATTTCGAACAAGGCCCCCGTCTGGCCGCTGTCGATCAGCGTCTGAAGCAGGCGCGTATTGGACAGGACGTGGCGGGCGGCCATCCGGCGGAACTTGCCGTCGGCATCCGTCCGCAACAACTCCGCCAGCTTGCCGCCCAACTGCGCCTCGCCAAGCGCCCGCCGGCAGGTGTCATCGTACAGCAGACGCTGAATCAACTGCCGCTGCAGGTTGGGGTCGCCGCCTTGACGCGCCAACTTGACCAACTGGTCGAACTTGCCATCTCCAGCCAAAGCAGCAATGGCCGGCGGACTGTCCGCCAGGCGCATCAGAAACGTGCGGCGGATTTGCGGGTTGGTCTGTTCTTCTGCCAGGCGGAGCAACAGGCCGGCGTCTTTCTTGGCCACCAGACGCTCGATGACCGCCGACTGGGCCATCAACATGGCCAGGAGTTGCGAGCGGCGTTCGGGCCGCGGTTCTTTCTGGATCAGCGCTACGAGATCCTCGAACCGGCCACGCTGGACGTGGATCGCCACGCATTCCGGCCGGCCCAACAACGCGTAAAACAATTGCTGTCGCGCCGACTCGGGCTGGGCCTCGATCCACGCCGTGAGCTTCTTCCACTGCTCGCCATCCGCGATCTGGCCGACCATCTCCGGCGAATTCAGCAGCGCGGCGACCAACGACGCGCGACGATAGTCCTCTCGGACTTTGCTGGCCAGGTCCAGCAGCGACTCGAGCCGCCCTTGTTCGACCAGCGTCCTCGTCGCTTGTTGGTTTTGGAACAGCCGCTGCAGGTAGTCGTTCAACTGGCCGGTCTCCGAGCACTCCTCGCCGAATTCGAGCAACTCGGCGATCCGTTTCTGGTCGACCAGTCGCTGCACAACCCTGGGGCTGGTGTACAAGCGGCTGAGCAATTCCAGCCGCGCGGCCGCGTCTTCCTCCCGTTCAGCCAAACCAAACAGCGCCTCGTAGTGTCCCTTGTCGATCAGCCGGACCAGCGCCGGCTCGTTGATCAGCAGACGCTGCAGGTATTGCCGCCGCCCTTCGGCGTGCTGGTTGTCCTGAGCGAACGTGACCAGCGCGTCCAGTTGCTGCTTGCCGGCAAAAGCCGTCAGCGCAGCGCCGGTGCGGACGAACTCGGCCCGCAGCACGGCCTGACGCACCGGGTCGTCCTCGGCGGTGACCAGGGCCCACAGGTCGTCGTAGAATCCGCCGTCGAGCAGCGTCTTCATCGCCCCCGCATGGGCAAACAGCCCTTGCAGATAATCGCTTCGGGCGGCGGCGTCCGACTCCTGGTTCGCCAGCGCCACCAGCTGCGCGGACCGATCGGCCAACGCCTCCGGATCAGAGGCGTCCGCCGGAAGCACGAGCCCTGCCAGCAACCGCCCCCGCGCGGCGGCGGGAACGCTCTTGGCCAACTCGATCCGCGTGTCCAGCGGCGCGTGCTGCTGCAGGATCGGTTTGAGGCGATAGTCGAACGCCAGCCGCGTGAGGATCTGCCCTCGTTGCTCGGCAGACGCCCGGTCGCGGAGGAACCGCAGCAGCCAACCGATTTCATCCGCGCTTCGCAGCCACTCGTCCTGCGTCGAGTGGTTGAGCAGTTGACTGACGGCGTCGCCGCGCCAATCCGAAGCGGGCTTTTCTGCAGCATCCGTTTCCGTCTTGAACAACGCCCACACCGCCTTGCGGCTTTCCGAATCCGACAACAGGAAGTAGCGGCCGCTGCCCGTCAGCAGGGCCTTCAGGTAGGCATCGCGCGCGGCGGGCTCCTTTTCCTTTCGAGCCAGTTCGAGGGCGTACTGGCGCTGTTCCGTGGAACCGAGCTGCTGCCTGAGCGCGGGCGACTTGACCAAGGCGGCGAGCAGCCCTCCGCGCACGGTCAGGTCAGGTTCGGCGCCGACCAAGGCGATCAGGCGGTCGAGTCCGCGTTTGGCCAGCAAGGCCTGGGCGACGCTCTGGTTCTGGAACATCTGCGGCAACAACGACGCGCGTTGCTCGGCTTCCATGTTGTCTTGGGCAAACTTCAACAGACGTTCCAGTCGCTCGTCGCCGGCCAGACGGTCTACCGCCTCCGCGTTTCCCAACACCTGGCCGATCCACGGCCCGCGGAAGCGTTTTTCGGGCTCTTTTTCGATCAGCTTCAGCAGCAGGTCGAGTTGGTCCTTGTCGATCAGCACCGTGACGGCGGCCGCGTTCTGGAACAGCACGGACAGCATCTGGCGGCGGACTTCGGCGGACGTTTCGCGCTCGATGACCTTGATCACCAGGCCCAGTTCGCGTTTTTCCGCAAGCTGTTGCATCATCTTCTCCGAGAACAGCAGTTGAGCCAGCATCCTTCGTCGCCAAGCCTCGTCCTGATCGGCGGCTACGGTGGCGAGCAGCTTTTCCAGCCGGTCCAGGTCGGCTAGTTGCTCGACGGCCCGCGGACTTTGAATCAGCATCACCAGCAGTTGCCGGCGCACGTTGGCGTCGGGCTCCAGTCCGATCAGTCGCTGGAGCGTATCGAAGTCGCCGCGTTCCGCCAGGATCTGGAAGGCGGCCAGTCGCTCGGCGGCGCTCCCGTCCCGAAATTGGCGAATCCGTGCGACAGTTTCCGCCGGCACGCCGGGCAGAATGCCGTAGCGGAAGTCGTTCAAAATGCTGCGGGCGCGCACGCGCGTCTCGCGATCGCCGCTCTCGGCCGCCCGCTGCAACGCAGCTTCCGCCGCCAGGCCATGTTGCCACAGCGTGCGCGCCGCCGCCTGCCGCACCGAAAAGCGGGCGTCGCCCAGTTCCCAAATTGCCTTTTCGATCGCCGCAGAAGCGTCCGGGGGATGCTGCGCCTCCACCTGCCCCAACAACACTGCGGCCAGTCCCGCCGAGGCGAGCCATGCACTCATAACACCACCTTAACACTCGAGGCAGACCAAGATGAGAAAATCGCAACGAGGCCTACGTCCAACATAAGCGATGCGTCAGATCGCCGCAACCGTTCGCAAACAGAGTCCTGATCGCAAAGCAGCGAAATGGGAACGGCAGAAAAACGAGAGAAAAAATGGAAGAGGCTGCGGTTTCTAACGCTCGACCGAGCGCAGCCGGGCGGCAAAACCGGGGGTCGTCTGTTCCAGCCATCCATCCCGCGTGTGGATCATGCACAGCACATCCAACCCGTGCTGTCGCGCCGCCGACAACGCCGCTTCCGGGCCCAGCACGATCAGAGCCGTCGCCCAGGCGTCCGCCGTCATACAGTCGCTGGCTAGCACGGAGACGGAAACCAGTCCGTGTTCGACGGGGCGGCCGGTGCGCGGGTCGATCTCGTGCGAATAGCGGCGGCCTTGCTGTTCAAAGAAGGTCCGGTAATTGCCGGACGTGGCCAGCGATCGGTCGTCCAACTCGACGACCCATTGAATCTCCCGCGCCGTGGCGACGGGCCATTCAATCCCAATCCGCCACGAGCCGCCGTCGGGTTTCCGCCCTCGAGTACGCACCTCGCCGCCGATTTCAACCATGTAGCTCTGACTTCCGTGTTGGTCCAACAGTCCGGCGACCTCGTCCACCGCGAAACCTTTGGCAATCGCGGACAGATCGATGTCCAGGTCCGGCCGGTGCTTGCGCAGCGCGGGCGGTTCGGCACGCACTTCCAAGCGTTCATATCCCACGCGGGCCCGGCAGGCGGCAATCGCTTCGTCCGTCGGGACGTCGCCGGGCCGTCCCGCCGGTCCGAAGCCCCACAGATTCACCAGCGGCCCCACCGTCACATCGAATGCGCCTTGCGTGCTCCGGGACACTTCCAGCCCCGCCGCCACCACCCGGACGAACTCCGCCGAGGCCGGAAACCAGTCCCGCCCTTCGTACCGATTGAATCGCGAGATCTCCGAATCCGGCAGATAGGTCGACATCTGGCGGCTGATCGCTTCCAGCCTGCGATCGATCTGCTGCTGCAGCGCCGGCCAATTCGGTTCGCCCGCAGGAGCCACTACGCGGACGGTGTACTCGGTCCCCATGGTCGTCCCGAAGAACGAACGGATGACCTTCGCCGGCTGCTCCGGCCCGCCACATCCGGCCACGGCGGACAGACAAACGGCGCCGACGAAAAGGAGGAGCACTGGCGAGGGAAGCATTCTGTGTACTGCGATTACCGGAGTTCGGGAAAGGAAAGCGGCGTGAGCAGGCGATTCACTTTGTCTTCGTCGACCTCCACGCCCAGTCCGGGACCGAGGGGAAGCGGCGTAATTACGTCTTTTGGCGGGGATTCGGAGCGCAGCCCTGCTTGGCCGCCTGCGGCACATCTTGGGCAGCCGTCAAAATCCGCCCCGTTGCCGCCGTTCCAGGCCGTATGCTTGGCCAAAGGATCACGTCCCGACTAAACAATGCAAGCAGACCAGCCGATAACAGCGCTTGATCCGTCACCGGGAGACCGGCCCCATTCCCGGCACCGGCCGGCAATTCCAGCATTGGACTGAGACTGCCCGCAACTATACCCGTCATCAAACATCCCACCTAGAGTCGCGACGAGGAACGAACCAGGTCCGGTTGCCGTTTGCCCGCGATTCGCCAACTGTACGAGGGGTAAGATGTATCGCTCAACTGTTCTTGCCGGATTCGTGGTTCTTGTGCTGACCTCGCTGTCGCCCGCCGTCCGAGGGCAGGTTCGTTCGCCGGAACTGAACACGTCCTCGACGGTGCCCGTGATCTCCATCGAGACTTCGGTCCCCGGCGAGATCAACATCGGCGCGTCGGCCCAGTTCGTGATCTCGGTCAAAAACGCCGGCAAGTCGCTCGCAGAGGGGGTCTCGATTCAGACCACGCTGCCGCCGGCGGTCGTGTTCGTGGACGCCGATCCGGATCCAAGCGTGACCAACGAGAGCTTGATTCAGTTTGAAATCGGGGACCTGCCTCCCGGTGCCGTTCGCCGCATTACTATGGAACTGATTCCCCAGAAGACGGGCCCGGTCGACCTGCAGACCAAGGCTTTCTTCTCGGCCTCGACCCAGTCGGCCCTGCAAGTGCGGCAGCCGGAAATTGCCATCCAATGCACGGGTCCGGAGACGGCTCAAATCGGCGAGACGGTGACGTTCCGCGTACTGCTGAAGAACATCGGCGATGGAACGGCCCAGAACGTCGTGCTGGCGCCGCAACTGCCGGAAAGCAGCTACATCGAGACTCAAATTCCGCGTCCGGCCAAGCTGGCCTCGCTCCCTGCGGGGGAAACGAAGGAGTTCAAATTCACGGTGCGGGCGAACCAACCGGAATGGCTGGAAGGCAACTTCGTCGCCACGGCTCGAGACAATCGCGAAGTGCGGTGCAGCCACCGCGTCAAAATTCTACGCCCCGAACTGCGGGTCGAGGTGGACGGCACGAGAGTCAGCTTCCTGACCATGGAAGGCGAGTACGAAGTCCGCGTCTGGAATCCGGGCGACACCGTCCTGCGCAACGTGCGAGTGGCCCTGCAAGTGCCCGAAGGGCTGCAGGTGACGACCCTGTCGGAAGAGGCCGACGTCGATCAGACCCGTCGCATCTACAGCTGGTGCCTGCTGGCGTTGAACCCCGGCGACTCGCACTCGATTCAACTGAAGACGAAAGCCGTCAAGCTGGGCCGACAAGTTCAGTTGGCAGTCGCGATGGCCGATGTCCAGTTGCGAGCGGAAGACGATCACTTGACCCACGTCATCTCCCGCCCCGACGTCGATGTCGCGGTGAACAACACCAAGGAAGCGATCGCTGTCGGTGAACCGGAACAATTCACCGTCTCGGTCGTGAACCGCGGCTCCCGTGCGGCTGAAACCGTCGCCGTGACCGTCGAGTTGCCGGAGGGATTGCAGGCGATAGCTACCGATGGATCTACGACCGTGGGCCAGCAGATCAACTTCCCCGGCTTTCGCCTGAATCCCGGCGAGCCCAAGGTTCTGACGTTCCGGGCCATCGGGCTCGCTGCCGGCGACCATGCCGTCCGCGCCTCGGTCGAAACGGACTTCGCGGCCCTGCCGACGATCGCCGAGACGGTCGTCTACTTTTACGATGACGAGGAACTGCTGAGGATCGCCCAGGAATTGGACGCTGCCATCCAAATCCGTTGATGCCACTCCCTGACGGCGTCGCCCCTCCCGTCGCCTCCTGAAAGACTCGCCGCAGCCATCCGCCCCGGCGAGTCTTTTCGTTTCTTGGCGGGCCCGTCGTGGGAGCCTCGCGTGCCAGGTGCCGTCGCACGATCTGGAAGTGGAAAAGGATCGACTGGGGGACCGACTCGATCGGGAAGTGGCAGCGATGAGCCGCTAACCGACCATCGGTGCCAATTGGTGGGGGGAGCCTTATTGCGATACCTATGGCAGTGTGGAATTAGTCCTTCGTGCGCATGGCTCACTCCTTCTCGTTGCGGCAGAACTCGAGCAGGCACAGGCCGCGCGGAGGCAGATCGAGCTGCCAGAATGGGATGCGGGTATCGAACAGGCCCAGACGCTGCCGGCCGGCATCGTCGATGCGATACACGGCACAGCGGGCGGGAAGGCGGTACGCGGGGACGTCGATCGGCAGTCGCAGGCGGAGCGGCTCGTCGTGGATGCTGGCCAGGGCGATGGCTACGTCCCCGTCCGCGGCTTGCCACGCCCCGGCTAACGCCACGGGGTAGGTCCGTTTGGAGGCTCGCAGGGGAGTGTAGACTCCGATTTGTGCGACGTCGATTTCCTGTTGCGGAACGTCGAACGCCGGCGGGCGCAGCCAAGTGCCGTACAGCAGGTACTTGAGCGACTGCATCCGCGTGCGGACCAGCCGCGCAACGAAGTCGATTTCTTCGGGACGCTCCTGTAGCTGTGCGGGCAGGAAATTGGCCAGCATCGGCTGCATGCCCCAGGCAAAGGTCCGCGACTGCTCCAACAGGAATTGCCTGCTGAACTTGCGATCCAACAACGTCAGCGTTCCCGGCAGGGTCTTTTCCGGCGGCCATTTCTCGTCATAGGGCGGATGAACCAGTCCGGCATAGTTGCCGAAGACGATCGTGCTGCCGTGGTAGACGGCCTGGAAAAATGGGATCGGCTCCCAGGCGGGACTTGAGCCGATGCGGTCGGCGCTGACGCTCAGGGCCAACGTCAGGTCCAGGTTACCGATCCACGGCTCGCCGCAGAATTCGCCTCCCAACGCTACGCGGCCGCGCGTCGAACAGCGGTCGCGGATCTCGGTGGTGAGCATCCCCAATGCGTCAGTCCAATACCGGCCGGCTCCCAGGATGTGGCCGTGACTGGGATCGTAGCAGCTGGCTAAGACGCCCGTCTGATCCATGTAGACGCCGCCGGCTTTCAGGCCGCAGAACACTTCTTGCGCCAGACCGGCGTACTTGTCGCGCCAGAATCGAGTGCCGATGCACATCGGCACGCAGGGCGCCTTCATAAAGACGTTGTACACCTCCGGGCGGACCTTGCCGTCCGGTCCCTTCACGGCGTGCGTTTCGGCGCCCTCGTCGATCCAACTCTGGGTCTGCATTCCCCACAGACGCTGGTTCATGTACAGGATCGCGTGTACGTCCTGCTGCTGTGCGGCCGCCAAGGCGGCTCGAAACGGTCCGGTGCCTTCGCGGGGCGGCAGGTATTCGGGGAAACCGGCGTCATAGGCGCAGCTGTGCCACCAGTGCCACAGCACGCTGACGGGCGTCTGCAGGTGCTTCCGCATCACCATTGCCGGCTCCAACACGCCCGGCGACCGCCCGCGATTCCACACCCAGAGTCCGGTCTCGGGCAACCAGGCCGGCGTCAGTTGGCGGCGCAGCCGGCCGCGTTCGGCGATCGTCTTGGCCCCCGGAGACTGGCGATACAGCCTCGCGGCGGTCGTCCAATCGCCGTTGAACGCTCCCAGCACGACCGCAAAGGGAAAATGGAACTCGGCCAACTCGGCGGCATCCTGTTCCGGCTCGTGCAGGATCTCGAAATGCACTCGTCCCTGCCCGTCACCCCACAGCGCGAACTCCTTGCGGTAGTTCTGCGGGTCGTCACAGGCCGCGTAGAAGCCGGGACCATGGTCCTGATAGAAGGCCAGGCACGGCATGTTCATGGGAAACGGATAGCGCCAGGCGAGGCGGGCGCCCTGCTTGTTCTTGCCCTGCATCAGAGCGCGGGGGTTACGGGCCAGAGCGCCCAACTCGCGCGGAATGGCGAGCACTTCCTCGGTCCGCTCGCGCAGGCCGGGGACGCGGGGAAACCGGACTTGCGTCAGCCGCACGCCTTTCGGCTTCGCGACGGACAGATCCCAGCGGCTGAGCGATTCGTCCTGTTGGCCGAGCCGGATCAGGACCTCCACGCGCAGCGGTTGCGTCCCTTCGGCCGCAACCTGGTCCCACACCAGCCGCAATCCAGGTTGGTCCGCCGTCAGTCGCTCGGTTTTGGGAGGACCAGCGCGCTCGGCGCTCAATTCGTGCGTCGTCTCGCCATCGCGGACGGTGATCTGCCACAGCCCCAAGGGCTCCGGGTTGCCGGCGAGTTGATTGTAGCCGCCAGGCAACTGGACCAGTTCCAGGAGCGTTCCGTTGGCCGGGTCCAGCCCGATCTGCAACTTGCCGTCCGCCGCCCGCACGGGTTCCACGTTGGCAGCGTTACTTTCCTCGGCTGCCGCCGCCAGGGCGGCCCAAGTCCACGCCGCAAGCCCCACCCATGACGCAAATCGTTTCATGGTCGCCTCCGAAAAACGGCCCTTCCGCGGTCGGGAGCCTGGTCCACAAGATGCCTTCGAGTCTCAGTCCGTACGATGCGCGCGCCGTGCGCGCATCCTGGCGTGGCGAGCGGGGTGGCGTGAGCCCCCCGGTTCCCAGTTAGTCGTCCGGTTCAGAACCGGGGGGCTCACGCCACCCCGCTCGCCAGATGGGTTGCGGGCGCCAGCCCGCGTTAGGCTCCGCACATCCCAGTCGCCGATCCTCTGGATTGATCGAGCCTACCCGCTGGCGATGGGCAAGGCAAGGCCCTGCTCGCCCCCCACTACTTTCCCAGCCACCCGTCGCCGCCGCCGCTGGAGACGATGTCGGCCATCGTCACCGTGTGCGTCGCCGTGTACACCCATGTCTCGCCGACTTCCAGGCGTGTGTCATTGTTGCCGGGGTTGTCCGCCACGCGGGTCAGATCGGTGACGAACGGATCGACCACCGTCACACCCGTCAGCGTCGTGTTGCCCGTGTTTTGGACCGAGATCGTATAGTCGATCACCTCGTCCGGCACGTTGGCCGTGCCGCCCGGAACCGCGGCGTCCTTGACGATCTTCAGCGACGGATTCTGCGGCAAATTTCAGAAAAACGCTGGTCGGCAAGTCGCTCATGCCGGTAAGCCCTCCGCCGGAGGTGCTGCCCGTCGTGTCGATACTGGCGGTCATCGCGGAACTTCCGGTGCTGATCCGGCTGGACAAGTCCGTCGTGATTCCCGGCCCGTAGCGCAGGGTGCCGCTGCCATTGAAGACGATCGTGCCGCTGAGGCCCAAGGCGTGGTCATGATTGATTTGGATAACCCCGGACGACGTATCCGCGAACAGAGTCGCGCCGCTGTAGGTGTTGTCGCCGCCGAGAACGAGTGTGCCCAAGCCTCTCTTGGTCAGGCTCTTGGAGCCAGCGCCGTTGTCGGCGATGACGCCGTCGCTGGTCAACGTCGCGCCCGAAGAGATGCTGAACGTGCCTGTGCTTGAAGCGCCACCGAGCCTAGTCCCGCGCGCGGCCGCCAGTGTCACGGTCGCCGAGACCGCCAGCGTGCCGCCGTCGACGATCAGGTGGCCGGGTGTGGCAGCGGCAGGCGGCGTTCCCAGGCAGCTGTCATCGCTGATGGTCAGCCGCTGTTGGAGTCCGTGATCATGATCGTGTCGAAGGCGGCCAAGCCGGCAGGGGTCACCGTCAGCGTGTTCGAGCCGCTGCCCGTGACGTTGGCCGTGTCGGTCCCGCTCCCAACGTTGGGGGCATCGAGGGTCAGCAAGTAGCTGGTACCGTTGGAGACGAATGAAAAGCCCAAAACCATCGTCGAGCCCTCCGGGAGGCAAGAGTCAACCTGCGGTCTTACAGTTAGACAGGCTTGTAGCGAAAAAACCGATCGTTCGCAAGAGACGCTCGGGACGGTACATCGCGTGACGGAGCCACGTGACACGTTCCGCGGCATGATGTGCAGCGTACGGGCGCTCAACGAAATTCCGCGTCGGGTGGGACGAGCCACGAATTCCGCACGCGCGCGATGAACCAGCTTTGGCGGCTGCTTCTATTGTGCCCAAGGTGGCAGAATTCGGTGTTACTTCGATCGTGTCGAGGCGAGGCAAATCCGTGTTTGTTCTGCTATTGTACGGCCGATGTGTAGCGACGGGGAAATGGATTTCTCGGGCGCCCAGTCGGGACTGCCCCATCTGGCGAGCGATTCCAGCACGGAAGATCACATCGCTGATTGAGTGCGCAATAACCGGCCCATCCGACGCGCTGGTTGAGGGGAAGATGTCGCCGCCCAGGATGGCCAAGCCAACTGTTTGCGCGGCAGGTCGTAATCTGTCTCGATGGGGAGTCTGTACCGATGAGAAGCAAGAACGTGATGAGAGGGATCTTGTTCGTGGTCATCGCCACGATCACCGTTCCGCTGGTCCTGGCATGGGACGCGGAACAAGCCGTACAGGAGCCTGCGAAGCCGGGCAATCTGCTGCAGAACGATTGGTTTGCGGGGGACGGCAGCAGCGACAAGGGCAAGAAGGATGCGTGCTGCTCCCCCTGTCCCACTTGCTACGGCTACGTGGAAGCCTTGTTCCTGGAGCGGACCAATTCCAGCAACGATCAGCCGATGATCGTCAATCTGCGCGGCCCGGATGACGCGGTTTTGCCCATCGACGAAGCGCCCACCGTCTTGTCCACCGGCGATTTGGACTTCGATTTCGAGTCGGGAGTGCGCGTCTTGGTCGGCCATCGCCTGCACAATGGCTGGGCGATCGAAGGCTCGTACCTCGGCCTGTTCGATGCCGACACGTCGTTCTGTCTTTCCGCACCCAGTGAATCCACGATATACACCTTTCCCGGCGGGCTGGGTGCGACCAACGTGTTTGGCGACGTCGATCGGATCTGGACGGATTACTCGTCGTCGCTGCACAGCGCCGAGTTGAATCTCGTTTGCTGCAACGGGTGCTGTGCCCCCTGTGGGGGCGGCAAGGGGGATGACAAATCCAAGGGCGATTGCGGCGGCTGCAATCTGCACTGCCGTACCTTCGAATGGCTGGTGGGGTTTCGCTACCTCAACCTGCACGAACATCTCAGGATCTACGGCGAACGCGATCAGATGACCGGGAGCGGAATGACGGGAGTCGAAAGCGGCGTTTACGACATTCGCAGCAGCAGCAATCTGTACGGGGCTCAGGTCGGCGCCCGCGCACGGCACTGGGGGAGAAAATGGGGCTGGGAAGCGACCGGCAAGGCCGGCATCTTCGGCAGCGACGTCCAACAGGAACAATACGTCATCGATTACGATCAGTTCGACGTCCGGCCCTTCACCAGCGTCTCGGACTCCGACGTGGCCTTTGTGGGCGAGTTGAACTTGACGGCCATCTATCGCTTGAACGAGGTTTGGAACTTGAGAGCCGGTTACAATCTGATCTGGATCACCGGGGTCGCCTTGGCCCCCGATCAACTCGATTTCAGCGGCGAACTTCCCGCGGGCAATCAAATCGACAGCGACGGCTGTGTGTTCCTGCACGGCGTCAGCTGCGGCGTGGAAGCCAGATGGTAGACAGGTAGAGATGTCACCGCCGCGTCCGGCCGACCCCTTTCCGGCTCGGCCTATCGCCGCAAGCCAAGAAGCCCGGCTTTTTCGAGAAAGCCGGGCTTTCGAGTTTCACAGCCTGGCCGGGATTCAGGCGAAGAGGGAGAACCTGCTACACCGCTAAAGGTCCGACTCGCTTGGCACTAATGTCCGGCGCGATCTGCTCCAAGAGGGATTCCAGATCGAACGGATCGGAGAAGTGTTGATGAAATTGATGGTGACCAACGCATCCAAAGGCGAAACCGACCCTTCCGCGGTCACATTTGTAGTTCGTAGCGTGGCCACTATCAAGGTGCAAAACACTCTCCGAGATGCTGAGATTTCTTCGTCGCCTAGTCGGGACTGTCCCCACGACGCCGCTCTGATCAGTGGACCCGGCTGTGCTTCGTTCCTGGTATTGGGGACGCGGAGGTGGACACGCGGGAGGCCCGAGGCGTTGGTGTCCGGGAGGCGCGCCGCCACGGGAAGAGGAGGCGGAGCCAGACGGCGAGGCGGAGTGGAAGCTGGGCTGCGCATCGGCGCTGGCGCGGGCAGGTGGGGCGGCGGCGGCATGCTGGCCGAGATGCCGTTCGAGCCACTCGATGGCCCGCTCCGCGTTCCAACCGCCCAAACGGTGCCGCTGGACGCCGGGAGCCGAGAGGGCGAAGTCGAGATACGCCGACACCTCCTTCCCCATCGCCCGCAGATGCTGCTCCTCCAGCTTCGCGTCACGGCGGCGGTGCTGGGGTTGATGCCGCGGCTTCGGTTCGCCCGGAGGACTGTAATGCGGGTTCCGTGTCCCGTCGGACGGCAAGGCCTATTCGGCCAGGCACTCGCCGCGTTGGAAGATCTTCAAGGCGTCGGCATACTGGAGCACCTTCCCCTCCTGGCGGCGCGTCCCCGGGCGGCGAGTTCACCAACAGGACTTCGTCCAGCGTGAACCCCTCCAGCGTCAACTGCACGTTTGGGTCGGGAGGGCCAGGAACTTCTTCGAGGCCCCCTGGCGC